>JBFYZW010000305.1:0-13623 GCA_041309305.1 Deltaproteobacteria bacterium | reverse complement strand
CGCCCGCGCCGCGCTCGCCGCGTGGGACTTCGACGGCACCGCCGAGGGCCCGGCGGCGGCGGTCTTCTTCGTCACCTACCGCGAGGCGGCCCGGCTCGCGCTCGAGGACGAGCTGACTCCGCGCCTGACCGCGTTCTTCCTCTCACAGCGCTACGCCACCTCGCCGATCGACGATTGGCTGGCCAACGCCGACAACCCGGTGTGGGACGACCGGCGCAGCGAGGCGGTCGAGACGCGCGCCGACATCGTCCGCGCCGCCTTCCGCCGCGCGGTCGGGTGGCTCGGCGAGCACCACGGCGCCGACCCGGCCGGCTGGCGCTGGGGGACGCTGCACGCCTACCGGCTGCGCCACCTGTTCGGCGGCCGTGAGGCGCTGGCGGCGCTGTTCAACCTGCCCGAGGCGCCGGCCTTCGGCGGGCCAGACTCGATCTGGAAGGAGCACCTCGACCTCGGACACGCGGAGCACCCGTTCGCGCCGATGGCCGGGCCGTCGGCGCGCTGGCTCATCGACCTCGGCGACCCGCACCACGGCGCCTGGGTGTCGAGCACCGGCGCGTCCGGTTGGCCGGGCTCGCCCCACTACGGCGACCAGTATCCGCTCTGGCTACGCGGCGAGCTGGTGCCGATGCTCTCCGACTGGGCCGAGCTCGAGCGGACGGCCGCCGGCACGCTGCGGCTGCGCTGAGCGCGCACGATGAGCGCGACCGGGACCAAGCTGCCGACCTCGCTGGCGCTCGCCTACGGCGCCGGGTCGCTCGGCACCGCGCTGTTCAGCGTGCTGCCCGGGCTGCTGCTCCTCTACTTCCTGACCGACACCCTGGCCATCAGCGCCGGCCTGGCCGCCTGGGCGGTCTTCGTCCCCAAGGCCTGGGACATCCTCGCCGACCCGGTGATCGGTCACCTGTCCGACAGCACGCGCTCGCCGTGGGGCCGCCGACGGCCGTTCTTGCTCGCCGGCGCGCTCGCGCTGCCGATCGCCTTCTACCTGCTCTTCGCTGTGCCGCACTTCGCCACGCCCGCCGCGACCTTCGCCTACGTGCTGGCGCTGTTCATGCTCGCCGCCACCGCCTACGCGACCTTCCAGATCCCCTACGTCGCGATGCCGGGCGAGATGACCCAGGACTACCACGCGCGCACCAGCCTCATCTCCTACCGCATCGCCTTCGTCGCCGCCGGGACGCTGCTCGGCGGCGCCGCCGCCCCGGCGCTGGTCGAGCTGGGCGGCGGCGGTCGCTTCGGCTACCGGCTGATGGCCGCGGTGTTGGCGCTCGTATGCATGGGCGCAATGCTGGTCACCTTCTACGGCACCCGCCGCGCGGCGCTGCGCGACGGGCCACCGCTGGCGCTCGGCTGGCGGGAGCGGCTGCGCATCGCCTCGGGCAACCGCCCGTTCTTGATCCTCGCCGCCAGCTACCTGTTGCAGCTCATCGGCCTCGGCGGTGTGCTCGCGGCGCTCCCCTACTTCGTCGCCCACCATCTGGGGGCTGGCAACCTGACGTTGACCCTGCTGTTCGTGCTGCTCATCCTCCCCACCGTCGTCGCGATGCCCCTGTGGGTCCTGGTCTCGCGGCGCATCGGCAAGCAACGCGCCTACCGGATCGCCACGCTCGGCGCGGCGCTCATCTGCGCCTCGCTCGCCTTCGCCGACGCCACCCGTTTGCCGCTGCTCTACGGTCAGGTGGCGCTCTTCGGCCTGCTCTACGGCGCGCTGCAGCTCTTCCCCTTCGCGATGCTCCCCGACACCATCGAGCTCGACCACGCCCGCTCGGGGCTGCGCCGCGACGGGGTGTTCACCGGCGCGTTCATCGCGGTCGAGAAGATCGGCTTCGCCGTCGGCGCCCTCTGGGTCGGCGTCGCCCTCGAGCTCGGCGGCTTCGTCGAGCGCCACGCCGGCGAACAGGTCCACCAACCGGCCGGCGCCGTCTGGGCCATCCGCTTGATGCTGTCGCTCTCGCCGGCGCTGCTCTTCGCCGCCAGCCTGCCGCTGCTCGCCCGCTACGACGTCAGCGAGGCGCGACTGGCCGCGCTCGTCTCCGCTACGCCGCGCGGGCGGCCCCCGGGTGTCAGAGCGTGAACGTGCCGAAGGCGCGCAGCCGGCCGGGGGCGACGAAGCCGGCGCGGACGCTCACCGGTCGCTCGCGGATCTCGACCACGGTGGTCGCACCGCTGACGCTCACCTGGTAGCGCGACGCGCCGGCAACGAAGCGCAGCGTGCCGGCGACCGCCGGCGCGACGGTGAAGGTCAGGCGGGTACCCAGGCACAAAGGCGTCGCGCTGACGCTCAGCACCGGCGCCGCGGCGAGCGGTACGCTCCACACCGGCAGCAGCGGATCGCCGAGCAGCACCGCCGACTTCTGCGTCCACGCGTAGCTCTCCTGGTCGACCACCGGCACCTCGACGCCGACGTACGGCACCTCGAAGTCGTCGCTCTCGGGCATCAGCGTGTGCGCGGCGAACAGCGCGTCACCGAGCCGCGCCTCGGGGTTGCTGCGCACGTGACGGAGCAGCTCGTCGATCAGCTGCGACCCGCCGGCCAGGCCCAGGCCGACGGTGGTGTTGCCCAGGTAGGCGATCGCCCCACCGGTCGGGTTGAGCACCAACCGCTCGCCGGCCGAGTCGGTGCTCAGCTGCTCGTCCGGCTCGTTGAACGCGCCGGCCTGGCAGGCGCAGGAGAGCAGGATCGGCCGGGTGGCGTTGGTCAGCGCGTCGATGCGCGCGACCGTCAGGTCGTCGTCCGGGGTGTAGATCGCCGTCCCCTCGCTGCCGTGACCGTTGTGCACCACCAGGTTGTAGCCGGCGGCGAACGCGGCCGAGAGCGCCGACCAGCTCAGGCGCGGCGCCGCGGTATCGGGGGTCATCGACGTGGCGTAGAGCTTGTCGACGGTGAAGCCTGCCGGCAGCAGGTCCAGCGATCGCCCTTCGCCCTCGAGGTAATGGGCGCTGTCGATGTCGATCGCGTAGTAGCTGACGGCGACGTCGGAGACGAGCAGCGCCCGGTCGGCGCGCGCCAGCGGGTAGGCGCCGAGGTAGGCCTTCACCTTGGCGACGTAGCCGTCGACCTCGGCGACGCTGCCGGCCGGGATGCGCGCCACCGCCAGCTCGGGCAGGTAATCGGGCGAATCGACCCCGTCCTCGGCGTAGGTGCCGTCGCCGTCGGCGTCCCACTGCGACAGGTCGGCGTAGTAGTAGTCGGTGTAGAAGTCCCCCTCGTAGGTGAACGAGGGGAGGAACGGGTTGCTGTACGCGTCGTAGACCGAGCGCGCCGGGACAATCTCGTGGTCGCCGCCGAGGATGACGTAGCGGAGGCCCGGCCGCGGCGCGAGGTTGGCCTTCACGGCCTTGGCGGTGTCGCTCGCCGGATCGCTGTCGTTGCAGGTCACCTGCTGGCAGATCTCGGTCAGGGTGATCACCTCGGTGACGACGCCGAGCGACGTGTGCAGCTCGGCCAGCTCGCCGAACGCGGCAGCCAGCGCCGTCGAGGTGACGATCAGCGCCGCCGGCTGGCTCTGGCCTTGCGCGGTGAGAAAGTCGGGGGTGCACCCGGCCCAGTCGCCGGGCGGCAGCGCGTCGCCGGCCTGCGCGTCGCCGTCCACGTCGCCGCCGGCAGGTTTATCCGGCCCCGCGCCGCGCGGCGCGCCACAGGCGCACAGCCCGAGCGCGCAGGCCAGCACTGGCCAGGTCACGACTCTACCCATCGGCGCCTCCGTCCACTCCTCACCCCATAACCGATCGGTTATCGGTCCGCCACGGCCGGTGGTTGTCTGCCCCGCCCACCTCGCGTTGAAACCGCGGCGGCGGCCCGCTATCCTGGAGCACGAGAGGTGAGGAGGGGCGCGTGCACGGATGGCGGCAGCTGCTCGGCCCGGGCCTCGTCGCGTGTCTCGCCGGCGGCGGGGCATGCCGGGTCGCCGGCATCGACCTCCACGACCGCCCGTGCAGCGCCGGTGGCGCCTGCGTCGAGGGCTTCACCTGCGACTTCGCGGTCGACCGCTGCGTCGGCGCCGGCGACCCGTGCCAGGACGAGGGCCGGCTGCTCGAGTGCCGCTTCGGCGACACGGCCTGCGCGCTCGGCTGTCGCGTCTGCAGCACCGGGCAGTGGAGCGCCTGCGGGCCGCCACCGCCCCCGTCGGCGCCGATCCTCTCCGGGGTCGGTGACCTGTGCGCCGGCGCGCCGGCGCAGGTGAGCTGGGCCCCGATCCCGGGGCTGAGCTACGCGGCCGAGCTACTGCGCGACGGCAGCTGGGTCGCGGCCGATGAGGTGACCGCGTCGCGCGCGACCGTCGCCGCGTTGCCGGCCGGCGCCGACTACCGCTGGCGGGTGCGCGCCTTCCACCAGGCCCTGACCGGCGACTGGGTCGAGAGCGTCGTGTTCGCCGTGCGCCCGCTGCCGACCAACCCGGCGCTCGAGGGCGTCGGCGACCTGTGCCCGGGCGCGGCCGCCAGCGTGACCTACACCGCCCAACCCGGCGCGACCCACACGGTCGAGCTCTGGGACCTGAGCGCCTGGCGGCCGCCGACCGGCGAGACGCCGGCCGGCGCGACGGTGAGCGACCTGCCGCTCGGCGAGGGCTACCGCTGGCGGATCCGCACCGCGCTCGACGGCTGCGCCTCCGACTGGAGCGAGAGCACGACCTTCGCCCTGCGCCCGCTGCCCGAGCTGCTCCGGTTATCGACCGTGACGATGGATCTCCCGCCGCGGATGAACAGCCAGTGGGAGTGGCGCCCCGACCGCTGCCCGGTGCGCGAGGTCCGCGTCCGGCGCGCCGCGACCGCGCCAAGCACGCTCGCCGAGGGCGTCGACGCCGCGACCGTGTCGTCGACCCATTTCGCCGACCAGGATCTGAGCCTCGGCGAGCTCTCCTACTACGGCGTCTTCGTCGCCCGCGCCGGTCTGCCGGGCCACGTGCGCCAGGCGGTGGTCGCGGTCGTCCCCGACCGGACGAGCGTCAACGCGCTGCCGCTCCCGGAGCCCGGCGGCGGCGGCCCGTCGTTCACGCTCGACGGCGACGACGACGACCCCGGCTGGCTGGGGACGGCGACCATCCCGTTCTCGTTCGCCCAGACGCGCAACGAGAGTGGCGGACTCGACCCGGCGGTCAGCGGCTACGTCCGCGTCGCGCGTGACAGTGCAACGCTCTACCTCTTCTTCGCCATCGACGACGCCTACGTCCACGCCGATCCGCTCTCCGGCGAGGAGTGGCCGTGGACCAACGACGCGCTGGAGATCTTCTTCGACGTCGACTTCGACCGCGACGACGACCAGACCCCCGATCCGGACGACCACCAGCTGATCATCACCGCCGACGGCCAGACCCGCTTCGGCCGCGGCGACGGCGCAGCGTCCTCCTACCCCGCCTGGACGCCGTCGCCCGCGGTCGCCTACCAGATGCTCGTCCGCGGTACGTTGAACGTCGAGACCGACCTCGACGAGGGCTGGCAGCTCGAGCTGTTCGTACCGCTCGCCACGCTCGGGATCGCGGAGCTCGACGAGCCGCGGACGATTGGCTTCAGCTTCACGATCGACGAGGACGACCTCAACGACCACGCCACCCAGCACGCCTACCCGTGGAACGTCGGCGCGGTCTACAACCGCACCTCCACCTGGGGGACCTGCCAGCTCTGACCACGGTCCGAGTGGCCGGAAAAGTCAAGCCCTTTGCCTCGCGGGCCGATCTTGTCAGGGCGGCATGGCAAGGTGCACCCTCTTGCCTGAACCACCGGGGCCGCCGAGGCCCCCCCGAGGGATGCGCGACCCATGAGCGACGCTGGGTTTGTTCATCTGCACCTGCACTCGCAGTACTCGTTGCTCGACGGCGCCATCCGGCTCAAGGACCTGATGCCGCGCGTCCAGGAGCTGGGCATGGACACCGTGGCGGTCACCGACCACGGCAACATGTACGGCGCGGTCGACTTCTTCAAGAAGGCCAAGAAGCGCGGCGTCAAGCCGATCATCGGCTGCGAGGCCTACGTCGCGGGCAAGGACCGCCACGACCGCAGCGCGCGCGACGCGGCGCACCTGATCCTCCTGGCCAAGAACGACGAGGGCTACAAGAACCTCAAGCGCCTGATCTCGATCGGCTTCCTTGAGGGCTTCTACTACAACCCGCGCATCGACAAGGAGATCCTCCGCCGCCACGCCGCGGGGCTCTACGGCCTGTCGGCCTGCCTCGGCGGCGTGGTCAACAAGCCGTTTCTGCGCGAGGGCAAGGAGGCGGCGGCCGCCGCCGCCGCCGAGTTCAAGGAGATCTTCGCCCCCGGGCACTTCTTCCTCGAGCTGCAGGACAACGGCTACGCCGAGCAGGGCCCGGCCAACGAGATGCTGCTCGAGCTCGCCGAGCGGCTCGACCTGCCGCTGGTCGCCACCGCCGACGCGCACTACCTCAAGCCCGAGGACGCCGCCGCCCACGAAGTCTTGATGTGCATCCAGCAGGGCCGCTCGCTCGCCGAGTTCCGCGGCCGCACGCAGCACTCGAACAAGCTGTACGTCAAGAGCCCCGAGGAGATGTGGCAGTCGTTCGGCAAGGTCGCGCCGCAGGCGCTCGAGAACAGCCTGCGCATCGCCGCCGACTGCAACGTCGAGCTCGAGCTGGGCAAGACCTACCTGCCCCACTACCAGGTCCCCGACGGGCTCGACCTCGGCGCCCACCTCGAGAACGTCGCGCGCGACGGGCTGCGCCAGCGCATCCGCGAGGCCCACTACCCGATCGACGAAACGCACTACGCCGAGCGGCTCGCCTACGAGCTCGACGTGATCAAGCGGATGCAGTTCCCCGGCTACTTCCTGATCGTCTGGGACTTCATCCGCCACGCCAAGGAGCAAGGCATCCCGGTCGGCCCCGGCCGCGGCTCGGGCGCCGGCTCGCTGGTCGCCTGGAGCTTGCGCATCACCGACCTCGACCCGATCCCCTACGACCTGATCTTCGAGCGCTTCCTCAACCCCGAGCGCGTCTCGATGCCCGACTTCGACATCGACTTCTGCCAGGATCGCCGCGGTGAGGTGATCCAGTACGTGACCCAGAAGTACGGCGCCGAGAACGTCGGCCAGATCGTCACCTACTCGCAGCTGTCGGCCAAGAGCGTGATCAAAGACGTCGGTCGGGCGCTGGAGCTGCCGTTCGCCGAGGTCAACGAGCTGACCAAGCTCATCCCCGGCCTCATCGACGGCAAGAAGGTCACCATCGACCAGGCGCTCGAGCTCGAGCCGAAGCTGCGCACCATCCAGGAGGAGAAGCCGGTCTACAAGGAGGTGATCAGCATCGCCCGCGCCCTCGAGGGGCTCAACCGCCAGACCGGCATCCACGCGGCGGGCGTGGTCATCGGCGACAAGCCGCTGTGGGACTACGTCCCGGTCTGCCGGGGCAAGGACGGCGAGCTGGTCACCCAGTTCGCCAAGGAGGAGGTCGAGGAGGCCGGCCTGGTCAAGTTCGACTTCCTCGGTCTCAAGACGCTGACGGTCATCGCCAACGCCGTGCGCCACATCCGCCGCCGCACCGACGCCGGGCCCCTCGGCCCGAACCGCGACTTCGACATCACCACCATCCCGCTCGACGACACCCGGGTCTACAACCTGATCGCCAACGCCGACACCGACGGCGTCTTCCAACTCGAGTCGAGCGGCTTCAAGGAGATGCTCAAGAAGCTCAAGCCCGACCGCTTCGAGGACATCGTCGCCGGCGTCGCCCTCTACCGCCCGGGGCCGCTCGACGCCGGCATGGTCGAGGACTACATCGCGCGCAAGCACGGCAAGAAGAAGGTCGCCTACCCGCACCCGAAGTGCGAGCCGGTGCTGCAGACCACCTACGGCGTCATCGTCTACCAGGAACAGGTGATGCGCATCGCGGTCGAGCTGTCCGGCTTCACGATGGGCCAGGCCGACAAGCTCAGAAAGGCGATGGGCAAGAAGAAGGCCGACGTGATGGCCGAGCTGAAGGGCAAGTTCGTCCGTGGCGCGGTCGAGCACAGCGGCTGGCAGGAGAAGCCGGCCACCGAGCTGTTCGAGCTGATCGAGAAGTTCGCCGGCTACGCGTTCAACAAGTCCCACTCGGCCGCCTACGCGGTGATCAGCTACCAGACCGCCTTCCTCAAGACCTACTACCCGGTCGAGTTCATGGCCGCGCTGCTCTCCACCGAGATGAGCAACCAGGACAACGTCGTCAAGTACATCCAGAGCGCCCGCGAGCACGGCATCGAGATTCTGCCGCCCGACATCAACCTCTCCGAGCGTGACTTCTCGGTCGTGCGCGACGAGGCGGGCAAGGGCCGCATCCTCTTCGGCCTCGGCGCGGTCAAGGGGGTCGGCGACGCGGCGATCGAGTCGATCGTCGAGAGCCGCAAGGACGGGCCCTTCCGCTCCCTGTACGGCTTCGCCGAGCGGGTCGACCTCAAGCGCCTGAACCGCAAGGTGATGGAGTCGCTGGTCAAGAGCGGCTGCTTCGACTGCTTCGCCCGGCCGCGCGCTCAGCTGTTCAACGTCCTCGACCGCGTGCTCGAGGCGGCGCAGGTGACCCAGAAGGACCGCGCCTCGGGGCAGACCAACCTGTTCGCCGCCTTCGCCAAGACCCGCGCCGCCGCTACGCCGCCGCCGTCGACCGCGAGCGAGACCTACCCGGAGATCCCCGAGTGGCTGACCAAGGAGCGCCTCGCGGCCGAGAAGGAGGCGCTCGGCTTCTACGTCTCCGGTCACCCGCTCGACGGCTACGCGCAGGACCTCGGCCGCCTGGCCAGCTGCACCACCGCGCAGCTGGCCGGCCTCTCCGACGGGCGCGGCAACCGCTTCCAGGAGGTCACCCTGGCCGGCGTGATCACCGCGCTGCGCGAGCGGCCGCTCAAGGACGGCAGCGGCCGGATGGCCTTCGTCACGCTCGAGGATCTACGCGGGCACGTCGAGGTGCTCGTGTTCAGCAAGGTCTTCGCCCAGGCGGAGGGCGCGTTGAAGAGCGACGAGCCGGTGCTCATCCGTGGCACGCCGATGGTCGAGGGGGACGAGAACGGCACGATCGTCAAGCTGCGCGCCGCCGCGGTCGACCGGCTCTCGGAGGTGCGCGCCGCGCGCACCCGCCGGGTCGAGCTCGCCATCCCGGTCTACGCGCTGTCGAACGACAAGCTCGAGCGGCTCAAGGAGCTGTTGGTCGCCAACCGCGGCGATGTGCCGACGCGTCTGACCATCACCGACCCGAACGTGTTCGAGACCGTCATCGCCCTGCCCGAGACGCTCAAGGTCAACCCGACCGACGAGCTGCTCGTCCGCGTCGACCAGCTCTTCGGCCAGAAGGTCGTCCGGCTGGCCTGAGTCCTCTCGACGCGCTTGTCGGGCCCGGTCCTTCCGGCTACCCTTCTGGCATCCCCGTCGCGGAGGCGCTCGTGACCAACTCGACTCCTCTCTTCGCTCTCGTTGCCCTCGCCCTCGCCGCCTGCACCGGCAACCCCAAGCCGGGCAGCGGCAGCTGCGACGACAACGAGGACTGCGATCAGGGGCAGTACTGCCACGACGGCGTCTGCCTCGAGCTGTGCCGCACCGACGACGACTGTCCGCCGGGGCTTTGGGTCTGCGGGGCGAACGGGCTGTGCGTCCCGCCGGCTGACCCCGAGTGCGACACGCTGGCGGAGTGCACCACGCCGCCGACCGCCTACGCGATCTGCTTCGTCGCCGACTGCCGACGCGGCAGCTGCGTCTACACCGCTCAGCCGGCGGTCACCTGCGAGCCGGCGGTGTGCACCAACGGCTTCGTCCTCTCGGCCCGCACCTGCGGCGCCGAGGGCCTCTGCCCGGCGCCCGACCCGATCGGCGTGAGCTGCAACGGCTACGCTTGCGCCGCCGACGGCTTGAGCTGCCGCACCAGCTGCAGCGCACCGGAGCACTGCCTGGGCAGCCTGCAGTGTCTGGCCAACAACACCTGCGAGGCGCCGTTGGTCAAGGGCGACCCGTGCAGCTTCAACGCCGAGTGCTCGACGCTCGCCTGCGAGTGCGCCGACGCGGCCTGCACCACCCGGGTCTGCGCCGCCGCCGATTGCGGCACCTGCCACCTCGCCAGCGGCGCCGGCGACTGCACGACCACCGACCTCGACGACGACGTCGCCGACCCCGAGGAGTGCGACGGCGACTCGGTCTGCTCGGCGGGCGCCTGCCGCCTCCTCGACGATCAGCCGTGCACGCTCGACGCGCAGTGCGTCTCCGACCACTGCGAGTGCGTCGACGCCACCTGCTCGAGCCGGCGCTGCAACCAGAACGACTGCCCCTGCCAGTTCAACAACGACAGCGACGACTTCTGCGACGGCAACCTCGACGCCGACCTCGAGGACGTGCTCGGCGGCTGTGTTGCGCCACAGTCGTGTCGCGGCGACGGCAGCTGCGCCTCGCCGGCGCTGCTCGCCGACGGCGCCACCGGCTGCAGCGCCGACGGCGACTGCGAGAGCGGCAACTGCGACACCAGCGCCCACGGCCCGAGCGAGATCGGCCGCTGCTGCCCGGGCGAGAACCCGAACAGCCGGGGCGGCACTGGCGGCCTGGTCGCCTTCAGCGGTGGCGTCCACTGCTGCGCCGACGACGCCGATTGTGGCCTGGGCAGCTTCTGCCGCGCCTCGACCTTCCAGTGCGTGACCGGCTCGACGACCTCTCCTGCCACTAACTTCGGCGCCTGCGACGACCTCGACGACTGCAACGTCGAGGCCAACTTCTGCTGCGAGTGGGGCTATTACGACGACTGCCAGACCTCGGGCGGCGACTGCCGCTGCACCTCGGGCTTCTGCCCCTAGACGGACGGTCACGCTTCCCGATCACCAAAGAGCGGCCTCGCCCGACGAAGAAACGCAAACGGGGTGTGCGCGAATCGCGCCCCCCCGTTTGGGCCTCAGTCGTAGATCTTCTCCTCGGCCGCCTCGGCCTCCCTGGCCAGCGCCTCGAAGTCGCGCACCTGGGGCGCGCCCTTGTGGGCCCGGTACCACTCGTGGGCGACGATCAGGCTCATCACCTCGTTGGTGCCGGTCCAGATCGAGGCCAGGCCGAGATCGCGGACGATGCGCTCGAGCGGGAAGACGTCGGTGTAGCCGATGCCGCCCATCACCTGCATCGCGTGGTGCGCGGCCTTCTGACAGCTCTCGGTGACGAAGCGCTTGGTCTCGCTGACCAGCCGGCGGATCGTCGCCGCGTCGGCGCCGGCGTCGACCGCGCGGGCGGTGGTGTAGACCAGCGAGCGCGAGGCGTCGAGCAGGATCGCCGCCTCGGCGACCTGGAAGCTCACGCCCTGGAAGCGGTTGATCACCTGCCCGAAGGCCTTGCGCTTGCTGGTGTAGCGGGTGGCCACCTCGAGCGCCGGGCGCGCCGCGCCGATGGTCATCGCCGCGGTGCCGAGCCGCTCGGGGATCATCATGGTCTCGAACACCCGCGCCGCGCCGTTGAGCTCCCCGACGATGTTGCTCGCCGGCACGCGCACGTTTCGGAAGCGGAGCCGACCGGCGCCGCCGCCGCGGCAACCCATCAGCCCGTAGAGGTACTCGACCTCGACCCCCGGGCCGCGGTCGACCACGAAGCAGGTCAGCGCCTTCTCGCCCGGGACCGTGGGGTCGGGCTCGGTGCGCGCGTAGACGAGGAAGTAGTCCGCCCCCTCGGCGCCGACGATGAAGCGCTTCTGCCCGTTGAGCAGGAAGTGGTCGCCGTCGCGCACCGCGGTGGTCGTCGTGGCGAAGAAGTCCGAGCCGCCGCGCGGCTCGGTCAGGCACTCGGCGGCGAACAGCTCGCCGCGCAGCAGCGGCCGGACGTACTTCTCCTTCTGCGCGTCGGTGCCGTGCAGGATGATCGCGTCGCAGACCAGCTCGGCGCCGACGCCGAAGACGCAGGCGAAGATGTAGCCGAGCGTGCCGACCTCCTCCATCACCATGCAGGTGGTCACCCAGTCGAGCCCGCGGCCGCCCCACTGGGTCGGGTAGCGGCAGCCCATCAGGTTGCGCCGCCCGGCCTCGCGCAGGAACTCCTTCGGGAAGCGGATCTCGTCCCGGTCCATCGCCAAAATCATCTCGCGCGGCACGCTGCGCACCAGCTCGCGCACCTCGTCGCGCAGCCGCTTGGCCTCGTCGCTGAGCAGAAAGTCGTACATCGTCCACCTCCGTGGTCGGCCCTGTCCTCCGGTCCCTACCAGAGAAGCGCGCGGCAGACGACCGCGCGCCGGTCGTCTGCGCGGCCGCGATGGCTCGTCGCCGGGAGGCGGGCTCACCGCCGCTTGTCTGCGGCGACCCGTTCGATGCGCAGCAGCAGCGCGGCTGACGGGACAACCTTTCCCCTGGCGTAGGTGCTCAACCGAGAGGCGCTGGTGCCCACCAACCGGGCGAGCTCCGCGTTCGTCAGCCCCGATCGGGCGATAGCCGCGCGCACGCGCGAGGCGACGTCCGCACGCTCCTGGTTCTCGACCGCGGCGCGAGCCCGTTGGATGGCGAGGGAGAACAGCACGCTGACGCCGTCCTGGTCGCGGTAGGAGACGTAGCGCTCGACCCGCCGAGCGACCTCACCCCAGGGCGACCGTCGCAGCTCGGCAAAGACCGGCTGCCAGTCGGGCACGAGTCCCCGATCGATGACCGTGACCAGCGCCTCGTAGGGCCAGGTGCGCACCTTGTCGGTCGGCGAGGCGTCGACGTTGCGGAACGTAACTGCCATCAGGCCGCTCCGCTCAGGCTGAGCGCGAGGGAGCGACAGACCGCGACGACGGCGCTCCAGCGCTGGTAGCGCTGCTTCAGCCGTTTGTAGCGCGGCAGCTCGCGGGTCACGTCGACGTCGCGCGGCCTGGGATCGGCGAGCGCGATCACGAGCGACGTGAGCACCGACATCCGCTCGCCGGAGCGATCGACGTAGAAGCGGTCGATGTCGCGGAGGACCGCGTTCGCGTTGTCGAGGCCGAGATGCTCGGCCAGCGCAACGACGTCGAGGACGTCGCGGACCACGTTGCGTTGAACGACCAGGAACGCCTTGACGCGCAACGTCTCCTCGGCCGTGGGCGCGACCACCGACTTGCCTCCACCCAGCTCGACCCTGCAGGTCTCGAGCGGCCGGCGGCGGCGCAGTTGGCGAAGGCCGGCCTCGACGCCGCCCAGGCGTCCCATGATCGTGAACGGCGGCATCGAGGCACGGACCGAGGTGGCCCAGCCTTCGGTCGCCTCTACGGCCTCGAGCACCGCCTGGTACCGGTCGACCAGGTCACCAAGCACGTGATCGTGGCCGAACGAATCCCGATGCCCGGCGTGCAACGCCGCCGCGGAGCCGCCGACGAGCACCGCGTCCGGCACGACCTCTTGCAGGCGGGCGGCGGACTCGAGCACGCGCTTCGAGGTGCGGCTCAAGGTGGTCATCCGTATTATCATATCTGATAACACGGCCACGTCCAGCGATTCCGCCGGCGACAAGGCCCTCGGCGGCCGCCCCCCCTTCACGCACGGCGAGGCTTTCCCCGCCCTGCGGTTTTGCCCTAACATTCGACCCGATGAGGCCACCGTGTCGTCTGTGCGCCGCGCCAGCGGTCGAAGGGAGCAGCCTCTGCGCGCGGCACCGCGAGGCCGCGGCGCGCTTCAGCTCCTCGTTCGCGCCGGCCGACGGTGAGCCGCCCGGCGCTCCCCCGTCGCGGAGCCTCCGGCCGACGCTGT
>JBFYZW010000304.1:0-5952 GCA_041309305.1 Deltaproteobacteria bacterium | reverse complement strand
CCAGCTCGCCGGTCGCGCCGGCGGCGCGCCAGAGGCCGAGCAGCGCGGCGGCGTCACCGACCCCACGCGCGCTGGCCAGACGGCGCGCGACGACGATCAGGTCGGGCAGGGCGAGCAGCGTGTCGACCTCCACTCGGTCCTTCTCGATCTCGAGCGAGACCGGCAGCGCCGGCCAGCGTCGGCGCACCTGCGCGAGCCATCCCCGCTCGCGCGCGACGTCGCGCGCCTCGAGGTGGAGCCAGTCAGCGTCGCCCAGGTCAATCGCGGCGAGCGCGTCCGCGCCGAGCTCCGCGATGCCGCGGTGGTGAACGATGGTGCGCGAGCCGGTCTGGCGGTTGAGCAGGACATAGGAGCGTGGCGTCGGCCCGGCCTGGCCGGCAGGCACGAAGCGTGTCCCGACCCCGGCCGCGGCGAGAGTCTGGCGCACCAGCGCCGCCTGCGCGTCGTCACCGAGCGCGGCGCACAGCTCGACCCGATGGCCGAGCTGCGTCAGGACCAGCGCGCTGTTGACCGCATTGCCGCCGACGGTGGTCCGCCACGCCGCGGCGCGCAGCTCCTCGTCCTCGGCCGGGACATGATCGACCGCGAGGATCTCGTCGACGGTCGCCGCGCCGACGACGACGATCGCACTCATCGGCGCGCGGCCGCGGCGCGCCGCCGGTGATGGAGCGTCCACAGCCGAGCCACGACCGCGACGCAGCCGAGCGCGATCGGGAAGGACAGCCAGAAGCCGAGGTTCGAGCGCTCACGCGCCGCCGCCAGCGTGTGCAGCTCGCTGAGCGGCCAGGCGTACAGCCGCCCGTCGTACGAGCCGTGGTAGACCACCAGCTCGCCGCCGAACCGCGCGACCACCGGCGAGGCGCCGGCGTTCTGCTCCAACCCGACCGCGTCCCACAACGGCCGGCCGGCGTAGATCTCGCCGACCGCCGCGCCGTCGCGCGCCTCGACGACGTGCAGGTGATGGTCCCAGGCCGCGGTGACCACCAGCGGTCGGGTGGCCAGCGGCGCCCAGGCGGCGGAGGCGTGGATGCCGCCGCGGGCGAAGGCGCGCCAGACCGCCGCGCCGGAGAGCAGGTCCAGCGCGTAGAGCGAGCGGTCGTAGGAGCCGACGACGACCAGCGGCCGGCCGAGGGCGTTGATCACCATCGGGCTCGCGGTCACCCAGTCACCGGTGCGGTAGCGCCACAGCTCGGCGCCGGTGACCGCGTCGAGGCAGCGCAGGGTGCCGAACTTCGAGGCCATCAGCACCCGGGGACCGTCCGGCAGCCAGGCGATCGCCGGCGGCGCCCGCACCGCGTCGAGCTCGGTCTGCTGCCAGCGCAGCGCCCCGTCGGCGGCGGCGAGCGCGTAGAGGTTGCCGTTGCTCGAGCCGACGAAGATCAGATCCCCCTCCGGCCGGCGCAGCACGACCGGCGCGGTCAGCTCGTTGTCGCCGAGCTCCCGTCGCCAGAGCAGCGCACCGCTCTCGGGAGACAGCGCGGTGAGCGCCGCCGCTTGCGCGTTGTGGGCCAGCGAGCGGTCCCAGACCCAGTGGGGCAAGAAGAGCGCCGCCGCGTCGCCGACACGCCCGAGCGCCGGCGACGCCAGCCGCGCGCCGCCGAGCGTCGGCCGGTAGCTCTCCACCGCGTGGACGAAGCGCCGCTCACCGGTCTCGGCGTCGAGCGCGTAGAGCAACCGGTCGGTCGAGGCGACGAACAAGGTCGTCGCCCCGGTCGGGTCGCGCCAGAACAGCGGCGTCGCGTTGATCGGGCCGCCGGTGGCGTAGCGCCAGCGCAGTTCGCCGTCCGCCGCGTCGAGCAGGTAGAGATTGTGGTCGTAGCTGCCCACCGCGACCACCGCTCGCCCGTCCAGCTCGCCGACCGCCGGCGAGGACCAGACGCTCAGCCCCGGTTGATAGCTCCACACCCGGCCGCTGGCGCCAAAGCTCCACGCCCGCGGTCGCGGGCTCTCGGGCGCCGCGAGATCGGCGAAGGCGGTGTTCTGGGCGTCGTGCCGGCTCATTGGCCACTCGCCGCCCGGGGCTCGCGCCGCGCCGATCACGGCGCCGGCGAGGCAGAGTGACGCCACGACCGCCGCGCTCACGCTACTCGCCCAGCAGCGCCCGGATCCGCTCGACGAGCAGCCGGCCGTCGATCGGCTTGGACAAGAAGCCGTCGGCGCCGCCGCGCAGCAGGATGTCGCGGTCCTTCTCCCGGCCGATGGTGGTGACGACGATGACCGGGATCTTCGCCGTCGCCTCGTTCTTCTTCAGCGCCGCGAGCACCTGCACCCCGTCCATCACCGGCATCTGCACGTCGAGCAGGATCAGGTCCGGGCGCTCGGCGACCGTGAGGCGCAGCGCCTCGGCGCCGTTCGCGGCGTGGATCACCTCGTAGCCGCGCGCCGAGAGCGTCTTGGCTTCGAGCTCACGGAAGACCGTGGAGTCATCGGCGATGAGGATGCGGCGGGCCATCTCCCCTCCTCGGTGTCGACGGAGCCTACCAGCAAGCGCGCGGCAAGGCGATGCCGCTCACTTGATGATCGCGGTCCGGCCGAAGAAGAGCTGGTTCTCCGGCTTGATCCAGTAGAGCAGCAGCGGGATGGCCACCGGCAGGGTCAGGCACGAGGTCAGGCCGATGCCGATCAAGACCAGGCCCAAGATCCACGTCCCCGGGCGCCGGGGCAGAAACGGCGCGGCCGCGTAAGGCACGGCGAAGAGCAGGCCGAGGCCGACGAGCAACGTCGAGATGATCACCGCCTCGCCGGCGGCCATCTCCTCCTCGGGCATCACGAACGAGAAGGCGACGCCGACGCCGACCAGCGCCAGGTAGAGCAACGCCATCCCGATGCAGTAGACCACGTAGGCGGTCCACACCCCCGGGGTCCGGGGTGGCGCCGCGGCGATCACCGCCTGCGGCGGCGCGTAGGGGTTGCCATCAGCCATCGCGCCCTCCTCTGAGCTGGACCCGCGGCGCGCCATCGCGCCAGGCGTTGACGACCACGAAGCCGCCGCGCTCACACGCGTCGACGCAGGCATAGCACAGCTGGCAGTGCTCGGGGCGCACGCCGCCCAGGTCGATCGCCCCGACGTCGCAGACCGCGATGCAGCTGTGGCACTGGCTGCAGGCGAGCGGGTCACGGACGATCTTCACGCGCGAGAAGCGGTTCAGAAAGCCCATCAGGTAGCCCCACGGGCACAGATAGCGGCACCAGGCGCGGGCGATCACCAGAGACGCGACGGCGATCACCACCGTCGACAGCATCGAGGCCGGGTCGTCGCGCGCGGTGAAGGCGAAGTGCACCGGCGAGGTGATCGCCACGTGCGAGATCGCGGTCAGGCCGATGGCCAGGACGCTCACCAGCCGCAGCGTGCGGGTCGGCAGGTCGTCGATGAAGCGCAGCAGCACCAGGTAGCAGAGCAGGATCAAGGCCGCGGCCCAGTGCAGGCTGGAGTCCTCGATGAACATCTTCTTCTCGAGGCTGAGCCAGACGGTGGCGGCGACGAAGCCGGCGAGCAGAACGCCGAGCACGCCGACGCTCCAGCGATTGCGCGGCAGGCGCTCGAACGGCAACCGGCGGCGCAAGAGGACCACCCACTCCTGGATCGTGCCGGTCGGGCAGATCCAACCGCAGAAGATCGGCCCGGCGACCAGCGTCACCGACAGCACCACCACCGGCAGCGCCAGCCAGTAGAACGACTCGGAGTAGACCGTGCCGAGCAGCGAGACGCCGTACAGCCCGTTGCGGATCATGCCGAAGACGCCGAGGCAGGAGTAGACGAAGAAGAAGAACACCGCGAAGGAGACCAGCTGCACCAGCCGGCGGACGAGCTGCCGGCGGCGGCGGACGCGGGTGATCACCACCACGGCGAGGAAGAGGAAGAGGATCGAGCTGAGCTCGACGCTGGTCTCGTCGAGCGAGATGAACGGCGTGTCGAACAGCTTGGCGAAGGGCAGGCGCTCGGGCTCCATCGCTCAGCCCTCCCCCTGCGGATGGGTGCAGCGGCCGGGTTGGGTGAAGCAGGCCTCGGCGCACGGGCTCTGACCCACCGGCGCGACGCCGAGGAAGCGGGCGACGAAGGCGCAGCGCGGTCGGGCGAAGAGCTCGGCGGTCGGGCCGTGCTGCACCAGGCGACCGCCGAGCATCACCGCGCAGTGATCGGCGAGCGCCAGCGCCTCCTCGCGGCTGTGCGTGACGTGCAACGTCGTCAGGCCGAGCTCGCGGTGCCAGCGGCGCAGCTCCTCCTGCAGCCCGAGCCGGGCGTTGTGATCGACCGCCGCCAGCGGCTCGTCGAGCAACAGCAGCCGCGGCCGGATCGCCAGCGCCCGGGCGATGGCCACCTTCTGCGCCTCGCCGCCGCTCAGGCTCGCGGTCGGCCGATCGCGCAGCGCGCCGATGCCGAGCCGCTCGATCAGCGCGTCGACGCGCGCGTCGCGCTCGGCCCGCGGCAGCCGGCGGGCGCGCAGCCCGTAGGCGATGTTCTCGCGCACGCTCAGGTGCGGGAACAGCGCCGCCGACTGGAAGACGACGCCGAGCTGGCGTCGCTCCGGCGGCACGGCGCCCACGTCGGCCCCCGCCAGGGTGATGCGCCCGCGCGCCAGCGGGTACAGGCCGGCGATGAGGTGCAAGAGCAGCGACTTGCCCGCGCCGGTCGGGCCGAGCAGCACCCAGTAGGCGCCCTGCTCGACGCGCAGCGTCAGCTCCCCGAGCGTGAAGGCGCCGAACCGCTGGCCGATGGCCGACAGCTCGATCATCGCGCCGCCTCGCGCCGGCGCAACGCGGCGGGCAGGAGGGTCTGACCGAAGCTGAGCAGCACGAACAACCAGAGGCAGACGAGCAGCAGCAGGATCGCGATCGGCCGGCTCTCGGCCGCGCCGGCGCGCAGGAACTCGTTGTGCACCTGCACCGGCGCCGAGACCGGCGCCGGCGCGAAGAGGATCACCGCGCCGAACTCGCTCACCGCCCGCGCCCAGGCGAGCAGGACGCCGACGAACACCCCCCGGCCGGCGAGCGGCAGCGCGACGCGCCAGAAGGTCGCCGCCGGCCCGGCCCCGAGCGTGCGCGAGGCCGCCTCGTAGGCGGGCGGCACGGCCGCGAAGGCGTTGGCCGCCGTCTTGACCAAGAACGGCGCGGCGACGAAGACCTGAGCGATGACCAGGCCGGCGAAGCGGCCGGCGAACTGCAGGCCGAACAGTCGATCGGCCGCCTCGCCGAGCGGACTGCCCGGGCCGAGCAGCACCATCAACGCAATGCCTGCGACCGATTGGGGCACGAGGATCGGCACGTCCAGCGCCGCCTCGACCACCCGCTTGCCGGCGAACTCCAGGCGGGCGAGCGCGTAGGCCAGCGGCACGCCCCACACCGCGATCAACGCGGTCGCCAGCGCCGAGGAGCCGAGACTGACCCACAGCGCCTCGCGCACGTCCGGCCGGCGGAGGGTGAGCCACAGGGTCTGCACCGAGTCCTGCACGCCGAGGTGGAGCAGCGGGAAGAGGACGAGGAACAGGCCGAACAGGCCGAGCGCCAGGCAGGCCCAGAGGAAGCGGTTCTGCTTCGGCGCCCGCCACAGCGCCAGGTAGACAAAGCCGAGCGGCACCAGGGTCTCGAAAGCATACGGCTGGAAGACGACGAAGGAGAGGACGAAGATGACGAACCAGCCGAGCAACAGCGGCGAGCGGAAGACGCTGGCGTAGACGAGGATGAGCAGGATGAACAACGGCTTGCGATCGAGCAGGACGATGAGCAGCACGAAGAGCAGGAGGTAGCCGAGCGCGAACGAGCCGAGGAGCCAGCCGGAGCGCGTCGTCCCGCTCTCGGCGGCGCAGAACAGCACGTAGAGGTTGGTGGCCAGCAGCACCAGGTTGAGCGGCAGGCTGAACGGCGTGCCCGGCATGACCGCCAGCAGGCCGTGGGCCAGGATCAGGCCGAGCACCGCGACCGTGCCGCGCTGCCACGGCCTCATCGGGTCGCCTC
>JBFYZW010000303.1:0-3457 GCA_041309305.1 Deltaproteobacteria bacterium | reverse complement strand
AGCGTTGCGCCGAACGCCGCAGTGGTTGCGCCCTCGACCGCGCCGAGGTCCATCGCCGCGCCCGCGACGCGCGGCCGGCCGTAGTAGTCGAGCGCGCCGGCGTCGGCCGGTGCGCCGCCGGCGTCGAGCGCCGGGCTGCCGAGCGCGAGATCTGGGCGGTCGAGGCGGACGAACACCGGCGGATCGTCGCTGACCATCAGGCTCGGCCCGGCCACCGCGAGGCCGGTGCCAGCGGTGTCGAACCGGACGTAGAGGTTCGCCCCGATCGTGACGTTGATGGTGCTCGCATCGCCCCAGATCGCGGCCGGCAGCGTCGGGTTGACGACGTAGAAGATGTTGCCGGTGATCACCGCGTCGCTGGCGCCAAACAGGTTGATCGCACCCGAGGTCCCGCCGGCCTGCTCGGTCGGCCGATAGGTGTTGCCGATCACCCGCAACCCGACCCGGGAGGGCGCGGCGACGAAGTCCTCCCACCAGCCGGAGACGAAGCAGGCGCGGATCACCGTGTCGTCGCCGGCGACGATTGCGGCCTGGGTTGAGTTCGCGCCGG
This sequence comes from Deltaproteobacteria bacterium, assembly GCA_041309305.1. GTDB lineage: Bacteria > Myxococcota > XYA12-FULL-58-9 > XYA12-FULL-58-9 > XYA12-FULL-58-9 > JBFYZW01. The sequence continues at coordinate 2,907 of JBFYZW010000303.1, read as the reverse complement.
AGTAGGAGACGCTCGCCGCCTCGAGGCGCAGCCGCTCGAACAGGTGACCGCCGCTCCAGCCGAGCCCATCGTCGTCGACTGTGGACAGGTGGGCGTTGATCGCCGACTGGACGCCGGCCAACCCGCGCAACGTGAAGTTGCGCAGCGTCACGCCGTCGGCGAGCAGGTGGAAGAGGCCGGCGTGGTCCGTGTCGCCGAACTCGACGACCACCTGCTCCGGATCCGCACCAACCGACTCGATGGTCACCGCCCGGTCGACCTCCGGGTGATCGACGAGGACCATCGGTTCGCCGTCAGTGCGCGGGTGGAGCGCGATGACCCCGTCGGCGGGGGCGAGCTGGATCGCGGCCGACAGCGGCAGCGCGGCGCTGGCGACGACGTCGCACAGCGACAGTGGCGCGCCGGGGCAGCCGTCGGCGGTGTAGCCCAGGTGTACGACGTCGGCGCCGCGCACGATGCTGGCGCTGACCGGCGGGGCGCCGCTGTTGAGGTTGCCGGCGGCGTCGCGGATCCACAGGTAGACGGTCTTCTGCCCGCTGCCGGCGGAGAGCGCGAAGCTGGTCGGCGCGGCGCCGGTCCAGCGCAGGTCGCCGAGCGGCGGCGAAGTGGTCTGGCCTTCGGCGAGCAGGAAGGCGGTGGCGTCGGCCGGCGCGGCGATGGCGACGTCGACACTCGCCCCGCGCGTCAGGTCGGTCCGCCCGGAGAGGGGATCGCTGAGCACCAGCGTCGGCGTGTTCGGGGGCGTGGTGTCGACGGTGATGACCGCGGTGGCGGCGGCGGTGTTGCCGGCGCCGTCGCGGACGACCAGCCAGGCGCGCCGGGGGCCGTCTGGCGCGGCGGCGAAGGTCAAGGTCGCTCGGGCGCTGGTCGTCCACCCCGGGTCGACGAGCGTCGGCGCCGGCGAGGTCTCGCCGCCCTCGGCGAGCCAGAAGCCGACCACCGCCGCGTCGACCGCGCCGACCAGGACGTTCACGGTGAGGCCGCGGGTGACCGCGGGGCTGCCGGTGGTCGGATCGGTGAGCTGGAGGGTGGGCGGCGGCGGCGGCGTCTGGTCGAGCGCGATACTGCCGACGAACGGCCCCTGGCGCAGGCCGGCCTGGTCGAGCAGCCAGACCCAGATCTCTTTGCGTCCCTCGCCCGGCGGCAGCTCGCAGACGAAGGTCGTGCCGTCTGGGTCGTAGCCGAGCTCGCCGAGCTCGGTGAGGCCGGCGTCGCACGAGCGCACCAGGCGCACCGCGTCGCGCGAGCCGCCGGAGACCTCGACCGGCACCGCGAGCTCGCGCGTGGTCGCGGCGCCGTCGGCGACGACGACGCGTACCGGCGTCGCGCGGCGCAGGTCGAAGCCGCCGCGCAGGCAGCCCGCGGCCAGCGGGACGAGCGCCAGCGCGACGTAGGCTCGGCTGCTCTGCTGGCGCGTCATCCTCTCAATCCCCCGTGGCTGGCGATGGACGGCAACGGACTGTAGCACGCGCCCAATCGTGGAGCCACGCGATACCCCCCCGGCGGCGCGAGGTCCCGCTCGCGTGGTGCTGTGTCCAGGCGGCGACCAGACCGCCCGAGTCTCGTTTCCTGGACAGCCCCGCGCCTGGTCGGTAGGCTGCTCGCCGCGCAACGCCGCGACGGATAAGCAGATTCGTTCTTTCGCCGTTGGCCCGGACCTTGCTCTGCTGGGGGGAGCGCGACCACGCGCCATCGAAGGAGCTGACGATGACCCGAACGACGATGACGATGGTGACCCTCTCCTCCGCGTTGGTGCTCGGCGCGGCGCTCGCCGGCTGCGGGGACGACTTCGAGCCGCCGCGGGCGCTGACACCCCAGGAGCAGGCGCTGGTCCAGGCGAGCAACGCGTTCGGCTTCGACTTCTTCGCCGAGGTCCTGGCCCAGCAGCCGGACGAGAACGTCTTCGTCTCGCCGTTGTCGGTGTCGATGGCGCTGGGGATGACCTACAACGGCGCGCGCGGCACGACCGCCGAGGGGATGGCCGGCGCGCTGGCCTACGGCGATTTGACGCTCGCCGAGGTGAACCAGAGCTACCGGAGCCTCATCGACCTGCTCACCGGCATGGATCCGACCGTGACCCTCGAGATCGCCAACTCGATCTGGTACCGCCAGGGGCTGCCGGTCTTGCAGGCGTTCACCGACGCGTGCAAGCGCTTCTTCTCCGCCGCGGTGACCGCGCTCGACTTCAACGACCCGGGCGCCGCCGATACGATCAACGCCTGGGTGAAGAAGGCGACCCACGACAAGATCGACGAGATCGTCGACGGCATCGACGCGCTGTCGATGATGTTCCTGGTCAACGCGGTCTACTTCAAGGGCGACTGGGCGACGCAGTTCGACGCCGACGAGACGACCTCGGGCACCTTCCACGGCCGCCACGCTGACGCTTCGGTGTCGATGATGCACCTGAAGACCGAGGTCGACTACCTGGACACCGAGACCTTCCAGCTCGTCCACCTACCCTACGGTCACGGGCTGTTCGGCATGACCGTCATCCTGCCCCACCAGGGCGAGAGCGTCGAAACCGTGGCCGCCACGCTCGGCGGCGCGGCCTTCACCGACTGGCTGTCGCGCACCGGTTCGGTCGAGCTCGATGTCTATCTGCCCCGGTTCGAGCTCGAGTACGAGGCGACGCTCAACGACGTGCTCATCGCCCTCGGCATGGACCAGGCGTTCGATGCCAACGCCGCCGACTTTGGCGGCATGGTCGAGGCGGTGGCGCTCTACATCTCCGAGGTCAAGCACAAGAGCTACGTCAAGGTGAACGAGCAGGGCACCGAGGCGGCGGCGGTGACCTCAGTCGAGATGCGCGTCGGCGCCATCATGGACGAGCTGCGCGTCGACCGCCCGTTCCTGTTCGCCATCCACGACCAGCACTCGCAGTCGATGATCTTCATGGGCCGCGTC
>JBFYZW010000302.1:0-6894 GCA_041309305.1 Deltaproteobacteria bacterium | reverse complement strand
GCACCCGCCTACGCAAAGACCCGGACCTGCTGCCCGACGAGGATCCGGCCACCGCCGGCCTGCAGACCACCAACCTCGGCTACCCGAGCATCGCCGGCGGCGGCTGGGTCTTCGCCGGCTCGTTGAGCCTTTGCCTGTCACTCGATCCGGAGGCGCGATGATCTCGCTCGCGCTTGCGTGCCTGGTCGCCTCGCCGGTGGACCAGCTCGGCTTCGGCTCAGCCGGTGCCGGGCTCGCCTCGGCGGCGGTGGCCGAGCCGCCCGGCGCCGCGGCGGCGTTCCACAACCCGGCGCTCGCCGCGACGCGGGCCGAGAGCGAGGCGGCGATCGGCTACAGCTACTCCAGCCTGCGCTTTGCGGTGAACGGCGCGGCGCAGCGGCTCGACCCCGGCCGGGCGCTGACGTTGGGCCTCGTCTGGCCGATCTCGCTCGGCGAGCACGGCGCGCTCGGTGTAGCCGGCGCGCTCTCGCTGCCGGATTTGCGCATCCTGCGCGCCCGGGTGGTCCCGCCGGACCGGCCGCGCTTCTTGCTCTTCGACAACCGCCTGCAGCGGCTCGGCGTCGACGGCGCGCTCGCCTACGCGCGGCGGGTCGGCGGGCTCGAGCTGGCCGGCGCGATCGGCATCAGCGTACTGACCGGGGTCACCGGCCAGGGGGCGACCTTCACGCTCGTGCGCAGCGGCGCCGAGGAGCAGGCCGAGGCGGCGGTGGAGGTGCAGCTGCCGGCGGTGGCGACGCCGAGCGCGGCGCTGGCGCTGCGCGCCGGGCGCTGGAGCGTCGGCCTGACCGCGCGCGGCCCGTTGGCCTTCGACATGGCGATCGGCACCACCGCCGACATCCGCTTCGGCCCGCTGCGCGGCGACATCAGCTCGGCGATGATCTCCACCGACTTCTACACGCCGCTCAAGCTCGCCCTCGGCGCTGCCGTCCGCTTCGGGGCGACCACCGGGCACGCGGCGCTCGAGCTGCACCGCTGGAGCGCGGCGCCGCCGCTCACCGCCACCTGGGTCAGCCACGTCGACTTCGAGGGGCTGGAGATCGCGCTGCCCCAGGGCGCCCCTGCCCGCCAGCGCCTGCGCGACGCCTTCACGCCGCGGCTCGGCGTCGAGCACGCCTGGACGTTTGCGGCGGTAACGCTGTGCGGCCGGGCCGGCGCCTTCTACGAGCGCTCGCCGGTGGCGGCGCGCCGCGCCACGGTCTTCCTCGACAGCGATCACCTCGGCGGCGCGCTCGGGCTCGGGGTGACCTCGAACGGTCCGCTCGGGCCGTTCGTCGCGCCGCTCTCACTCGACCTGCACGTGCAGGGGCTGTGGCTCGTGCCGCGCACCTTCCGCGACGCCGATCCGACCGCGCTGTACGGTCCGCTGCGGATCACGGGCCTTTTGCTCTCCTCCGGCGCGACGTTGACCCTGCGCTTTTGAGCGACGCCGCGCCGTGCGGGCCTCTGACGCTGAGCGTCATCGAACCCCCTGAAAAATCGACGGTTAGCCATTGACTGGCCGATCAGAGTGAATACGCTCGGGTCGCCAAACGTAGGTAGCTTCCACACCAAAGGCCTATTCGGCCTCACCCAAGGAGAAGCGGATGCGTCTGATTCAAGCAGTGGTCGCCGTGGCGGTCCTCGGGCTCGCGAGCACGAGCATGGCGCAGAACATCGCCCTGAACGCCGGCCTCGGCTACACGCGGATCTTGAACGGGGACGGGGTCAACGGCTTCGGCATCGACGTGTTCCCCGGCTACAACCTCGGCAACGGTGTGGTCCCCGAGCTGCAGCTCGGCTTCCACTACAACAGCACCTCCGCGGAGGTGCTGGGCATCGAGTCGAGCTCGACTGCGATGACGATCCCGATCATGCTCGGCGCGCGTTATGAGCTGGACCTCGGCGGCATGATCAAGCCGTTCGCCGGGGCGCACTTCGGCATCTCGATGGGCAAGGCGAGCGGCGAGACGGCTGGCGTCTCGTTCGACGCCGATATGACCACCGACCTCAGCTTCAACGTCGGCGCCGGCGCGAACTACGCCATCGCCGAGGGCATGGGCCTCGGGCTCGGCCTCTGGTACTGGATGATCCTCTCCGGCTCGTCGACCGAGGTCGCCGGCGTCACCATCGAGACCGAGAACGGGCAGCTGCTGAACGTCGGCCTCACCTTCACGATGGCGCTCTGAGTCGATTTCCTCCCGGTTCGAGGTCGGGTACAGTGCATCGACCTCGAACCGGGAGGGCCTCGTGACCAGCACCCCGACTCAACCCCCGTCGCCACCCCCGACCGCCACGCCGCCCGCGGCGCCGAAGACCTCGGGGCTGGCGATCACCGCGCTGATCCTGGCGCTGCTGCCGATCTTCTGCATCAACGTCGTCGGCGTCGTCCTCGGCATCGTCGCGCTGGTCAAGATCGGCGACCGGCCGCAGGAGCTCAAGGGCAAGGGCCTGGCCATCGCGGCGATCGTCGTTGGCATCCTCTGGTTCTTCGTCGGCATCCTCGCCGCCATCGCCATCCCGAACTTCATCAAGTACCAGGCGCGGGCCAAGCAGTCGGAGGCCAAGGTGGTGCTCAAGAGCATCTACACGGCCGAGAAGTCCACCTTCGCCGAGCGCGGGCGGTACGGCGCCACCCTCGAGCAGATCGGCTACGAGCCGCAGGCCGGCCGGCGCTACACCTACTACCTCGGCGACGACGTCCTCGCGCCGGACCGCGCGCCGCGCGAGGAGCTGCCGCTCGACGTCGAGTCGAGGGTGGACGACGAGGAGTTCCAGGCGGTGGCGGTCACCAACCTGGACGGCGACGAAACCCTCGACGTCTGGGTGATCAACGACGAGAACGAGCTGGTGAATCTGTCGAACGACGTGGCGGAGTGAGCCGGGGAGCCTCGGTCAGCGGATCTCGTTGATCGTCTTCTTGATCGAGTCGCTGCGCGCCTTCATCAGGTTCGAGATCGAGCCGAAGTTGGTGCTCGCGAGGTGGAACTTGTACTGCATCTCGAGGTAGCGGATGCCCGAGGCGTGGCCGACCTCGAGGCTCTCGTTGATCGAGTCGAGGCCGGAGGCGATCATGTCCTTCTCGCGGCCGGGCTCGTTGTCGAACCGGCCGTTGGCGATGTACATGTTGCGGTAGGCCATGCCGTTCTTCATGGCGCTCTCGCCCAGCTTGTTCATCTCCTTCTGGATCGCGATCTCAACGGTGCGCCAACCCTCGACGTTGCCCTGCTTCTCTTCCTTGGTCTCGGGCTTGAAGCCGAGGAAGCGGGCGAAGTCACCCTTCGGGACGTGGTAGTTGCCGCCGACGACGTCGCCACGCTTGTCTTTGATGTAGACGGCCCGGTTCCGCTCCGACATCAACTGGCTGAGGGGCATAGTGGTGGCAGTAGCGGTCATGGCGTTGCTCCTCTCACTATGAGTCATCGGCAGCCGTTTCGTGGTGTTGCGCATTTTTTTTACGCAATAAAATCAATATCTTGAAGCCACAGTTGATAACGCTTTGCGTCAGAAACCCCCGGGTTTCTGGGGATCCGGCCTCTTGGTGCCTGGATCCGCCCATATAAAGGAGGCCAGGGGGGGCCTGCCGGGGGAGAGCGGACCACCCCTGGGCCGCCGAAGCCATCCGGCCTGGCCAGGTTCTGCTATGATGTCCGGGTCGCAGATCGCGCGACCAGGTGAGGATGCATGACCCGGCGTGTCGTGGTTTGGGGCGCGCTCGTCTCGATCGGCCTTGGAGCCCTCGGCTGCAACGCGCCGCTGCACGCGGTGATCACCGTCGAGGACCCGGGCGGCATCGCCGCCGGCTTCGACGCGGTCTGGGCCGGCGAGGAGCGCGAGGCGCTGCGCGACGCGCGGGTGGCCGAGACCGTTTTCCCGATCACGCTCCTGGTCACCGCGCCGGCCCGCGGCGAGGCCGAGCGGTGGGTCGAGGCGCGCCGCGCCCGCGAGGTGCTCGGGCGGGGCCGGACCTCGTTCAAGCCGCGACGCGAGCGGCCGCGGCCGGCGACGGTGATGCTCAGGCCGCCCTGCCTGTCGGTCGCCGACTGTCCGGCGCTCGACTACTGCAGCGGGACGAAGGGCTGCGTCGAAGGGAGCTGTGGCTGCGTCGCGTCGGTCTGCGGCGACGGGCTGCTCGACCCGGCCAGCGAGGGCTGCGACGACGGCAACCGCGAGGACGGCGACGCCTGCACCAACGCCTGCACCCCGGCGCGCTGCGGCGACGGGGTGGTGTGGGTCGGCCGCGAGCTGTGCGACGACGGCAATACGCTCAACAGCGACGGCTGCACCAACTTCTGCACCACGCCGAGCTGCGGCGACGGGGTCACGCAACCCCCGGAGGAGTGCGACGACGAGAACGACGTCAACACTGACGTCTGTACCTCGGTCTGCCTGATCGCCCGCTGCGGCGACGGCTTCGTCCAGGGCGGCGAGCTGTGCGACGATGGTGACGCCGACCAGGACAACGGCTGCACCAGCCTGTGTCGGCCGCCCTTCTGCGGCGACGGCTTCCCGCAGGCGAACGAGCAGTGCGACGACGGCGATCTGGACAACACCAACGCATGCACCACGCTCTGCCGCACGGCCGGCTGCGGGGACGGCTACGTCTACGCCGGCGTCGAGCCGTGTGACGACGGGAACAGCTCCAACACCGACGCCTGCACCAACCTCTGCGCCGTGGCCACCTGCGGCGACGGCTTTGTCTACGCCGGCTTCGAGCAGTGCGACGACGCGAACCGGGAGCAGGGGGACCGTTGCACCAACGCCTGCACCGCGGCGCGCTGCGGCGATGGCCACGTCTTTGTCGGTCGCGAGCTGTGCGACGACGGGAACGAGCTCGACGGCGACGAGTGCACCAACAACTGCACGGTCGGCACCTGCGGCAACGGGACAAAGGAGTCGACCGAGCAGTGCGACCCGAACGACAGTGACCTCACGTGGTGCTCGTCGCGCTGTTTGCTCGCCTTCTGCGGCAACGAGATCGTCGAGGGTGTCGAGGTGTGCGACGACGGCAACGCCGCGGTCACCGACAGCTGCATCGAGTGCAAGACCGCGCGCTGCGGCGACGGGCACCTCTGGGCCGGGATCGAGGCCTGCGACGACGGCAACGTGGTCGACAACGACGAGTGCCGCAACGACTGCACCGTGCCTGGCTGCGGCGATGGGGCGCGGCAGGACCCCGAGGAGTGCGACGACGGCAACGCCGACCCGTTCGACCTGTGCACCACCCGCTGCACCGCGCGCGACTGCGAGGACGACTTCAAGAGCGAAGGGGAGCTGTGCGCGGCGCCCTGGCTGGTGGAGCTCGTCGGCACGGGCGTCAGCTGCGCCGGGGCCTTGCTCACCGAGCTCTCCGTCTTGACCACCGCCGACTGCGCCCTCGCGCCGCTCGAGGCGGCGCGCGTCGGCTTCTGGAACGGCCTCGAGTCGCAGACCATCGCCGTCGTCAACGCCACGCTGCACGAGGACCACTCCGGGCTGTACGCCAACCTGGCGCTCGTCGAGCTCGGCGACCCGGTGACGTTCGGCGAGCTCGTCTACCCGATCGAGCTCCCGGCGCACGGCGCGTCGCTCGAGCCCGGCTCGGCCGCGGAGCTCTTGTCGCCGTTCCCTCCCGGGGCAGCGCCGTCGATCGGCCTGACGTTGCTCCCGCGCGAGATCATGACCGACGACGAGGTCGTAGCGATCTATGGCAACACGCTGGGTGAGATCCCGGCCGAGAGCCATGGGTTGTTCGCCAAGGACAGCAGCTCGTGCCTGCAAGGCGGCCTGGTCATCGACCAGTGGAGCGACGCGCCGGTCCTCCACGGCCTCGTCCTGCACGCCGACCCCGAGGGGGACTGCGCCACCTACCCGGACATCGCGGTGGACGTCGCGCCGTTCGTCGAGTGGATCCTCACCAAGGTCAACTGATTAGCGCCCGCCCAGGCGCAGGATCGCCTGCCACTCCGGCCGGGTGACCGGCTGGATCGAGAGGCGCATCCCCTTGCGCAGAAGGACCATCTGCGCCAGCGCCGGCTGGGTGCGTAGCTCGGCCAGCGTCACCGGGCGCGTAAGCGCCCGGTCGGCCTGCACCGCGACGCAAAACCAGCGCGGCGCCGCAGGGCTCGCCTTCGCGTCGAAGTAGGGCGAGGCGGGATCGAACTGGCTCGGATCGGGGAACGCCGCGCGGACGACCAGCGCGGTGCCGACCACCGCCGGCGTCGCGGTGCTCGAGTGGTAGAAGAGCACGCCGTCGCCGCGCTGCACCTCGTCGCGCAGCAGGTTGCGCGCCTGGTAGTTGCGCACCCCGTCCCAGGTGCTCGTCCGCGCCGGCGCGCGCTCGAGATCGGCGAACGAGAAGACGTCGGGCTCGCTCTTGAACAGCCAGAACCTCTGGGCCATGACCTACCTTGTGCTTGAAGCGCGCGCCGGGCAAGGCCGGCGCCGGAGGGAGCATGACCCACCGCCTCGCGACTATCCTCCTCGTCACGCTCGCCGCCTGCCATCGACCGGCCGCGCCGGAGCCGCCGGCCGAGGCGCTACTCGTCGGTCTGCCGGCGGCCGAGCCGGTGACGCTGACCCGCGAGCGCGCCGCTCGGCTCGTGGCGCTGTCGCTCGCCTGTGTCGCGCGCGAGTTTCCCAACAAGCCGTCTCACGTCTACGACCGCGTGAGCGAGGTCGTACCGCCGAGTCAGGCGACGCCCGCCTTCTTCGGCTGCTTCGACTGGCACTCGGCGGTGCACGGGCACTGGCTGCTGGCGCGCCTCGCCAGGATGTTCCCCCAGGCGCCCTTCGCCGGCGGCGCCCGCGCTGCCCTGGAGCGCAGCATCACGCCTGAGAGCATCGCCGCCGAGGTGGCCTACCTGGAGGGCGAGGGCAGGCAGACCTTCGAGCGCCCCTACGGGCTGGCGTGGCTGCTGCAGCTCGCCGCCGAGCTGG
>JBFYZW010000301.1:0-8390 GCA_041309305.1 Deltaproteobacteria bacterium | reverse complement strand
GGCCTGGCGCTGGTGCCCGGGATGCCGCACCTGGCCTTCCTCGTCCTCGCCGGGCTTCTGGCCGCGGCGGCCTATGCCGCGGGCCCGGCGGCGGCCGCGGACGACAAGGCGGAGGTGCTCCTGCCTGCCGCGCCGCGCGACGAGCAGCTCGAGGTCGAGGCGCTGCTGCCGGTCGAGCTGCTCGAGGTCGAGGTCGGCTACGAGCTGGTGCCGGCGGTCGAGGCCGAGCGCGGCGGTGGGCTTCTGCACCGCGTGGCCGGGATTCGCAAGCAGCTGGCCCAGGAGCTGGGCATCATCGTCCCGCCGGTGCACGTGCGGGACAACCTCCGCCTGCGACCGGGCGGGTACCGGGTGCTGCTCTCTGGCAGCGAGATCGCGCACGGTGAGGTGAGGGTCGGTCGCCTGCTGGCGATGCTCCCGGGTGGCGGCGCGTTGCCGATCCCGGGCGAGCCGGTCCAAGAGCCGGCCTTCGGGCTCACGGCCCGGTGGATCCACCCGAGTGATCGGGAGCGGGCCGAGCTCAACGGTGCGACGGTGGTCGACGCGGTCACCGTGATCGGCACCCACCTTGGCGAGCTGCTGCGCGCCCACGCGCCGGAGTTGTTCGGGAGGCGCGAGCTGCAGGAGCTCTTGGCGGTGCACGGGCGTGAACACGGCAAGCTGATCGAGGAGCTGATCCCCGGCCAGGTGAGTCCGGTGCAGCTGTTGAAGGTCGTTCGCAACCTGCTGCGCGAGCGGGTCGCGGTGCGCGACTTCCGCACCATCCTCGAGGCGCTCGCTGACCACGCGTCGGAGCTCAAGGACGCCGACGCCTTGACCGAGGTTGTCCGCCAGCGCCTGGCGAAGCAGCTGACCGGTCGGCACCGCGGGCGTGACGGCAACATCTACGCGTTGATGCTCGCGCCGACGGTCGAGAACGCCTTCCGCCGTCTGCAGGGGACCGTGGCCCAGAGCCTCGACGGGGCGGAGCTGCAGCGGCTGCTGGCGGCGTTCACCAACGCGGCGCAGATGGCGGCGCGGGCGGAGGAGGTGCCGGTGGTGCTGACCGCCGCCGACGTCCGCCGCAGCGTCGCGCTGTTCGTCCAGCGCCATGTCCCGGCCTTGGCAGTGCTGAGCTTCCGCGAGCTCGACGCGCGGGCCACGGTGCGCACCGTCGGCGTCATCGGCGGCGAGACCACCAGCGACACAGGAGGCGGCTGAGATGCGCGTGCAGCGATTCAGCGGGGCGACGATGCAGGAGGCGCTGGCCCGGGTGAAGGCCGCACTCGGACCGGACGCGGTGGTCGTCGCGACGCGCTCGATCAACGGCGGGATCTTCCGCGCGCCCGAGGTCGAGATCACCGCCGCCCTCGAGGCCGCGACCAGCGAGGCGGCACCGAGCCCGGCGGTCGAGCGACTGGAGACGCGCCTGCAGGCGTTGCAGCGCGAGATCGGCCTGATCCGAGGCGTGGTCGACGACCGGCGCGGCAGCGACCGCGCGGCGTTGGCGCGCCTGGCGGCCGGGATCGACGGGCTGTTGGCCAGCGTCGCGCGGCCAGTCGGGCAGCCCTCCGCTCACCGCTGGGTCGAGCGCCTGGTCGCCGCCGAGGTTGACCGGCCGCTCGCCGAGCGGCTGGTGGCCGGGATCCCGGCCGACGGTGCGCAAGACGCCGCCGCGCAGCACCGGGCCGTCCAGGCGGCGCTTGCCGCGGCCCTGCCGGCGATCAACCCCAGCCAACGCGATCGCGGGCGGGTCGTCGCCGTGGTCGGACCGACCGGGGTTGGCAAGACGACCACGTTGGCCAAGCTGGCCGCGGCGGCGGCGCTCGGCCGGCGCGAACGGATCGCCTTCGTGACGCTCGACACCTACCGGGTAGGCGCCGTCGATCACCTGCGCCACTACGCCGAGTTGCTCGGCGCGTCGGTGCATGTCTGCCGCGCGCCGAGCGAGCTGGCGGGGGTGTGCGCCCGGCTCGGCCGCTGCGATCGGATCTTCATCGACACGCCCGGCCGTGGGCGCGATGGCGGCCGCCTGCTCGCACGGTTGGGGCGGGCGCTCGGGGAGTTGCCGTCTCGCCAGGTGCTGCTCTGCCTGGCGGCGGCGACCCGCCAGGCCGAGATCGTCGATCTGGCCAGCCGGCTGGCGGTCACCCGCCCGACCGCGTTGGTGGTCACCAAGCTGGACGAGGCGCTGGCCCTCGGCGCGATGCTGACCGCCTGTGCTGTCACCGGGCTGGCGATCGCCTGGACCACGGCCGGCCAACGCGTCCCGGAGGACCTCGAGCCGGCGGACCCCGGGGGGCTGGCGCAGGCCGTGCTCCGGCGCTCGGCTTTCGGCGAGTGCCCGGACGCGGGCAACACGGTGACGGCGGACAGCCGCATGCAGGAGGCGAGCTCATGGGCCTAGACGAACGGTCACGATTCCCGACCGGCCCGGCGACTTCGCCCGCGGGAATACCGCAAACGGGGTGTGCGCGAATCGCGGCCCCCCGTTTGGGCGGGATGGATCAAGCTGCGACCCTGCGGCGGATGAGCGAAGAGCGCGGCGGCGCCGCAGCGCACGTCGCAGCTGAGCCGGCACCGCCGTTGGTGGTCGCCGTGGCCAGCGGCAAGGGCGGGGTAGGCAAGACCAACCTGGTCGCCAACCTCGGCGTGGCCCTGGTTGAGGCGGGCGAGCGCGTGCTGGCGATCGACGGCGACCTCGGGCTGGCCAATCTCGACCTGACCCTTGGCGTGACCGCCGAGCATTCGTTGCTCGACCTCCTCGACGGCCGCGTCGAATTGGACGGGGTTCTGGCCCGCGGTTGCGGCGGCGTTGTCCTGCTGCCCGCCTGCTCGGGGCGCTACGACCTGGCCAACCTCGCGCCGGGCGACCGCGGCCGCCTGTTCTCGGCTATCGACGGTCTCGCCGGGCGGTTCGACGCGGTGCTGATCGATACCGCGGCGGGCATCGGTGCCAACGCGGTCGCCTTCGCCGCCGCCGCCCATCAGGTGTTGGTGGTGACCACGCCCGAGCCCACCGCGCTCGCCGACGCCTACGCGTTCATCAAGGTCCTCTCGGGGCGAACCCGCGTCGGCCGGGTCAGCGTCGTCGCCAACCTGGTCAGCGGACCGAGCGAGGGCGAGGAGGTCTTCCGGCGGCTGTGCCAGCTGGCCGAGCGCTTCCTGGCTGTCAACCTGGACTACCTCGGGGCGGTGACCCGCGACGCGGCGCTGGTGCGCAGCGTGCGGGCGCGGACTCCAATCCTGGTGGCGGAGCCCCGCGCGCCGGCCAGCCAGGCGATCCGCTGCATTGCGCACAAGCTGCTGCGCCGGCGCGGCGAGCGGGCGCTGACCGGCGGGGTGCAGCTCTTCTGGCGCCAGGTCCTGGCGGTCGAGGGGGCGGCATGAGCGCGACGGCGCCGTTGTGCCCTGACCGGCTGAAGGTGAGCGACGCGGTGCGCTATGTGCCGTTCGTTCGGCGGATCGTCACCCGCCTGGCGCGGCGGCTGCCGGCCCACGTCTCCCTCGACGACCTGGTCAGCGCCGGCGTCGTCGGGCTGCTCGAGGCGGTGCAGCGCTTCGACCCGGCGATCGAGCAAAGCTTCGAGCGCTTCGCCGAGTTCCGCATCAAGGGGGCGGTGATCGACGAGCTCCGCCGCCGGGATGTGATGGCGCGCGACGCCCGCCTCGAGGCCAAGCGGATCGAGCGCACCATTCAGCAGTTGACCGTCGAGCTCGGCCGGCCGCCGGAGCAGGAGGAGGTGGCCGCGGCGTTGCAGGTGTCCCTCGAGGAGTACCTGGCCGGTCTGGAGAAGCTCGCCCCGGTACGGGTGTTGAGCCTCGACGACGTGTGCAGCGATGGGCCAATGGCGCGCGACGGCAACCCGTTCGACGAGACGGCCAAGCGCCAGCTCTGCGACCGGCTCGCCCGGGCGATCGCGCAGCTGACCGAGCGCCAACAGTTGGTCTTGCAACTCTACTATCGCGAGGCGCTGACCATGCGTCAGGTCGGCGAGGTGTTGGGGGTCACCGAGTCGCGGATTTGCCAGGTGTTGACCGAGGCGACCCTGCGGCTACGGGGGCTGCTCGGCGCGGGCGACGCTGATGCGCCGGCGGCCAGGGCCGGCAAACAAGGAGGCGACCGTGGCTGACGGGATCTACGCGGCGTTGTCGGGTGCCTGCGCTCAGGCGCGCGCCCTCGATGTGGTGGCCAACAACCTGGCCAACGCGACGACCACCGGGTTCAAACAGGAGCGGCTGTCGTTTCGTGAGGCGCTCGCCGGGGCGGTGGCGCAAGGTGACGTGACCCACCGCCAGGTGCGTACCGAGGGGGGCGGCCCCGATCTGCGACCCGGGGTCGTGCGCCACACCGGCAACCCGCTGGACGTTGCCCTGCTCGGCGCCGGGTTCTTCGTCGTCCAGACCCAGGATGGCGAGCGCCTGACCCGCAGCGGCGCGCTCAGCCTCTCCAGCCAAGGCGTGTTGGTCAGCGGCGAAGGCTTCCCGGTGCTCGGGCAAAACGGGCCCATCCCACTGGCCGAGACCAGTGGGGTGCACCTCGACAACGCCGGCCGCGTCTGGGTCGGCGACCGCGTCGTCGATCGGTTGCGCATCGCGCTGCCGGCGCCGCCCGAGTCGCTCAGCCGCATCGGCGAGAGCCTGTGGAGCGCGCGGCGTCTCGACGAGGTCGCGGCGACCGAGGGGCTGTGTGAGCCGGCCGCGCTCGAGGCATCGAACGTCAACCCGGTTCACAGCATGACCGAGTTGGTCTTCATCTCCCGCGCCTACGAGATGCTGCACCGTACGATCGAGACCTACGACACCTTGAGCGAAAAGACCGCGGCCGAACTCGGCCGTTAGGAGGTACCGATGCTACGCGCGATGAGCAGTGCCGCCTCGGGGATGGAGGCCCAGGAGTTGAAGATCGACCTGATCGCCAACAACCTGGCCAACGTCAACACCACCGGCTTCAAGAAGGTGCGCGGCGAGTTTCAGGACCTGCTCTACGACGCGGTCCGGCCGGCCGGCGCCCCCGACCAGGCCGGCAACGCGCCGCCGGTGGCGTTGCAAGTCGGCCAGGGCGTGCGGGCCGCAGCGACGCTGCGCCAGTTCACCATCGGTGACTTGAAGCAGACCGGCAACGCGCTCGACCTGGCGATCGAGGGCCCCGGCTTTTTCCAGGTCAGCCTACCTTCGGGTGAGCTGGCCTACACACGCGACGGCGCGTTCAAAGCCGACGACCAGGGCCGGCTGGTCAACGTCGACGGGCACCCGGTCTTTCCGGCGATCACCTTCCCGGCCGATACCCGCTCGATCCTGATCGCCGCCGATGGCACGGTCTCGGTCAGCCAAGGCGCCGAAACCACCCCGGTGGAGATCGGCCGCCTCGAGCTGGCGAACTTCGCCAACCCGGCTGGCCTCGAGCCCACCGGTCACAACCTCTTCCGGGCGCACCCGGCCGCCGGCGTGCCCTACGCCGCGACCCCCGGCAGTGACGGGATCGGCGCGCTGGCGCAAGGGATGCTCGAGGGCGCCAACGTCAAGGTCGTCGAAGAGATGATCGAGTTGATCGCCACGCAACGGGCCTACGAGACCAACTCGCGGGTGATCAAAGCGGCCGACGAGATGCTGGCCGCGACCGCCAACCTGAGGTGATGCGATGCTGTTGATGCTCACGCTCCTGGCTGCGTTGCCGGCTGCGCGGACCGACGCGGCGGCGCTCGAGGCGGCGGTGATCGAGGCGGCTGCGCGCGCGCTTGGTGATGCCGCGACGCCGGTGGCGGTGCGTGGCCTCGGCGCCGTGACCGTGCCGACCGGCCGCTGGTCCGTGCGTCTGGACAGCGACCCGGCCGTGCGTGGTGGGGCGCAACCACTGCGCGTCAGCGTCTGGAGCGGCGGCCGCCTGGTGCGCCGCCTGCGTCTGTCGCTCGAGCTGGAGCTGCCCCGCGGCCCGGTGATGGTCGAGCGCGGCGCGCGCGTCGCCGTCGTGGCGCGGGCGCCCGGGGTGCTCGCACAGGTCACCGGCGTCGCCCATGCCTCCGGACGGAGCGGCGAGGTGATCCCGGTGATGCCGGTGGGCGGCACGAAGGTCCTGCGCGCCCGCGTCGTCGACGCGCACACGGTCGAGGTCGGGCCATGAGGTGGTCGGTCGTCGTGGTGCTGCTCGCCACAGCCTGCGTGCGGCACATCTACCCGTACGAGGAGAAGGTCCGCGACTACCGTCCGGCCCGCTACGCCGAGCCGAACGCCGAGCAGCCGCCCGGTTCGCTGTGGAGCGCGAGCGCCACCGGTTGGTTCGAGGACGCGCGCGCGCGCCGGGTCGGCGATCTGTTGACCGTGCGCATCGACGAGCGTGCCGACGCGGTCCGTGATGCGAGCACCAAGACCAGCCGCACGCAGGACACGCAGGCCGGCGTCTCGGCCTTCCTGGCCGCGATGCGCAACCTGGCGGCTGCCAACCCCGGCCTCGATCCGAGCGCCCTGGTTGGCGCGAGCAGCGCCTCCGAGTTTGAGGGTGAGGGCAAGACCAGCCGCTCGGGCTCGCTGCGCGCGACCTTGCCGGTGCACGTGCGCGAGGTCATGCCCAACGGCGACTTCTTCGTCGAGGGGCGCAAGGTGATCCTGGTCAACGAGGAGGAGAGTCACCTGTACGTCAGCGGCGTCGTCCGGCCGATCGACATCATGCCGGACAACTCGGTCTTCTCGTCCCGGCTCGCCGATGTCGAGCTCGAGTACACCGGCCGCGGCGTGTTGGCTGAGAAGCAAAGCCCGGGCTGGTTGGCGCGCGTGTTGGATCTGGTCTGGCCGTTCTGAGCCAGCGTGGAGGTGGGTATGGGCCGCGCAGGGATCGTCGGAGCGTTGCTGCTGCTCGCGGCCGAATCGGCGGGCGCCGACCGGCTCAAGGACCTGGCCGACCTCTCCGGCGTCAGGGCCAACAAGCTGCTCGGCTATGGTCTGGTGGTCGGGCTCGGCGGCACCGGCGACGACGCGACCGCTGAGTTCACCGTCCAGTCGGTGGTGACGATACTGCGCCACCTCGGCGTTCAGGTCGAGCCCCAGCACCTGCGCCTGCGCAACGTCGCCGCGGTGGTCGTCACCGCCGACCTGCCAGCCTTCGCCAAGCCGGGCCAGCGGGTCGATGTCTTGGTCTCGTCGGTCGGCAACGCGCGCAGCCTCGAGAACGGCACGCTGTTGACCACCCCGCTCAAGGGGCCGGACCTGAAGGTCTACGCGCTCGCGCAGGGACCGCTGACGGTTGGCGGCTACGCGGTCACCGGGGCGACCGGCAGCCGCAGCCAGAAGAACCAGACCAACGTCGGGCGCATCCCCGGCGGCGGTCTGGTCGAGCGGGCGGTCGCCGTACCGCTCGGCGGCGAGCGGATGGTGATCACGTTGCGCCAGCCGGACTTCACGACCGCCGCCCGCATCGCGCAGGCGATCAACGTCAAGCTGGCGCCGGCCGCAGCATTGCCCCCGCCGCCGGCGAGCGACGCCTCCGGCGAGGGGGCGGCGCCGGAGGCCGAGGTCGCGCCGGCCGAGGCGTCGGCGGCCGAGACGCAGGTGAGCAAGGCGACCGCGGTCGACGCCGGCTCGGTCGTGGTCGACGTCTCGCCGGCCTTCGCCGAGCGCTTCACCGAGCTGTGGGCCGATCTCGAGCTGCTCGAGGTCGAGCCGGATCTGCCGACCCGCGTGGTCGTCAACGAGCGCACCGGCACCGTGGTGCTCGGCGACCGGGTGCGCCTGCTGCCGGTGGCGATCGCGCACGGCGGCCTGACCCTCGAGGTGCGCGAGCTGCTCTTGCCCTCTCAACCCGGGCCGTTGTCGGGCGGTACCACCGAGGTCGTGCCGGCGAGCTCGGCCTCGGCGCAAGAGGGGCGCGGGCAACTGGCGGCGTTGAGCGGCGCGTCACTCAAGGACGTGGTCGGGGCGCTCAACAGCCTGGGCGTCACGCCGCGCGACCTGGTCGCGATCCTCCAGGCCCTCAAATCAGCCGGCGCGCTGCGCGCCGAGCTCGAGGTGCAGTGATGCGTCCGGTCGGCGCCGGCGCTGGTGAGGGACCGGCGGCCGCGGCCCCGACCGCCGCGGAGCTGCGTCGTGCCTGCGTCGCCTTCGAGGGGCTGCTGCTCACCGAGCTGATGAAGTCGATGCGCCAGACCGTACCGGAGTCGGCGCTGTCGGGTGGTCTGTCGCAGGAGGTGTTCACCGGCATGTTCGACGAGCAGCTGGCCCAGCAAGCGGCCGGCAACAGCGGGTTGGGCCTCGGCGAGCTGCTCGCTGCCGAGCTGGCGCCAGCGGTCGGCAACGGCGTGGCGCCGGAGGTCGACGCCTGGCTGCAGGGGCCTTCGTGGGTGCGGCCGGTCGCGACGGTGCGGCCCGTGTTGGCGGTGGCGCAGGGATTCGGCGCTCACCGCGCCGGCGAGCGACCGGCC
>JBFYZW010000300.1:0-4603 GCA_041309305.1 Deltaproteobacteria bacterium | reverse complement strand
GAGGCAGACCAGCGCCGGCGCGCCGCCGCGCCGGGCGGCCGGGTCGATCTCGATCGCCGGGACCCGCGCCGCGAGCACCGCCCGGGCGCGGGCGATGGCGGGCTGACCGCGGAGCAGCTCCATGATAGGGCTGTGTAGCACGAACGGCGCGCGAAGGCAGGGGATGGACGACGCAGCTCACATCCTGGTGGTCGACGACGAGGCGGGCATCCTCGCCTCGCTGGCCAAGATCCTCGAGCGCGAGGGCTTCCGCGTCTCGACCACCGACAACGGCGCCGAGGCACTGGCCAGGGTGCGGGCCGAGCGGGTCGATCTGGTCCTCGCCGACATCATGATGCCGAAGATGAACGGCATCGACCTGTTGCGCGCGGTGAAGACCATCGCGCCGGCCACCGAGGTGGTGATGATGACCGCCTTCGGCTCGGTCGAGAACGCGGTCGAGTGCATGCGCGAAGGCGCCTACGACTTCATCGCCAAACCGCTGCGTCGGGCGATCGTCGTCCGCTCGGTGCAGCGCGCGCTCGAGCGGCGGGCGCTGGTGCACGAGAACCAGGTGTTGCGCGCCGCGGTCGGGGCGCAGAAGACCGACCTGGTCGGCCAGTCGCTGCCCTGGCAGAGGACGCTCGAGCTGGTCGCCCAGGCGGCGCCGTCGGCGGCGACCATCCTGCTGCAGGGGGAGAGCGGCACCGGCAAGGAGCTGTTGGCCAAGGAGATCCACCGCCTGTCGCCGCGGGCCGCGGGGCCCTTCGTCGCGGTCAACTGCGCTGCGCTGCCCGAGGGCCTGCTCGAGTCGGAGCTGTTCGGCCACGAGCGGGGCGCCTTCACCGGCGCGGCCAGCCGGCACGAGGGGCGCTTCGAGCGGGCCCACGGCGGCACGCTGCTGCTCGATGAGATCGGCGAGACCAGCGCCGCGGTGCAGGTGCGCCTCTTGCGCGTGCTGCAGGAGGGGCAGATCGAGCGGGTCGGCGGGCGCGAGACCGTGGCGGTCGACGTCCGCGTCATCGCCGCGACCAACCGGAACCTCGAGGAGCAGGTCAAGGCCGGCGCCTTCCGTGAGGACCTCTACTACCGCCTCAACGTCATCCAGCTGCCCGTCCCGCCGCTGCGCGCGCGTCCCGGCGACGTCGCGCTGCTCGCGGCGCATTTCCTGCGCCGCTACGCCGAGAAGAACGGCAAGGCGGTGCGCGGCTTCTCCGCCGCGGCGCTCAAGGCCCTCGACGGCTACGGCTGGCCGGGCAACGTCCGCGAGTTGGAGAACGCCGTCGAGCGCGCCGTGGTCCTCGGCCGTGATGAGATGATCGGCCTCGAGGACCTGCCGGCGGCGATCGTCGGCGCCGACGGCGGCTCCACGCCCGAGCCACGGCAGGCGATCGCGGTGCCGATCGGCACGCCGCTCGCCGAGGTCGAGGAGCTGCTCATCCGCGAGACGCTCAAACGCACCGGCGGGGACAAACGCCTGGCCGCGCAGCTGCTCGGCATCCACGCGCGCACGATCCAGCGCAAGCTCGGCGATTGACGTTTCCCCCTTTACATCGCCGGTGAGTTGGGGCACCAGGAACGCATGATCACCTACGGGGAGGGCGGTCGGGCGCCGCGCCAAGCGATCACCATCTTCGTCGCCGACGCGGCCGAGATGCGGCCGCTCGGCCGGACGCGCAACCTGAGCCGCAGCGGCATGCTGCTCGAGACCGACGAGCCGCTGGCGCTCGGCGTGACGCGCGAGCTGGCCTTCGTCTGGGGGGAGGACACCTACGCCTGTCAGGCGCGGGTCGTCCGCCACGCCGAGGGCGCCGCGGGCTTGGCCTTCGTCGACGTCGACCCGAGCTTCGGCGCGGTGCTCGGCCAGATCCTCGACGGCGAGGGCTGAGCGACGGCCCAAACGGACGGTCACGAGTCCCGAGCGATCCGAACGACTTCGCCCGAGAGGAAACCGTAGACGGGGTGGGCGCGAATCGCGCCCCTTCGTTCAGCCCTGACCGGCCCGCTGGTAGAGGCGATCGAGTGCCTCCTTCAGCGCCTGGTGCAGCGCCTGGACCTCGGCCGGTTTCCAGCGCTTCTTGTCGTTGCGCACGAACGAGGTCTTGTCGATCCGGTTGTCGAAGCGGCAGACCGGCAGCGCGAGGCTCTCGCCGTGGGCCTCGATCAGCAACGTGTCGGGTTGACCGGAGTTGTGCAGCAACCACTCGATGTCGTCGCAGCCGTAGTCGTGCTGCATGACCTCGAGCGGCACGCTGTGGTGCAGGATCGAGCCCGGATCGTTCGGATCGGCGCGCTCACTGTTGCGCTTGCGCGACTCCTCGGGGGTGACCCAGACGTAGAGGACGACCGCCCGCTCGAGCAGCTCCGGGGCGAGCAGCGACAGCGCGTAGCGGTAGCCGAACGGTGGTCGCAGCGGCAGCTGGGCGTTCGCCGGGCCGCCGCGGGCGAACTCGAGCACCAGCGTCTTGCCGTTGAGCGTCTTGGGGTAGTTGGCCTGCTTCTCGGCCAGAAGCTTCGCCGCCTCGGCCTCGAGCGCGTTGGCGACGTGGGCGCGGGTGTCGTCGTCGAGCGCGCCGAGTGGGGCCTTGGCGCCGACCCGCTTGCGCGCCGCGTCGATCCGATCGAACAGGTAGATGGCCGCCGAGTCGGGCTGGATGGCCCGCCGGGTCACCAGGTCCTGGTAGTCCTCGTTGAGCAGCTGCGTCAGCACGCCCCAGTCGCGCGGCTCGATGAACGGCTTCTCCGGGGTGGAGAAGAAGAGCGGCGGCTTGTCGACCGTCTCGAGCGCCTCGTCGATGCGGCGCAACAGGTGGACGTAGGGGAAGTCATCCAGCTGCACGGTCGGGCCGATGTGGAAGTCCCGGGCGCACTCGTCGGCGGGCAGGGTCGAGAGGTACTTGCGCAGCTCTGACTTGCCCGACGCGGGCAGGGCGAGCAACAGGACGGTGTCGAAGATCTCGGCCATCGTGCGCCTCCCGGCTCAACGAATGCGGATCAGCTCGATGTCGAAGACCAGCATTCCAGCCGGCGCGCCGGGGCGGCGGGGCTTCTCGCCGTAGGCCAACTCGGCCGGGATCCAGAAGCGGGTCTTCTCGCCCTCGACCATCAGCTGGACCCCCTCGGTCCAACCGCGGATGACGCCGGTGAGCGGGAAGGTGATCGACTGGCCGCGGGTCACCGACGAGTCGAACATCCGGCCGTCGGTGGTCCAGCCGGAGTAGTGGACCTCGACCTGCGAGGTGACCTCCGGGTGGCGCTTGCCTTTGCCCGGCTGGAGCACCTTGTAGGCCAGTCCGGAGGCGGTGCGCTTGGCGTCGGCCGGCGGGCCGGCGACGTCGGTCGGGACCGGCGGCGGCGGCGGCGGCGAGATGACCTTGAACAGCTCGACGTCGAAGACCAGCATCCCGGCCGGCGCGCCGGAGAGGCTCGGCTTGTCGCCGTAAGCGAGCGCGCCCGGGATCCAGAAGCGGTTCTTCTGGCCCTCGACCATCAGCTGCAGCCCCTCGGTCCAGCCCTTGATCACCTGGTCGAGCCCGAAGGTGATCGTCTGGCCGCGGGTGACCGACGAGTCGAACATCCGGCCGTCGGTGGTCCAGCCGGTGTAGTGGACCTCGACCCGGTCAGTGGGCTTCGGCTTCACCTTGCCGGTGCCTGGCTTCAAGACCTTGTAGGCCAGGCCGGACGGGGTGCGCGCGGCGTCGGCCGGGGGGCCGGCGACGTCCGGCGGGGCTGGCGGCGCTTCGGCGGCGAGGGCGAGGCAGGGGAAGAGGAGCAGCGGAAGGAGGGCGGTTCTCATGGGACGGGAATCTAGCCGAGAACGCCGGTCGGCGGAACGGTTTTTCCTGCCTCGGCCCTGTGGTAGCCTCCGTGGGTGGGCGAGCCAGGACAGGCGCCGTCGCCAGCGCAGCTCGAGGAGCTCTCCCGGTTGGCCGAGCTCGGCCTGCAGGTCGCGGCGCTGGTGCACGAGCTGCGTCAGCCGCTGGCGCTGATCAAGGGGTACGCTCAGCTGCTCGCTGGGCAGCCGGCGCCGGAGGCGGTGGCCGGCGCCGCCCCGTTGATGATCGAGCAGTGCGCGCGGATGGAGGTTCTGCTCGAGCGCCTGCGCGCGCACGCGCGCGGTCGGAGCGACAGGCTGCTCGGCTTCTGCGATCTGCACCAGGCGCTCGACCGGGCGCTCGGGCTGCTCGGCTATCCGCGCCGGACCCAGGGGCTGGTCGTCGTCCGCGAGCTGGCGGCCGATCTGCCGGCCGCCGGCGCCGATCCGATTGCGGTCGAGCAGATCCTCCACAACCTGCTCGCCAACGCCCGCGACGCCGTCGGTGAGGGCGGGCGGATCACCGTGCGCGCCCGCGCTGAGGGCGAGCGCCTGACGGTCGAGGTGATCGACGAGGGGCCGGGGATCCCGGTCGAGGCGGAGGCGCTCTTGTTCACGCCGTTTGCGACGACCAAGGCGCACGGCACCGGCCTCGGCCTGTGGTTGTCGCGCCGGCTCGCCGAGCGGTTCGGCGGCGCGCTCGAGCTCGTGCGCCCGGCGCGCGGCGCCGTCTTCCGCCTGACCCTGCCGCGGGCGTGACCGGGCGCGATCGGTCTCAGGCCTTGCCGGCCAGGAGCTGGATCTCGCGCC
>JBFYZW010000299.1:0-6283 GCA_041309305.1 Deltaproteobacteria bacterium | reverse complement strand
CGCGGCCAGCCGCTGGCGCTCGACCTCGGTGTCGGCGCGCAGGCGCTCGGCCTCCTGCTCCACCTCGGTCTGCTTGACCGCCAGCGCCGCCTGCGCCGCGAGGCGGGTCGCCTCGATCTCCTGGTTGCACAGCGCCTCGCGCGTGGCCACCGCCTTGTCGGCATCGGCGCGCGCCTCGCGCGCCCGGCGCTCGAGCGCGGCGCGGAACGGCGCCTGCATCGCGGCGAAGACCGTGGCCGAGCTGACCCGCACCTCCTGGATCTCGATCGTGTCGAGCACCACCCCCCAGCCCTGATTGGTGCGATCGTCCGGCCGGCCGCTGCCGCCGACCACCGGCGCGATCTCGCGCAACAGCTCCTCGGCGATCGCGCTCTTGCGCTTCTGCAGGCACTCGTCGACCGTGAGGTTGGCGACGAAGCGCCGGGTGGCGCCGACGAACATCGCGGTCAAGGTCTCCTCGAGCTTCTGCTGCGCCCGCTCCGGGTAGGCGAAGTTCAGCACCCGGTAGGCGAGCAGCGGGTCGGCGATCCGATAGACCGCCAGGCCCGTGACGCTGACGCCGACCTTCTCGACCGTCACCTGGTCGGCGGTGAACTGCAGGCGCTGCAACGAGGTCGGGATGATCGCCACCGCGTCCCACGGCCACTTGAAGCAGGTCATCCCCTGGCCGGAGCTGCGCCCGCGCACCTTGCCGCGCCGGACGTGGACGAGGAACTCGGACGGCTTGGCGCTGACGAAGCCCCAGCGCTTGGTCTTCTCCGGGTCCTCGAGCGGCCGGCCGGCGCGCCAGCCGTCCCGCTCGAACGCCGCCGCATCGATCACCGTGCGCGTCGGAGCTGCGCCCTTCGTGCTCGCCATCGTCGCCTCCTTCCAGTCGCGCCGGGGTAGTGCAGATGGCGTGCCGGCGGGCAGGGGCGCCGCATCTCCCGCGGATTCACGATGGTGGCCGGGCGCTCGGGCCAGGGGGGTGCCCCACGGCGGTACAGCTGCCCGAAAGTGGCGCAGGTCGAGCTCGGATCACCGCCCGGCGATGACACCGGTGAGCAGGCCGAGGACCTCCGGCGCACGGAGGTCGTCCACCAACCAGTCCGGCCCGGCGCCGCTGAGCGTGGCGTGGTCGAACGGGCCGGTGGTGACCGCGAGGACGCGCGCGCCGATCGCGCGCGCCGCCTGGACGTCCCGCGGCGTGTCGCCGATGACGATCACCTCCGTCGCCCGCCCGGCGGCGAGCGCCGCGCCGCGCGCCGCCGCGAGGCGCAGCACCTCGGCCCGCTCCTCGTGCTCGTCGCCGAAGCCGCCGAAGCGGAAGTGCCCGGCGATGCCGACCGCCTCGAGCTTGAGCCGGGCGCCGGCCTCGACGTTGCCGGTCCCGAGGCCGAGAAGGAGCGGCGCGCCGGCGAGCCGCTCGAGCAGCTCGGCGACGCCGGGGCAGAGCCGGCACTCGCCGTCGCGGCGGGCGGCCAGCTCGGCGGCGAGGACCTCGACGTAGGCGGTCAGCACCCGCTGCACCAGCGGCGCGTCGGCCGCCACTCCCGCCCCCTCGAGCGCGGCGCGGGCGATCGCCCGGTCGGTGGTGCCGGCGAAGCGGATCCCGTCGAGCACGGCGCGGTCGGCGCCGACGCCGGCCAGCGCGGCGGTGAACGCCCGGCGGCCGATCCCGCCGGCGTTCAGCAGCGTGCCGTCGATGTCGAAGAGGAGCACACGGGCAGGGGCGGCGCGCACCGGATCGGCATAGCAGACCTCGGCCACCGCTGCCTACCGGTCGATGACGCCCCGGGTAGCCTTCGCGCCGCGCCTGTGCTTTGACCTGGGCGATGAGGTTGTGCATCGCGCGGACCTGGGACGGGCGGCCGGTCGAGCCTGCCGAGCAGGCGGTGCTCGAGCTCGAGGTCGACGCGACCAGCGTGCGCCTGACCGTCGACGCGCCGTACCACGGCGATCCGCGACCGCCGGCCAGCCCCGGCCGCCTCGACCGCCTGTGGGAGCACGAGGTGGTCGAGCTGTTCCTGCTCGGCGCCGACGACCGTTACCTCGAGGTCGAGCTGGGGCCGCACGGCCACTACCTGGTGCTCGTGCTCGCCGGCCGGCGCCAGGTCGAGCGCCAGGCGCTGCTGATCGAGTATGCGGCCGAGATCACCGGGCGCCGCTGGCGCGGCTGGGCGCGGCTTCCGCGCGCCTACCTGCCGCCGCGCGTCGAGCGCGGCAACGCCTACGCGATCCACGGCGTCGGCGCCGCGCGCCGCTACCTGGCCTGCTTCCCGGTCCCCGGCGAGCGGCCCGACTTCCATCGCCTCGAGGCGTTCGGTCCGCTGCTGCTCGTCTGAGACGCCGGCACGCGCCGAGAACCCGCCACGGGTCGTATTCCTTCGCCGCGCGCCGTGCGACCCTCCCGCCCGTTCGCGAGCCGCCCTGAACACGCGGCGCCCCGGCGCCGCCGATGGAGGATGTGATGATGCGTTGGAGCGTGTCTGCCCCGAGCCTCGTGGGCGTGGTCTGGCTGACCGGCTGCGTGCCGCTGGACGGTCTGCCACCCCTCCCCGGCTTCGGCGGCTTCGGCCCCGGTGGCGGGGCGACGACGACCGAGAGCAAGACGGCGAGCCGCCAGCAGCGCGAGGAGTCGAGCTGGGCCGCGGACGACGGCGACGACGAGCCCGCGCCGCCGCCCGAGCCGGAGCGGCAGGAGAAGCGGCGCAAGCGCGGCGCCACCGTCGCGCAGCAGGAGGTCGGCGACATCGGCGCCACCTGCAACCGCAACAGCGACTGCGAGGCGAAGGCCTGCTTCACCTACGGCAACGGCCTGGGCTACTGCACCAAGATGTGCAACTCGTGGAGCGACTGCCCGTCGCACTGGGAGTGCCGCCGGGCACACAATGCGCCGCAGCAGATCTGCATGCAGGGGAGCTGAGCGAGCGACGACGCGCGACGCACGTCAGTCGCAGGCGCCCTGGCGCACCGGGCCCCAGCAGTAGGCGCAGGCCTCGGCCTGGCAATCGGGGCCGGTGCAGCCGCCGCCGGCGCAGTCGACGTCGGCGATCGTGCAACCGCAGTCGCACAACCCGTCGTCGTAGTAGTAGCCCGAGCAGCTCCAGCCGACCGGCGGTGGTCCGTCGGCGCAGTCGAAGTCGAGCTCGGCGCCGAGGTGGCAAAACGCGCAGCCGGCGGCGCTGCACCCCGGGGCGGCGCAGCCGGTGCCGTCGCAGTCGGGATCGGCGATGCCGCAGCCGCAGTCGCAACCGTCGCGCGTGTTGTAGAACAACGGGTTGCAGACCCAGAAGGCCGGCGAGCCGTCGCCGGGCAGCGCATCACCGCCGCCGCGCTCGCCCGGCTCGCGTCGCTCCTCCTCGCCGGCGCGGTCGTCGTCGCCCGGGCGGTACTTCTGCGGCGGGCGCTCGACCGGCTCCGGACAGCCGACCGACCCGACGAGCAACACCGCCACCAGGACTCGCCTCGGGTGCATCGCCCCCATTCTGACCGAGGCGGCAGGCGAGCGCCAGTTCCGCGCCGCCCTCTTGCCCCCACGGTCGGGTTGTGGGAGCCCTCTCGAGGGGAGCGCCAACTTGGAGGTGACCGATGTCGTTCGCGCCGGCCAACGCAATCCAGGACATCCTGGTCTTCGGGGAGCACGGCGGGGTCAACCCGTCGATCGAGGACAGCGCCACCTTCACCTTCATGTCGCCCGAGACGATGGAGGAGATGTTCGAGTCCGGCCTCGAGGGCTGCTTCCTCTACGCCCGCCACTACAACCCGAACAGCCGCTACCTGGCCCAGGCGCTTTCGCGCATGGAGGGAACCGAGAGCGGCCACGTGACCGCGTCGGGAATGAGCGCCATCGGCTGCACGCTGTTGCAGCTGTGTCGCAGCGGCGACGAGATCGTCGCGGCGCGGACCATCTACGGCGGCACCTACGCGCTGCTCAAGAACTTCCTGCCGCGGCTCGGCATCACCACCCGCTTCGTCGACATCACCAACCACGACGCCGTGCGCGCAGCGATCACCGACCGGACGCGCGTGCTCTACACCGAGACGGTGAGCAACCCGCTGCTCGAGGTCGCCGACCTGCCCACCCTCGCCGAGATGGCGCACCAGCGGCGCCTGACCTTCGTGGTCGACAACACCTTCACGCCGCTCATCTTCACCCCGGCGGCGCACGGCGCCGACGTCGTGGTCTACAGCCTGACCAAGTTCATCAACGGCACCTCGGACGCGGTCGGCGGGGCGCTGTGCGCCAGGCAGGAGCTCGTCGATGCCTTGATGAGCGTCAACGACGGCGCGGCGATGCTGCTCGGCCCGGTGCTCGACACCGCGCGCTCGGCGAGCATGCTGAAGAACCTGCACAGCCTGCACCTGCGCATGCGCGCCCACTCGCGCAACGGCCTGGCCTTCGCCGAGCGGCTCGCCTCCTGGGCGCTGCCGGTCCACTACCCCGGCCTGGCGCAGCACCCACAACACGCGCTGATGCGCCGGCTGATGCACCCTGAGTACGGCTTCGGCGGGATGGTGACGCTCGACGTCGGCAGCGCCGAGAACGCCAACCGGCTGATGAAGGTGATGCAGGAGGAGCTGGTCGGCTACCTGGCGGTCAGCCTCGGCTTCTACAAGACGCTCTTCTCCGCCCCCGGGCACAGCACCTCGTCGGAGATCCCGACCGCCGAGCAGCAGGCGATGGGCCTGAGCCAGGGGTTGATCCGCTTCTCGGTCGGCCTCGACGAGGACATCGAGCGCACCCTCGGCCGGCTCGAGCAGAGCCTGCGGCGCGTCGGCCTGCGCTGAGCGGCGCGGTCCCCCGATCGGACGGCTGGCCGCCTTGACTCGACCTCCGGCCGGGCCTACACAGACGCAACTTCTGGACTTTTGCCTGGCCGAGCGGAGGCGGTCGCGACGAGCGGTCCTCCTCGGCTCCGGGGGCGCGTGGATGTGGCGATGAACCCGATGCTCGAACCGATCGTTCCCTTCATCCCCTTGATTCCGTTGACCCCGCTGGTCGGCGCGGCGGTCAACGGCCTGGTCGGCCATCGCCTGCCGCGGCCGCTGGTCGGCTTCATCGGCTGCACCACGGTGCTCATCTCGCTGGCGATCAGCCTCTGGGCCTTCGCGACCCTCTGGCAGCTGCGCGCCGGCGGCACCGCCGACCCGGCGATCACCTCGACCCTCTACACCTGGATCGCCACCGGCAACCTGAGCGTCGACTTCACCTTCAAGGTCGACGCGCTGTCGGCCGTGATGATCCTGGTCGTCACCGGCGTGGGCTTTCTCATCCACCTCTACTCGGTCGGCTACATGGCCCACGATCCGAGCCTGGCCCGCTACTTCGCCTACCTCAACCTGTTCATGTTCGCGATGCTGACCCTGGTGCTCGGCGCCTCGATGCCGGTGATGTTCCTCGGCTGGGAGGGCGTCGGCCTGTGCAGCTACCTGCTCATCGGCTTCTGGTATGGCGACATCGAGAAGGCGATCGCCGGCAAGAAGGCGTTCATCACCAACCGCATCGGTGACTTCGGCTTCATCGTCGCGATGCTGCTGCTCTTCCGCGCCACCGGCACACTCGACTTCGACAACCTGGAGAAGGCGACCAGCGGCGGGATCATCAGCGTGACGTTGGCCACCGCGGTCTGC
The DNA here is from genome assembly GCA_041309305.1 of Deltaproteobacteria bacterium. Classification (GTDB taxonomy): domain Bacteria; phylum Myxococcota; class XYA12-FULL-58-9; order XYA12-FULL-58-9; family XYA12-FULL-58-9; genus JBFYZW01. Next base: position 670 of record JBFYZW010000299.1, on the reverse strand, counting down.
TTGATGCTCTTCCTCGGCGCCACCGGCAAGAGCGCCCAGCTGCCGCTCTACGTCTGGCTGCCCGACGCGATGGCCGGCCCGACGCCGGTCTCGGCGTTGATCCACGCCGCGACCATGGTCACCGCGGGCGTCTACATGATCGCGCGCCTCAACTTCATCTACATGCTCACCCCGACCGTGATGGGGGTGGTCGCCCTGGTCGGCGCGGTCACCGCGCTCTTCGCCGCGACGATCGGCTTCGCCCAGAACGACATCAAGAAGGTGCTCGCCTACTCGACGATCAGCCAGCTCGGCTACATGTTCCTCGGGGTCGGCGTCGGCGCCTACTCGGCCGGCATCTTCCACCTCTTCACCCACGCCTTCTTCAAGGCCTGCCTCTTCCTCGGCGCTGGCTCGGTGATCCACGCGATGAGCGGGAAGCAGGACATCCGCGAGATGGGCGGGCTCGCGAAGAAGCTCCCGCTCACGAGCAAGACCTTCCTCGTCTCCTGCCTCGCGATCGCGGGGATCGTGCCGCTCTCGGGCTTCTTCTCGAAGGACGAGATCCTCTGGAAGTCGATCTCGACCGGGATCCCGGGCTGGCCGGCCTGGTTCCCCGCGCTGCTCTACGGCCTCGGGCTCGCGGCCGCGCTCTGCACGGCCTTCTACATGTTCCGGCTCTACTTCCTGA
>JBFYZW010000298.1:0-13070 GCA_041309305.1 Deltaproteobacteria bacterium | reverse complement strand
GGGGGCATCGGCGCGGCGGTGGGCGCCGGCGGAGGCGGCGCACGGACCACCGGCGCCTCGCTGATCGGCTCGAAGTCGGCGTCACCCAGCTCGGTCGGTGTGTCCTCGACGACGGGCGCATCGTCACGGACCAGCGAGACGGCACGCGCCTTGCGGCGCCGGATCAGCTCCTCGAGGCACATGCCGGCCCGATGGGTGAGGAGCAGGATCGCGGCGACGCGCTTCGACGGGACGCCCCGCGGGCCGTTGTCGGCCAGGAGGATGCCAGCGAGTCGCCCCCCGACCAAGAGCGGCGCGAGCAAGGCGGCGCGCGGCGGCGCACGGCCGAGCTCCTCGAGCAGCCGGGTGTTGATGCTGTTGGCCGGCAGCGGGCCGAGGTAGTGGCCGTGCGTCGCGTAGATGGTCTGAAAGACCGACGGCAGCTCGACCGGCAGCGAGATGCGCACCACCCGCTGGCTGGTCTCTGGATCCATGCCGCGCCAGCCGTTGATCTGCTCGCCGTGGACGAGGAAGATCGCCGCGAACTCGAAGGTCGACAGCGCCGCCTCGAGCAGGACGTCGATGATCGCGTCGCGATCGGTGGCGCTGGCCAGCCGGCCGAGCAGGTCGCTGACCGTCAGCGGCGGGCGCTCGCCGGAGGCCAAGGTCGTGCCACCGAGGCCCCAGGAGAGGACCTTCGTGCTCGGCGGCAGCGTCGGGTCGGCGGGCAGGGCGGCGTGACCGAGCCGGGCCAGGAGATCACGGTAGCGCGGCTGGAGCGCCACACCGTAGAGGCGGTACATCGCGTAGTGCAGGCGGACCTCGGTGGTGACCGCCGGCTTGACCGCGAGGCTCAAGCGCTCGGTGATGCGCGCGAACAGCGCCGGCTCGGCCGGCCGGTTGACCAGCACGCCGAGGTTCTGCCCCACCAGCCGGAAGGGGACCAGGTGGTAGGTCTCGGCGAACAGCTGCGGGAAGAGGCGAGGGATGTGCGCCCCGACCGTGTCGATCTCCCCGGGCTCGGCTGCGGGGAGGCCGTAGGCCTCGCTCATCTGGTAGAGCAGCGTTGCTTCGTCGATCGCGTCGAGCTCGAGGAGGTTCGTGTCCAGGCTGCCGCCGTGGACCACCTGACGCTGCAGCGCCTCCTCGACCATCGGCCCGGCGACGGCGTTGTTCAGCACGAGGGTCTTGGCCAACACGTCGGTCATGCGCGTCAGAGCACCGATTGCAGGACGTAGGGGATGACCACCGTCACCGGCTCACCGTTGAAGCGCGGGAAGCGCCAGGTCTTGACCCGGCGCAGCGTGCAGGTGCCCATCACCGTCTTGGCCAGCTCGGGGTTGCCGATCTTCACCTCGGTGACGGTCCCGTCCGCCGCGATGCTCACCTCGATCTCCATCTTGCCCGACAGCCGCTCACCTTTGCGCGTCGACTCGTTGTAGCACAGGGTCATCGACGAGCTGTTGTCGCTGAACACCTGGACGATGGCGTCCTGGGTCAACCCGTCGGGGAGGTTCGGCGCCTGCAGCCGGTCCGGGTCGGCGAGCACGATGCGACGATCGGTCTTGCGCGCGTCGCCGAAGACCGCCTCGGCCAGCTTGCGCTCGCCGTCCTTCATCGTCTGGGTGTCCTTGACCCCCTCGCGGGTCGGCCCCACCGGGGGGACGGCGGCCTTCCCCGGGCCCGGACGGGTCTTGCCCGGCTGGGGCGCGGTGCCGCCGGGCTGCATCTTGCCCAGCCAGGCCTCGAGCTCGGTGCGCCGCTGCGGATCGAGGTCGGGGGTGGCCAGCGCCTCCCGGGCGCGCTGGATCCCGCGCTCGCGGTTCGGGTCGACCAGGCCGGTCTTCTCGTAGACCATACCCATCAGCGGGATCTGGACCAGCCCGAGGATATCGAGCGAGACGACGGCGACGATCAACACCGAGACGAGGATGCCGATCACCGTGGCCGCCTGGTGGAAGCGGCGGCGTTTGTAGATCCCGGCGGTCGCCATGAACACGCGGGTCGATTCGCCCGGGGGGGCGTTGAGGTACTCTCCCCGGTCGCTCTCGAGCGGCTCGGCGAACAACTCCCCGGGTTCCTCGGCGTCGAGCGACCCGAGGTCACCCAGCGGATCGCTGACCGGCTCCTCGAGCGCCTCGGGGAAGCTCGTCCCGAGGTGGCTGTGCGCCGGGGTGGCGACGAGATCGGGCGGCGGGTGGCGGGCGAGCAGCTCCGGCTCCGGCTCTGGTTGGCGCAGCGATTCGATGCCGAGATCGCCGCCGAGGTCGGCCGGGTAGAGCTCGGGCGAGGCGAGCAGATCGCTGGCGGCGCCTTGGGAGAGCGGGCGGGTCATCCGGTCGCCGGTCGGGTTGCCGGTCAGCGCGGCGACCAGCTCCGGGTCGCTCAGATCGACAGGCGTCCCGACGTCGGTCGCCCGATTGTTGGCCGGGTCGCCGGGCGGCGCCTCGGCGATCTCGCGCGACCGGCGCAGCTGCTCGTTGATCTGCTTCGCGTTCATCGCCACGGTCGACTCACTGAAGTCGCCGGCGCGATCATCGACCGGCGCCATCACCCGCCAGGCGGCGTCGCCGGTCTGCTCGGCGTGGTCGCGCAGCTCCGCCACCGCGCCCAGGCGTTGCCAGTCGCCCATCCCGTCGCGCCAGACGTAGGTGCGCTTGTCGATCATGCGCGTGCGCAGCAGCTCGAGCAGCTTGGCCTGGCTCAGTGGTCCTTCCTGCTTGCCGCCGACCAGCGCGAACCACTCCTCGTCGGCGGCCGGCGCCAGGGCCGGCGTCGGCTCGGGCTCGGCGCCGCTGCGCAGGGCCCGCTGGATCTCGGCGACCGAGGCGACCTTGGTCGAGCCGCCGGCACCGAGGTCGAACGGGTCCGGCTCGGCGCTCTGCCCGGCGCGCAGCGCCTGGTTCAGCTCGGCGACCGAGGCGACCTTGGTCGCCAGCGCGTGGTCACCGGTCGGGCTCGCCGCCTGCTGGCGCAGCTGGTCGAGCTCGGCGGCCGGCGCGACGCGCGTCGAGCCGGCTTCGAGCGGGGTGGGCTTCGGCGCGGCCGGCGCTCCCTCCTTGCGGCGCAAGCGGATGACGTTGCCGCACTTCTTGCACGGAAAGCGCAGCGTCTTGGCCGGCGGCACCTTGTCGTCGCTGATCGAGTATCGGGTGTTGCATTTCGGGCAGGCGAACTTCACAGGATGCTCACGATGTGCTGCTTGATCTGCTCGCGCAGCTCGGCGGACGGCGCGGCGCGCAGCGATCGCTCCCACATCTCGATCGCCTTATTCTTGAAGCCGTTGGCCTGGTAGAGCAACGCCAGGTTCTTGGTTGCGGCGAACTGCTGCGGGTTGAGTTCGATGGCTCGCTCGTAGTGGTAGATCGCCTGGTAGGCGCGGTTCTGCCGCTCGAGCACGCGCCCGAGCATGAACTGGATGTTGGCCGAGAAGGGCTCGAGGGCCTCGGCCTGGCGGAGCAGGCCGAAGGCCTGGTCGAGCTGGTTGGCCTGGAAGGCGGCGATCGCCTGCTCGTAGGCGGCGCGCGCCGGCGCGGAGCTGGGCACCTCCTCGTGCTCCTCGGGGAGATCGGCGAGCAGCCGCTCGACCTGGCGGCGCAGCTCGGCGATGCGGAACGGCTTCTCGAGGAAGACGTCGACCTTGTACAGGTTCTTGATGTCCTCGGCGATGCGCCAGCCGCGGTAGATCGCCGAGACCATCAGCACCGGCGTGCGGGCGAACCGCTTGCTCTCCTTGATCTTGCGACAGATCTCGAAGCCGTGCACCTCGGGCAGCATCGCGTCGAGGATCACCAGGCTCGGCTTGGCTGTCTTGACCAGGTTGAGCGCCTCGACGCCCCGTTGGGCGGTGACGATCGTGTGGCCGAGCGACTTGATGGTCTCGACGATCAGGTGGACGATCTCGCTCTCGTCGTCGACGACCAGGATGGTCTTGCTCCCGGCCACCGGCGCGTTGGGCGGCGCCGGGCTGGGAGGGGACGCGCTCACCGGCGGCGCTGGGCTGGCCGGCGGCGCTGGGCCGGCCGGTGGCGACTCCGCCGGCGGCGCCGCGGCGGCGAGCTCGAGCGGCTCGTCGACGAAGTCGATCTCGATCTCGATCGGCTCCTCGCTCAGAGACTCGTCCTGAGCGGTCGGCGCCGGGGTCTGCAGCAGCGTCAGCCGTCCGCTGCCGTCGTCGTCGGCCACGGCCGCGCCGGCGCGGAAATCGCGATCGGGGGCGGCGTAGGCGACGCGGACGGCCTCGACCAGGCTGAGGTGCAGCGCGGCCAGGGGCAAGATCTGCAGCCCGGTGGCGAAGCTGATCTCGTCGATCACCCCCTGGTCGTACGGGTTGGCCATCGCGAGCAGCAGGCTCGCCCCGTCGACGCGGAGCGGCAGGAGCAGATCCTCACGCGCGACGTTCGCCGGCACCCGCGCCAGGACCGGCGCGGGCACGACCACCGTCGTCAGATCGACGCCCGGGACGCCGAGCTGGGCCGCGAGCGCGCGCAGCGCGGTCTCGGCGTCGAGGTGACCGTCGCGCACCAGCACTGACAAGATCCGGGTGTCCGCCAACACCGTCTCGACCGCGGCGTTCTCCGCCACCGGCCGGGGGATGACCTGGCTCTCCACCAGGAGGTCACCGATGCGCTTCTTCGTGGTCATCGTCGCCGACACCCGCGTCAACGCGATACTATCTGGCGAGCGGCGCGGGGTCCAGAGCCGACCCCCGTCGACGCCCCAAAACGGACGGTCACGATTCCCGATCGCCACGGGCGGCTTCGCGCGCGGGAAAGCCGCAAACGGGGTGTGCGCGAGTCGCGCACACCCGTTCAGTCAGAACCGGACCTTGTCGGGGTTGATCCCGCCCGGGTCGGCGTTGGGCACCGCGAACGGATCGGCGTCGAGCCCGGGGGGACGGGGCATGAAGCTGGCGTAGAACAGATTGACATCGTTTGCCAATTCGACCGCGAACGGCTCGAAGCACTCGAAGTGGAAGATGAACGCCTCGGCGCCGGCGACGAGGTAGACCTCTTCGACCACCAGCGGGTACTGGATGTTGCCCTGATAGGAGTAGGTGCCGACCACCGCGGCGCCCTTGGTGCCGGCGATCTGCACGTTGCGCTTGTTGACCACCTTGAAGTTGGGCAGCTTCCCGAGCCGCGATTCGATGGCGTTGAGCATCAGCTGGCGCGGGTGCGCGCCCTTGGGCACCGCCAGGCGGCGGATCTGCACCACGGCGTTCCCCGGTCGCTGCACGCCCCGGAAGTCGATCGTGTACGGGTCGTCGTCGTGCAGCGCGACGCCCCAGCCCGCCGGCACGCGCACGCTGAACAGCCGACCCGGCGCCACCCACGGCTCCGGGTTGTCGCGGAACAGCGGGATGTCCGGGACCGCGATGCCGTCTGGCCCGGGGACGTAGGTCTGGGCCAGCAGGGCGGCGACGATCAGGTGCCACATACGGACCTCCGGCGGCGTGGCCTCAATTGGGCTCCGACGCGTCAGGCGCGCGGACCATTCATGCTACCACGCGGCGTCGATCAGGCGAAGAGCTCGAGGCTCAGGTCGGCCGGCGTGACGCTGTGGGTCAGCGCGCCCATCGAGATGCGCTGGACCCCGGTTTCGGCCACGGCGCGCAGGCTCACCAGCGTGATCCCGCCGGAGGCCTCGAGCGGCACACGGCCGGCGGTCTGGGCGACCGCCTGGCGCAGCTGCTCGAGGTCGAAGTTGTCGAGCAGCACCAGGTCGGCCCCGGCCGCGAGGGCCTCCTCGAGTTGGTCCAGCCGATCGATCTCCACCTCGACGAGCGTCCCGGGGCAGCGCGATCGGGCGCGCGCCACCGCCGCCCCGACCGAGCCGGCCGCCTGAACGTGGTTGTCCTTGATCAGAATCGCGTCGAACAACCCGCGCCGGTGGTTGCACGCCCCGCCGGTGCGCACCGCCGCTTTGTCGAGCAACCGCCACCCGGGCATCGTCTTGCGCGTGTCATAGACCTGCGCCGTCGTGCCGGCGACCAGCGCCGTGGCGGCGCGGGCGTTGTCGGCCACGCCGCACAGCCGCATCAGGAAGTTGAGCAGACAGCGCTCGGCGCTCAACACCGCGCGCACGTCGGCGGCGAGCTCGAACAGCGTCGCGCCGGCGGGCAGCTCGGCGCCCTCGGCGGCCACCGCCGAGAGCTCGCCGGCCGGATCGAGCCGACGGATGATCGCCCGCGCCAGCGGCACGCCGCAGACCGTCGTTCCGGTGCGGGTCAGGACCCGACCCCGCGTCGGCTGCGGCGAGGTGAAGATCGCGGCGCTGGTCAGATCGCCGGGTCCGAGATCCTCCGCCAGCGCCAGCTCGACGAGCTGGACGACCTGCGGCTCAGCGAGCAGGGCGGGCCAATCGACGCGAGGCTCGAGCATGCGCCACTCTACGACGCGGTCAGGAGCAGCTCCAGGGTCCGCAGCTCGCCGGTGACCGGATGGCGGGCCTGGACCGAGAGCAGCCCGTCGCCGCTGACCTGCAGGCGCACCTTGGCGTGTTGCCCGCCGAGCGCCGCGGAGGCATGGGGCGGGAAGACCAGCGCGCCGAGGAAGGTGTTCTCGCTCACCGTCCTCCCTTCGCCGCGGAAGAGGACGACGCGGATCTCCGCGCGCGCGTCCTGGCTCGCGCCGATCTCGAGCTCGATCTCGGCTGGCAGGCGCGTGCCGCGCGTTAGCAACGGGCGGGTGTGCCCGTCGGCCTCGGCCAGCTGGATGGTCGCGGGCAGGATGTCGGCCAGGTGGACGCGCAGGTCCGAGTGCAAGGCCTCGGCGACGACCGCCGCGCCGAGCGCGACCGCCTCGGTCGGGTGGAGCGCGGTCGACGGTCGCTTGGCGAAGCGTTGAAACAGCCGCTCGCGGATGCGCGGGCTGCGCGATTGCCCGCCGACCAGCAGCACGTCGTCGAGCGCGGCGCCGCGCACGCCGGCGCGGTCGAGCACCTGCTGGACGATCGCCAGCGTGCGGTCGACCAGGTCCTCGGTCAGGCGCTCGAGCATCGTCCGCTCGAGCCGCTGGTGCAGGTGCACCGGTCCGTCGGCGGTGCCGGCGATGTACGGCAGGTCGAGATCGGCGACGCTCGCCTCGGTGAGCTGGCGCTTGGCCAGCTCGACGGCGAAGCGGATCCGCTGGACGGCGACCGGATCGCCGCGCAGGGACGGCCCGCCGGTCCGTTCGTGCGCGGTCAGGACGTACTCGGTCAGCCGATCGTCGAAGTCGGCGCCGCCGAGAAACGGGTCGCCGTCGCTGGCCAGGACCTCGAAGCGATGGCCGTCGATGCGCAGCACCGTCGCGTCGAAGGTCCCACCGCCGAGATCGTAGACGAGCACGGTCCGCTGGACGTTGCGGTTGTAACCGTAGGCGATCGCCGCCGCGGTCGGTTCGTTGACCAGGCGCTCGACGTGCAGGCCGGCCAACCGCCCCGCCTGCCGCACCGCCTCGCGCTGCGTCTCGCCGAAGTAGGCCGGGACGCCGACCACTGCCCGGCAGACCGCCTCGCCGAGGTAGCGCTCGGCGATCCCTTTCAGGGTGCGCAGGATCTTGCTGCTGACCTTGACCAACGGCAGCTCGATGTTGCCCAGGCTCGCGGCGATGCCGCCGTCCGGCGTCGGCACCAGCTGGTAGGTGAAGAAGTGGCCGAACATCTGGACCTCGCGGCTGGCGAACGGCCGACCGAGGAAGCGCTTCGCGCCGTAGATCGCGCGCCGGGGGTTGAGGATCATCCGCTCGACCGCGCGGTGCCCGACGTAGGCGCTGCCATCCTCCTCGACGAAGACGACCGACGGGATCGTGTCGTAGCCGCCGACCGCCGAGATGACCCGCGGCCCGCCGGGCTCCATCACCGCGACGCAGCTGTTGACCGTCCCGAGATCGATGCCGACGATCCGCCCGCCGGCGGTGAGCAGCGGCGCCTCGAGGCCGACGACATCGAGCAGGAGATCCTGCTCGCGCGGCGTCGGGGGCGCCGCGCGCGGCCGGTCGCGGTCCAGGCGTTCGACGATCTCGCGCGCCACCGAGTCGAGGGCGACGAACTGCAGGCCCATGCCGGCGGTCGGGTCGTCGGCCATCGTCGCCGGGCGGGCGTGCACCACCCGCGCGGCGACGCGGCTGAGCGGCTGCCCGTCGGGGAGCACGAACTCGAGCAGGACCACGGTGCCGACCGGCGGCGGCTGCGGGTCGCGCACGAAGAGGCCGCCCTCGCTCAGGTTGGTCGCGTAGCGCTCGGCGATCGCGTCGACGCCGGCGGCGACCAGGCGAACCCGCGACTCGAACTCCTGCCGCGCCGGGCGGGGTCGGTGGGCGTCGGTCATCGACCGCCTCTCCCCTTGACCGCCGGGGCGCCGCTGGTATGGGTAGTCGGGAGCGTCATGCTGGCCGTCCTCGTCAATATTGCCCTGAGTGCGGCCCTCGGCGCCAGCGTCGCCTGGGCCGGCCAGAAGACCGTCGGCCAGTACCCGTGGTACAGGCTGCCGTCGCTCTGGTCCCTGGTCTTGCTCGTGGCGCTGGTTTACACGCCGGCCGGCGCGTTCCTGCTCCAACGCTACCCGGATTGGAGCCTGCTCTACCTCGTCGACGCCGCTCAGCTGCCGTTGCCGCCGCCCCTGCTGAGCTTGCTCTATCCGCTCTTCGCCGTCGGCGCCTTCGCGATCGGCAATCGGTTGATCGCTCACGGGCGGCGGCTCGCCGTCCTGGCGTTGTTCGCCGGCAGCCTGGCCGCGGCGGGGCTGGTGATCCTGCTCGCCCGCGAGCCGCTCGCCTGGGTCGGCGCGACCGGGGCGTATCGGGACGATCCGACCCGCCTGCGCAGCCTGTGGGGCTCCTCCCTCTGGTACGCGTTGGTCGCGGCGAACGCGGCGGTGGGCGTGGCCTGGCTCGCCACGCTCTGGCGGCTGTGGCTCCTCGGTCGAACAGCGATCAAGGGGGTAATCGAGGTGGCGCCGACCCAGCTGCGCGGCGAGGCGTCGGCGCCGGCGCCGGGGAACGGGAAACGCCGGGCGCGCTCGGCCAATTCGCGCGGTTGACCCGGCTTTTCTGCTCTGTTACATCAACGAGGCGACTCGGTGGCAAAAGAGCCGGTTTTCTGACTGGTTGGAGGCTCTCGTGCGACGACTCGGATGGGTGTTGGTCCTGGCGTGCGCCGCGGGGGTCACCGGCTGCGGGCCGGTGGTCAGCGGTGTGCAGATCATCAATGTCAACATCGCGCTCTCGGCGGCGGAGACCGCCGGCGCCAAGCGCGCGGCCGTTTACGAGTATACGGCGGCCAAGGAGTACCTGCAGAAGGCGCGCGAGGAGCACGCCTACTCCGACTTCTGGGCCTCGCGCATCTACGCCGACAAGGCGCTCGACTACGCCAAGCGCGCCCGCGCCAAGGCCGAGGCGACCGCGGGCACCGACCAGTCGCTGGTGCTGCCCGAAGGGGGCGCCCCCGAGCCGCCGCCGACCCTGATCGTTCCCGCCCCGTGACATCGCGCCGAAGGAGCTGCCGATGACCGCCACGCTGCTGACTCGCAACCTGACGCTGGCCGTAGTGCTGCTCGGTCAGGGCGCCTGCGTCTACGGCGCGAAGCTGCGCGAGGACGCGAAGTTGATCGAGAAGAAGGTCGCCAACGCGCGCGAGCGCGGTGCCTACCGCTGCGCGCCGAAGGAGCTGGCGCGGGCCGAGGCCAACCTCGAGTTCCTGCAGTACGAGCTCGACATGGGTGACTTCCAGCGCGCCGCCCGGCACCACCGCGCCGCGCTGGAGAACATCGATCGCGCGCTGCAGATCACCGACCCGAACGAGTGCGCCGAGAAGCGCGTGCTGATCATGACGCCGACCGATCGGGACGGGGACGGCATCCTCGACGAGCAGGATCGCTGCCCGGACGAGCCCGAGGACATCGACACCTTCGAGGACGAGGATGGTTGCCCTGACCCGGACAACGACGGCGACACGGTGCTCGACGTGGCCGACAAGTGTCCGCTCGAGCCCGGTGACCCGGCCAACAAGGGCTGCCCGATCCTCGACCGCGACGGCGACGGGATCCCCGACGAGCGCGACCAGTGCCCGGACATCCCCGAGGACCTCGACGGCTACGAGGATGAGGACGGCTGTCCGGAGGAGCAGGTCGTCGACCGCGACGGCGACGGCATCCTCGACCCGAATGACGCCTGCCCGGACGAGCCCGAGGATCGGGACGGCTTCCAGGACGAGGACGGCTGCCCTGATCCGGACAACGATCAGGACACCGTGCTCGACGTGGTCGACGCCTGCCCGCTGCAGCCCGGCCCGCCGGCCAACAACGGCTGCCCGGCGCTCGACCGCGACGGCGACGGCATCACCGACGACGTCGATCAGTGCCCGGACGTGCCCGGCCCGGCGCCGACCGGCTGTCCGAAGCGCGTGCTGGTGGTCAAGACCGACGACAAGATCGAGATCAAGCAGCAGATCCAGTTCGAGACCAACAAGGCGACGATCAAGGGCCGGGTCTCGTTCGAGATCCTCGATCAGGTGGCCGCGGTGATGAAGTCGAACCCGGGGATCAAGGTGGTCATCGAGGGCCACACCGACAGCGTCGGTCCGGCCGACTACAACCTGCGCCTGTCCGACGATCGGGCTCACTCGGTGCGCGAGGCGTTGGTCGAGCGCGGCGTCGACGGCGGCCGAATGGAAGCGATCGGCTACGGTGAGTCGAAGCCGATCGCCTCGAACCGGACGAAGAAGGGCAAGCAGGCCAACCGCCGGGTCGAGTTCAACATCGTCCAGGCGAACGCGCCGCCGCCCGAGGCGCCGCCGGCGCCCTGAGTCACCGCTCGTTGGTCGGCTGAGCGGCGCCGCCAACCGTTCGAGGTCTGCACATGGTCCCCCAACCCGCCCCGATCGCCGAAGGTCTGCAGAGCGAGCTGCTCGCGGTGTTCCTCTACCTCGGCGCCGACTGGGTGCTCTACCTGCTGCTCCTGCTCAGCATCATCTCGGTGGCGATCACCATCGAGCGGTTGCTCCACTTCTATGGCCAGCGGCTCGACCTCTCGGCCTTGGTTGGCGAGCTCGAGCGTCGATTGACCGCCGGAGATCTCGACGGTGCGCGCGCCCTGGTCGGAGGCGAGCGGCACGTGGCGGTGATCGTCCGTCGCGGCCTCGACGCCCTCGGACGCGGCGCCGCCGCGGTCGAGGAGGTCACCGCGTCGGCGACGCAGATCGAGCGGCTGAGCATGGAGCGCGGCCTGGCCTTCCTCGGCACGCTGGGCAACAACGCGCCGTTCATCGGCCTGTTCGGCACCGTGCTCGGCATCATCCGCGCCTTCCGCGACCTGGCGACCAACACCATCGAGGGCTCCTCGGCGGTGATGGCCGGCATCGCCGAGGCGCTGGTCGCGACCGCCGTGGGGCTTCTGGTCGCGCTGCCCGCGGTCGCGGTCTTCAACGCCTTCCAGCGCGCCATCCGCAAGCAGGTGGCCGCCGGTGAGGCGTTGACCCGGATCCTGCTCGCGCACGCGAAGAGCGGGCGCGACTGAGGCGACGATGGCCGGTGGCGCACAGCTCAGCGACGGGGAGATGATCACCGAGATCAACGTCACGCCGCTGGTCGACATCATCCTGGTGCTGCTGATCATCTTCATGCTCACCGCCAACCTGATCGCCCGGCCGAGCATCGAGGTCGAGCTGCCGGCGGCGTCCACCGGCGAGGGCACCGAGCCGACGACGCTCGCGCTGACGTTGACCCGCACCGGTGAGCTGTTCCTCAACGGCGCCCCGACCGATGAGGCGGCGCTGCGCGCCTACATCCCCGACGTGCTGGCGCGCGACGCCAAGCTGCAGGCGATCATCGCCGCCGATCGGCAGGTCAGTCACGGCGCGGTGGTGCAGCTGATCGACCTGGTGCGTCAGCTCGGCGTCTACAAGTTCGCGCTGAACATCGATCCCGAGCCACGGGCCGCCGATGCGTCGCCGTGAGCGGGTCATCTACGGCGGCGCGGTCCTCCTCTCGCTGGGCGCGCACTTCGGCCTGCTGCAGGGCCTAGGGGCCGCGGCGGCGATCGTGCCGCGCCAGCGCCAGCGGGTCGTCGAGCTGGCGGTGCTCGAGCCGCCCCCGCCGGCGCCGAAGCCGGAGCCGCCTCCGCCGCCGAAGCCGCGCCCCGCGCCGATCGTCCCGCCGGTCGTCGACCTGCCGCCGCCACCCAACACCAGCGACGCGGTGGAGCCGGCCGAGGAGGCCAAGCCGGTGTTCGGCGTCTCGCTCTCCTCGGTGGTCGGGCCGGGCACCGACACCAGCTTCCGGGTGCGGGTGGGCAACACCCTGATGAAGGACCCCGAGGCCGAGCTCACCCCGCCGGCTGAGGTCCGCCCCTACGCGCCCGTCCCGCTGCACCAGGTGACCCGTGCCCCGCGGTTCGCCGGCGGCCAGCCGTGCAAGCCTCCCTATCCGGCCGAGGCCAGGCGCCTCGGCGTCGAGGGGCGGGTGGAGCTCGAGGTCGAGCTGCGCGCCGACGGCACCGTCGGGGAGATCCGGCTGGTCAAGGGGCTCGGCCACGGCCTGGACGAGGCCGCCATCGCGGCGCTGCGCGACTGCCCGTTCGAGCCGGCCGAGGCCCACGGGCGCGCGGTCACCACCCGGGTTCCGGTCGGCATCCTGTTCGTGATCGAAGAATGACGTCGCTTGACCGCGATCTGCCCCTCACGTAGTGTAATGTAGTGTTGATGGGATGACCGGGAGGGCGCGAGTGGCCGTGATCGTCGAGGGGGAGCGCCCGCGCTACGCCGCGGCGCTGTTGCGGCTCCTGCTCGCCCTGCGGCGCGAGCCGGAGGCGTCGGTCGAGGAGTTGATCCAGCGGGTCATCGAGGAGACCGGCGTCGAGGCGGCGTCGTTCCGTGCGTTCCTCGCCGCGCGCGCCGAGATCGTCGCGCACGTGGCCGTGCGTGGTCGAGGGGAGAGATGACTCAGACCTGTCGCGCCAAGGGGTGCCGTGCCCGTGCCTGGGGCGGGCCGTTTTGCAGTTTCCACGCGCTCGAGCAACAGCGCGCCGCGCGCGCCGCGACGGCCAGCGCGCCTCGCGACGCCGATGCGCACCGGCGCGAGCTGCGCGAGCAGGCCACCGCGCTGGGGTTGACCC
>JBFYZW010000297.1:0-4269 GCA_041309305.1 Deltaproteobacteria bacterium | reverse complement strand
TCGCTGCCATTCACCGTCGCCGCGGTGTCGCAGGCCGCGGCCGTGCCGGCGACGCCGTCGCCGCGCGGCTGTCAGGCGGCCGGGGCGCCGCTCGTCAGCCTGGTCCTGCTCGGGCTCGCCGCCAGGCGGCGAGCGCGGGGGCGCTGATGGCGCGTCGGCGCGGCTACCTGCGCGCGGCGTTCGCCGCGGCGCTCCTCGCCGGCTGCGACGGCAGCGTCGGCTGCGTCTCCTGCGGCGGCGGCTTCACCTACCCGGATCCGCCGCCGGCCGGCGGCCAGGTGCAGCGCAACACGCTGATCTCCCGGCTGCAGGAGAACGGCGTGCGCTTCTTGGCTACCCACCTGTCCGAGATCCTCCGCGCGCGGTTCCCGACCCGCAGCGCCGGCGGCATCGAGCGGGCGGTGATCGACGTCCCGGAGGCGCAGCTCGGCGGCGGCTGGGCGCTGCTCGTCCGCGACGGCTGCATCGGCGCGATCGACCCGGACCTCTGCCCGCCACGCTCTGCGCCGGACGACATGACGTTGGGGCCGACGCACCGCTCACGGATCGAGCTGAACCTCGACACCATCGACCAGAGCGTCGACGTGGCCTTCGTCCCCGGCGCCGGGCCGACGCCGGACGCGGTGCGGGTCACCCTCTACGACGTCGACCTGTTCGCCGACCTCGGCGTGGTGCTGGCGCTCGGCGGCGGCGTCGACATCGGGTGTCGGGTGCGCGATCAAGACCTCGACCGGCCGGCGCTCCACCTCGAGCGGCTGCGCTTCACCGTCAGCCTGGCGGTCGACGCCAACAACGCCTTCACCGGCGCGGTCAGCGGCGTCGAGGTCGAGGTCGGGGAGTTCCTCTCCTCCGATCTGCTCAACGTGCGCGTCAGCCCGTGCAACGGCGGCGGCTGCGACGACCCAGCCTGCTGGGACGGCTGGACCGAGGACCTCGAGTGTCAGGCCGGCTGCGCCGTCGGCGAGGCGCTGTTCACCGTCGCCGAGATCGTCGCCGACCTGTTCGTGCCGGTGATCGAGTGGGCGCTGCCGCCGGTGATCGAGGCGCTGGCGGCGGCGGTGCTCGACGAGGTCAACGGCGCGCCGCTGTGGGCGGCCGGGCGCTACGAGCTGGCGCAGATCTTCGGTGAGGAGGGGCGGTTGGCGCCGCTGCTCCGCGATCCGACCGCGATCCTCTTCGGCGCGGTCCCCAACCAGGACGCCTTCCGCGTCGATGGACCGGTCGACAACCGCGGCATCTCGCTGGTGCTCGACGCGGCCGCCGCCGCCGAGCCGAGCCCGTGCGTGCCGACCGTGGCCGTGCCGGCGTTCGGTCAGCAGCTCGGGACGCCGCCGTTCTTCGATGGCACGGTGAGCGTCGGTGGACGCGACGAGGCCTACGACCTGGCGGTGGCCATCTCCGAGGCTTTCACCGCCCAGGCCGCCTTCGCCTTCTATCAGCTGGGCGGCACCTGCCTGGCGCTCGACGCGATCGACCTCGAGCGGCTCTCGGGCGGCTCGGTCTCGCTCGGGGCGCTGGCGCTGCTCGCGCCGGCGCTGGGCGAGCTCGGCGACCCGCGCGCGCCGCTGCTCTTCCACGTCCACCCGACCGCGCCGCCGCGGGTGCGCTTCGGCACTGGCGCGACGATCGGCCACGACGCGAACGGCGAGCCGATCGTCGACTCGCTGTTGCAGCTCGACCTCGGTGAGATGGGCGTGTCGATCTTCGCCTTCGTCGACGACGGCTACGTGCGGCTCGCCTCGGTCGCCGCCGACGTCGATCTCGGCCTGCCGCTGGTGCGCACGCCGCGCAACACGCTCGAGCTGGGGATCGATCGGATCGCCATCGAGAACCTGCTGCAGTTCTACAACGAGCTGCTGCCGGAGCAGGACTTCGGGCAGCTGTTCGAGGTGTTGATCAGCGTCGCGCTGGCGGCGGCGGTGACCAACGTCGGCAGCTTCGACCTCGATCTGGCGCCGATCGTCTCGCGGATGCTCGGCGGCGCGCCGGTCTACGCGCGGATCAACGCGGTGCAACGCGAGGGGAGCGCCGAGGCGGGCTTTTTGGTCGCCTACGTGACCCTGTGCGACAGCGACGACCTCCAGGACCCGGCCAAGCCCCCGTGTTACACACCGCCGCCGAGCGCGCCCGCCCCCGGTCCGTCATCACCAGGCGCTTGGGCGGTCGAGTCGGGCCGGCTCCGCGTGCCGCTGCCGGCCGAGTACGCGGCGCAGATCCGCGTCGACGGCACCTACTGGACCGGTCTGCGCCGGCCGATCGCTGGCGTCGCTACCTTCGCCCATCCGCTGCTCGGGATCGCGGGGGTCCACCGCGTCGAGCTGCGGCACCAGCTGCGCGATCAGTACTGGACGCTCAGCGACCCGCCGATCGTCGTCGAGGTCCTGGTGCCCTGATTCGCGCCCGTCGATTGACCTGCCGCCTGAGGGGGTGGGATAACCCGCCGGATGATTCGCCGTCTCGCCCTCGTCCTGCTCGCCGGCGCCCTCGGGTGTGCGCGCGAGCTCCCTGGCGACCCGCCGCCGGCGCGCGCCTTCTATTTTCCGGTCAGCGTCAGCGCCTCGGCTGACGGCCACTTCGCCTACGTCGTCAGCTCGAACTTCGATCTGCGCTACAACGCCGGGTGGGTGTCGGTCGTCGATCTCGATCACGTCGTCGCCGCCGCTGCGGCTGATCCGACCGGCGGTCCGGTCAACCCGCGCGAGGCAATCACCGGGCAGGTCCGGCTGCTCTCGCTCGCCGGGGCGATGGCGACGACCGCCGACGGCCGCCTGGCGGCGGTGCCGCACCGCGGCTCGGCGACGCTCAGCCTGGTCGAGCTCTCCGCCGACGGCGCGACCTTGAGCTGCGGCGACGGACGCTCCCAGGCCGGGTTGAGCCGCCTGGAGGAGCTGACCGACTGCGATCGTGCCCACCTGGTGCGCCTGGACGAGAAGGCCACCTTCCCGGAGGAGCTCGGCGAGCTCGACGTCGCCGACCCGTTCTCCGCCGCCTTCACCGAGCTGGCCGACACCGGCGAGCGTCTGCTGGCCGTCGGGCACCTGATCGGTGGCGCGCGCGGCGGACGGCTGTCGGTCTTCGACGTGCCCGCGGTGAGCGAGGGGGTGCCGTCGGTGACCGGGCGACGCTCGGTGCGGCTGGGCGACGCCAACGGGCTGTCGGCCCTGGTCGTCCACCCGGACGCCAGCGGCGCGTTCCTGGTCGGCACGAGCAAGGTGTACAGCTCGACCCAGAGCCAGCGCAGCCTGTTGTTCTCCTTCGACCTGGCCCGGACCCTGGCCGAGGAGAGCGACGAGGTGGTCCAGCACTCGGTGGCCCGGCCGGTCGGCGGCTACGAGCTCTCCGGCTTGACCTTCGCCCCCGACGGGCTGACCGCCTACGCGACGAACCGCGCGCCCGACGGCGTGGTAGTCTTCGACAGCAGCCTGCAGGGGTTCGAGGAGACAGACGGGCAGGGTGTGCGATCGACGGTGGTGCGACCGCGCTACCAGGTGCTGGGCGCCGCCCCGGCGCCGGGGCGGCCCACCGGCATCGTCTACCTGCCGCGCGCCGGCGGCGCCGATCTCCTGGCGGTCAGCAGCCTCGAGGAGGACGCGGTCTTCCTTTACGCCGTCAACGCCGCCGAGCTGCAGCTGGTCGGCCGGCTCGACGAGGCCGGGCTCGGGCCGTACGGCGTCACCCACGTCAGCCGCAACGGACGAGAGCTGCTGCTCGTCTCGGGTTTCTTCGACCACACCCTGTCGGTGATCGACGTCACCGCTGCCTCGCCGCTCGACTTCCGGGTGCTCGCCCGGTTGCGCTCGAGCGAGACGCCGGCGGCCGAGGAGTCGCGCGAGTGATGAGAGCATCCTTCGTCCTGGCTGGTTGCGCGCTGGCTGCCGGCCTTCCGGCCTGCGAACCGAACGACGGCCTGATCGTCGCGGCGCTCGACGCGCCGATGGGCCTGGCGGTCGCCGGTCACGACCCGGAGCGGTTATTCGTCTCCAACCTGGCGCACGACACCGTGCAGGTGCTGAACCTCGAGCAGCGGCTCGATCGGGCTGCCTTCGTGCTCGGCCCGGCGCTGCACGTGCCGCTGCGCATCCCGGCCGGTCGGGGCCCGGCGGCGCTGGCCACGGTCGGTGAGGGGCGGTTTGTCGCCGTCCTCGACGTGCTCAGCGAGTCGGTGCGGCTCATCGACGCCGACAGCCTGACGCTGGTGCGCGACGGCGCCGGCGAGGTGCTGCAGCTGCCACTCGGCGTGGGCGGCGCGCGGCCGACCGCGATGGTCGC
>JBFYZW010000296.1:0-4121 GCA_041309305.1 Deltaproteobacteria bacterium | reverse complement strand
CCGGCCAACGCCTGCACCCGCGCCGCCTGCGCCTGGGCGAGCTGCGCCTCGGCCTGCGCGCGGCGCACCTCGAGCTCGGCGCAGTCGAGCTGCGCGAGCAGCTGACCGGCCTCGACCGCCGCGCCCTCCTCGACCGGCAGCGCGACGATGCGCGCCGGCAGCTTGGCGCTGATCAGCACCGTGGTCGCCTCGATGCTGCCGGTGCCGCGCACCGTGGCGTCGACCTCGCGCGCTGGACGAATGCGGGCGACGTAGGCCCACAGGCTGCCGGCGAGCAGCAGCACGATCAACACCGCGGCGCGTTTCATCGCACGATCTCCTCGGGCGCCGGCGGCTCGACGAACAGCCCGCGCACCATCAGGGTCATCAGCGTCTGCACGGCCTCGGCCGGCGAGAACTCGCCGCGGGCGATCACCTCGGGGACGAGCACTTGGTTGACGATCGCCATCAGCATCGCGGTCGCGGCCTTCGGGTGGACCTGGGCGTGGATCTCGCCCGCGCGCCGCCCCTGGTCGATCAGCTGCTCGAGGCGGGCGAGCACCGCCTGGCGGCGGACCGCGACCTCGCGCCAGACCGCCGGGTAGTCGGCCTGCAGGTCGGCGGCGAGCTCCGGCGAGATGAGGCGCGGGAAGGTGGCCGCCGCCCGCCAGACCCCGACCATCCGCTCGACGGGCGTCCCCGGTCCGTCGAGCGCGGCGCTCATCACCGGCAGCACGGTGCCGGCGACCTTCTCGATGCAGGCGCGCACCAGCGCCTCTTTGTCGGCGAAGTGCGCGTAAAGCGTCTTCTTGCTGATGCGCAGCTCGCGCGCCAGCTCCCCCAGCGTCACCTTGCGGATCCCGTGGCGCCGGAACCGCTCGTGCGCCAGCTCGACGATCGCCTCGCGCTGCAGCCTCTGGCGCTCGTCATCCGGCGTGGAAACTCGTTTTGCCATATGGGTTTCCATTGTACCCAGCGGTATCCGTTTGTCAACTGCCTTTTTTCTGGAGGGTTGGGCGATACGAACCGGATGAACCGACTTCCGGGGCGGGGGCTTGGCGCTCAGGGATCGCTTCGGTTCCGACGAGGAGGAGAGCCCCGACGAGCCCTGCCACGAACAGGGCGAGTCACACGTTGGGTAGCAACGCCACGTCGGTGAGCGCCAGGAGGCGCGCGTCGGCGGTCACCAGGGTCAAGCCGAAGACCTTGGCGGTCGCGACGATGAGGCGGTCGGCGGGATCCTGGTGCCGCAGGCTCACGGCGCGACTGACGAGCGCGATCTCGAGGTTGAGCGGCGCCTCTCTGAGCGGCACCTGGCGCAAGCTCTGCCGCAGCCAGGTTTCGGGGTCGGGCGTGAGCACGACGCGCCCCTTCTCCGCGAGCACGAGACACTCCCAGACCGTGATCGGGGAGATCCACAGCTGAACGTCGGGCGACAAGAGCCGCCGCCTGACCTGCGCGCCGAGCCGCTCCGGGGCGAGCAGGCTCCAGAGGAAGATGTGGGTGTCGAGCAGCAGGCTCACCGGTGAAGCGCCTCCCACTCGGAGGGATCGAGCGCAGGCGCCACGATGTCCCCGACGATCGTGCCGCTCTCGCGGCGACATCCCAGCCAGGTCTCCGGCTTCTCCACTACCGAGGGCGGCACCACCTCCGCGACCGGCTCACCCCGGCGCGTCACCAGCACCGGCTGTCCGGTGCGCTTGACCCGGTCCAGCACCGCCAGGCAGGTCGCCTTGAACTCCGAGATTGAGATCCGGTCCATGTCGAATTTTGACCATGGTCATCAATCATAGTCAATCCAATAAATCACAATTAAATCATGTCTATGAGACTTCGATTTCGGAGGAATATGTAAAGTGTATAGTCCTGACCCCCAGGTCCGCTTTCTGTTGCGCGCCGAAGGCCGGCTGCTATAAGCACCGCGAGGACTCTCGATGCTTCGCGCGATCATCTACCTGGTCACCGGGCTCACGCTGCTCGGCGCCGCCGGCTGCGTACGGCAGTGGGTGGTGAGCGGCGCCGCCGACGCGCTGGCGAGCGGCGGGGGCGGCGCGTTCGCGCGCGACGAGGACCCGGAGCTGATCGGCGAGGCGCTGCCCTTCGGGCTGAAGGTGATGGAGAGCCTGCTCGACGAGACGCCCGAGCACGAGCCCCTCCTGCTCGCCCTCGCCGCCGGCTTCACCCAGTACGCGCAGGGCTTCGTGCTGCCGCGCGCCGAGCGGGCCGAGGTGCGCGACGCCGAGGAGATCCGCCAGCGGGCCAAGCGGCTGCACCTGCGCGCCCACCGCTACGGCCGGCGCGCCCTCGAGCTGCGCCACCCGGGCTTCGCCGCCGCGTTCGCGGAGGCGCCCGCCGCGGCGGTCGCCCGGCTCGAGACCGACGACCTGCCGTTCATCTACTGGACCGGCGCGCCGTTGCTCGCCGCCGTCGCCCTCGGCGCCGACGACATGACGCTGCTCGCCGAGCTGCCGCGCGGCGAGGCGCTGGTGCACCGCGCCGTGGCGCTCGACCCGGACTGGGGCGAGGGCCTGCTGCACGAGCTGCTCATCGCCTACGAGGGGCGCGGCGAGGCGCTCGGCGGCTCGGTCACCGCCGCCGAGCAGCACTTCGCCCGCGCCGTCGCGCTGCAGGGCGGCCGGCGGGCGGCGCCGTTCGTCGCGCTGGCCGAGGCGGTGCCGCTCAAGCTGCAGGACCGGCTCGGCTTCACCCGCCTGCTCGAGCAGGCCCTCGCGGTCGATCTCGACCTCGCGCCCGAGCACCGGCTGGCCAACGTCCTTGCCCAGCGCCGCGCGCGCTGGCTGCTCGAGCACCTCGATGACCTCTTCCTGTGAAGGTAGTCCACCGATGAAGGTGATCGCTCCTCCGTCGAGATCCTCCCCGCTGGTCGCCGCGCTCGGCGCGCTGCTCGTGCTCGCGCTCGTGCTCGCGCTCGGCGGCGAGGCGCAGGCGCGCAAGCGGATGCTCAAGATCGGCACCGCCGCGCCGCGCGGCACGCTGTGGGCCAAGGCGGTCGAGGAGCTCGGTGCGCGCTTCGCGGAGCTGTCCGATGGCGAGCTCGGCTTCAGGGTCTACCCCGGCGTCGCCGGCGACGAGCCGACCATCCTGCGCAAGATGCGCGTCGGCCAGCTGCAGGGCGCGGCGTTCACCTCGACCGGGCTGTCGCTCATCTCGCGCGAGCCGATGGCCCTGCAGCAGCCGCTCTTCTTCGACTCCTACGCCGAGCTCGACGCGGTGCGCGACGCGCTGGCGCCGGAGCTGCGCGAGATCTTCGCCCGCCACGGCTTCGTGCTCTTGACCTGGAGCGACGCCGGCTGGCTCTACTTCTTCACCAAGAGGCCGGCCGCGAGCCTGGCACAGATCCAGGGGATCAAGATCTGGAAGTGGGCCAACGACCCGCACGCGGTGAAGATGGCCGCGGAGCTCGGCTTCGTGCCGGTGGTGCTCTCCTCGGTCGACCTGCTCCCGTCGCTGCGCACCGGGATGATCGACGCCTTCCCGTCGACGCCGATGGCGGCGCTGGCGACGCAGGCCTACAGCCAGGCACCGAACCTGATCGACCTCCCCTGGGCGCCGGTGATCGGCGCGATCATCGTCACCGAGGAGAGCTGGGCGCCGATCGCCCCCGAGCTCAAGCCGCAGCTCGTCGCCGCCGCCGAGCAGATCGGTCGCCGCCTGCGCGACGACGTGCGCATCCAGACCGACGAGGCGCTCGCGTCGATGGCGAAGAACGGCCTGCGCCGGCACGCGCCGAGCCCTGCCGAGCTCGAGGCGTGGAAGAAGAAGGTCGCGGCGCTGAACGCCGCGGCGCGCGGCACCGCGCTCGACGCGGCGCTGCTCGACCGCGTCACCGCGCTGCGCGACGCCTACCGCGCCCGCAAGGTCGAGTGAGCGGGTGAGCGGCGCGCCGACGCGTCTGGGGCAGCTCGTCGCCCGCGGTGAGGCCGCGCTCGCCGTCGCGGTGCTCGGCGCGATGACGCTGCTACCGCTCGCCAACGCGGTCAGCCGGTGGCTCGGCGCCGGTGGGCTGCCGACGAGCATCGCCTGGGCCCAACACCTGACCCTGGTGGTCACCTTCCTCGGCGCGGCGATCGCCGCCAGCCGGCGCGAGCACCTGTCGCTCGCCGCCGCCAACGAGCTCCTGC
>JBFYZW010000295.1:0-2613 GCA_041309305.1 Deltaproteobacteria bacterium | reverse complement strand
CCTACACGACTCTCTTCCGATCTCGTCGCGCCGGCGGCGACAAAGTGGCAGCGCGAGTTCAGCCTCTATCTCGCGGCGGCGGGGGGCGAGCTCGAGGTCCAGGCGCTGGTGCGCGCCGCCGCGGCGCCGGGGCCGGCGACGGTGCGCCTGCAGCTGTTCAGCTCGGCGGCGCTCAGCCGACCGGACGTGGCGCTCGCGCCGCTCGGTGAAGCGGCAGTGCGCCTGCAGGTCGAGCGCGATCCGACGGCCGAGGAGGCGACCCTGTTCGGCAAGGTCTTCGTCGACCGGGACGGCGACGGCCGGCAAGCAGACGGCGAGCCAGGCGTCGGCGGCGTGATGGTCGCGGTGGCCGCCGGGATGTATGCGTTGACCGACGGCGAGGGGCGCTACCACCTGGCGCGCCTCGCCCCCGGCCGCCAGGCGGTGAAGCTGAACCGCGCGACGCTGCCGCTCGGCGCGACCGTGGTCGGCCTCGAGCACCGGGAGGTGACCCTGACCCCCGGCGGATGGACCCGGGTCAACTTCGGCGTGCGGCTGCCGCAGCTCGACCGCCCGCCGCTCAGCCTCGTCGGCGGGCAGAGCGGCGTCGCGCTGGACGGCGAGCGCCTGGTCTACCGCGCGGTGCTGGCGCCACTGGTCGGTGAGACCCTGGTCGCCCGGCAGGCCGAGCGCGAGTGGCGGGCGACGATCGAGGGGGAGGCGGCGACGCTGCTACTGCCGCTCGACGAAGCCGGCGGGGTCTGGACGCTGGTTGAGCAGGCCGCCGACGGGCGCACCTGGTTGGCCAGCTTTGCGCTGCTCGTCTACCCTCGGGCCGAGGCGGGGCCGCTGCTCATCCCGGTCGGACCGCGGCCGCTCGCCGGCCTGGTGCTGCCGGCCGCCGGGCAACGGGTGCGCGCCGCCGAGCTGGTGATCGCCGGCCAGGCGAGCGCCGCCGCCAGCCTGCGGCTGGGGACGCCGGGCGAGCGCGACCGCTGTCAGGTTGAGAGCAACGACGCGGCGACACGCTGGCGCTGCGTCATCCCGCTCACCGCGGCGGTGGACCAGCTGATCACCAGCATCGATCCGGCGCCGGAGGCGGGCCTCGACCCGCCGGCGCAGGGCCTGGTCTTCCCGCTCGAGGCCGAGCCGGGCGATCACTTCCTGGTCGCGCTCGGCGGGGTCAGCGCCGGCGCGGTGCTGCACGGCGAGGGATGGACGTGGGACGGTGGCGGCTCGTTCTTCTATCGCGGTCGCACCGCGGGGGGACTTCTGCTCACCGCCGGCGCCGACGCCTGGGCCCACGATCTGCTGCTCACCGCCGACGGCCGCCGCCGCAGCCTCGGCGGCATCGGGGCGGCGCTCCTCGGGCACGATCCGCGGCGCATCTTCCGCGATCTCGATCCGGAGGAGTACCCGCTGGTCTTCGGCGACGGCTCGACCACCGTCGACGAGCGCGAGTCCGGCGGGCGGTTCTTCTTGCGCGTGCAGGAGGGCGAGAGCTACCTCAAGTGGGGCGGGCTGAACACCGCGCTCGATGACGCCGAGGTCGGCCGCTTCGTCCGCTCGCTCTACGGTCTCGGCGGCGTCTGGCAGCTCGGCGGTGCCGACGGGCCCTGGCAGCTCGGCGCGCGCGGCTTCGCCGCCCAGCCGGAGAGCGCCTCGGCCCGCGACGAGCTGGTCGCGACCGGCGGCTCGCTCTACTTCTTGAGCCATCGCTACGTCGTCGAGGGCTCGGTGCGGCTGACGCTCGAGACGCTGGACGAGATCTCCGGCCTGCCGATCGCAGCGGTGCCGCTGGTCGAGGGTCCGGACTTCGAGGTCGACCACGCCGGCGGGCGGCTGGTGCTCGAGCAGGCGCTCGCCTACCGGGTCTTCGGGCGGTCGCTCAGCGGCGCGGGGAGCGGCGGTCACCGCCAGCGCTTGATCGTCGAGTACGAGTACCTGCCCGGCCTCGGCGGGACGCGCGACTGGAGCCTGGGGGGCAAGCTCAGCGGACGGGTCGGGCCGGTGAGCCTCTCGGCCACCGCGGTCACCGAGCTCGCCGGCCTCGCCGAGGGGGTGGGGAGCCTCCGCTCGCGCTACGCGCTCCTCGCCGGGGCGGCGCGGCTCGATCTCGGCGCGCCGCTGCGGCTGCGGGTCGAGCTGGCCCGCAGCGACGGGCAGAGCCACACCGGGGCGCGCAGCCGCGACGGCGGCCTGTCGTTCGTCGCGGCGCGCGCCGGCGCGGCGAGCGGCGAGGCCGCGGTGGTCGAGCTGACTACCGGCTTCGGCGAGGCCGAGGCGGCGCTCTACGGTCGGCTGACCACCGCGGGCTTTGCCGACTCGCGTTCAGGGCCGGGACAACGCCTGGTGCAGGGAGGGCTCCGTCTTGGGGCGCGGCTCCCCTCGCGCACCCGCCTGTGGGGCAACTACGATCACCGCGAGAGCCGCTGGCCGGGGTCGGCGACGCCGGCGCTGGTGGTGCGCGACCTGGGCCTGGTTGGTGTGACCCAGGCGCTCGGGCCGCTCGAGCTGTCGGCCGAGGGCCGGGTCGAGAGCCAGCCGCGCCAAGACGAGAGCCGTGCGCTGCTCGGCCTCGAGGCGACGCTCGCGCTCTCGCGCGATGTCGCGCTGTCGGCCCGGCGCCGCCAG
>JBFYZW010000294.1:0-7841 GCA_041309305.1 Deltaproteobacteria bacterium | reverse complement strand
CCACCCGCCGACGCCCCGGCGCCGTCTCCGTGAGCTGACCGCGCCGACTTGCCCGGCGTGGGGCTTGCGCATACGGTCGCCGGCAGGGAGACGCCGTTGACCCCGCCGCCTCGTGAACCGCGCCCGCCGACGCTCTGGGAAGCGCTGCTGCCCGTCGCGTTCCTCGTCCCGGCGATCGCGCTGACCATCATCGTCTACCAGGGCCCGGTGCACATCCCGCTCATCCTCTCGACCGCGGTCGCCGGCGTCGTCGCGCTGCGGCTCGGCCTCGGCTGGACCGCCATCGAGGAGGGGATGGTCCACGGCATCGGGCTGGGCCTGCGCGCCTGCCTGGTGCTGATGGTCGTCGGCACGCTGATCGGCGAGTGGATCCTGGCCGGCATCGTGCCGGCGATGATCTACTACGGCCTGCAGCTGCTCGCGCCCTCGTTCTTCTTGCTCGCCGCGTGCGTCATCTGCGCGGTGGTCTCGCTGTCGACCGGCAGCTCCTGGTCGACCGCGGCGACCATCGGCCTGGCGCTGATGGCCATCGGCAACACGCTCGGCGTGCCGGCACCGATGACCGCCGGCGCGATCGTCTCCGGCTCCTACTTCGGCGACAAGATGTCGCCGGTCTCCGACACGACCAACCTGGCGCCGGCGGCGGCGGGCACCGACCTGTTCACCCACATCCGCCACATGATCTACACCACCGGCCCGAGCCTGCTCATCGCGCTGGTCCTCTACGGGCTGCTCGGCCTCGGCTACCGCGGCGACGTCCACGCCGGCGCGGTGGTCGAGATGCGCGAGACGCTCGCCCGGCTGTTCGTGCTCAGCCCCTGGCTGCTCGTGCCGATGGCGCTGGTGATCGGCATCATCATCCTGCGCGTCCCGGCGCTGCCGGCGCTGCTCGTCTCGTCGCTCATCGGCGCGCTGTTGGCGATGCTGGTCCAGGGCGCCGACGGGGCCACCGTGCTGCAGGCGGCCTTCCGCGGCTACGCCGGCGCCAGCGGCGTCGAGGCGGTGGACAAGCTGCTCAACCGCGGGGGCCTGGCCAACATGCTCGAGACCATCGCGCTGGTCATCTGCGCGCTGTCGTTCGGCGGCGTGATGGAGCGCTCCGGCATGCTCGGCGCGCTGGCCCACGCGGCGCTGCGCGTCGCAACCAGCACCGGCCGCCTGGTCGCGGTCACCATCCTGACCTGCATCGGCTTCAACGTCGTCGCCTCCGACCAGTACATCGCCATCGTCATCCCCGGGCGGATGTACCGCGAGGCGTTCCTCGCCCGCGGCTTGCACCCGAAGAACCTCTCCCGCTGCCTCGAGGACTCGGGCACGCTCAGCTCGCCGCTCATCCCCTGGAACTCGTGCGGCGCGTTCATGACCGTCACGCTCGGCGTCTCGGCGCTCGCCTACCTGCCGTTCGCCTTCTTGAACCTGATCAACCCGCTGATCTCGATCCTCTACGGCTTCACCGGGGTGACGATGCACCGCCTGCCGGACGACCAGCGCCCCCCGTCCGCTCAGACGTGATTGCGCAGCATCAGCTCCTTCGGGTGCGGGCTGAGGTAGACCTGGTCCATCAGGTAGGCGATCTTCAGCTTGCGCACGTAATGGCCGAGCAGCGTCACCGGCGCGACGAGCGGCACCAACCCCTTGCGGTAGTCGTCGATCACCTCGCGCAGCGCGGCGCGGTCCTCGGCGGCAAGGTGCTGGCGGAAGAAGCCGAGCACGTGCTGCAGGACGTTGGTGTGCTTGCGCGTCGTCGCCCGCTCGCGTAGCCCGGCCATCATCCCGGCGGTGTACTGCGCGCCGAACTCGGCCGGCGGGACCTGTTTGACCCGCGCCACCAGCCGCCCGAGCGCCTGGTAGTGCGCCGGGCTGTGGGCGAGCAGGAGCAGCTTGTGCGCCGCGTGGAAGGCGACCACCTCGCCGCGCTGCCAGCGGCGGGCGAACAGGCGCTGCAGCCGGTGGTAGGCGAAGACCCGCACGATGAAGCTTTCGCGCAGCGGCGGATCGTTCAGCCGCCCCTCCTCCTCGACCGGAAGATCGGGGAAGCGATCGATCAGGGCACGCGCGAACAGGCCGCGGCCGTTGTAGGCCGGCATCCCGCCCGGGTTGTAGACCCGCACCCGCTCCATGCCGCAGGTCGGCGAGCCCTTCTTGAGCACGAAGCCGGCCAGGCGGTGCTTCTCCAGCTTGATCAGCCGGGCGGCGTTGAAGGCGGTCATCCGCTCGGTCCAATCCTCGCCGGTCTTGTTGCCCACCAGCCGCGGGGCGGCGACGTCGCCGACCAGGCGCACCGCCTCGCGCGGGATGCCCATGCCGACCTCGGCCTCGGGGCAGACCGGGATGAGCTCGAAGAAGGCGGCCAGCTGGTCGGTGACGAACGCCTCGCGCTTGTGCCCGGCGTCGAAGCGCACCTTGTTGCCGAGCAGGCACGAGCTGACGCCGACGCGGATTACTTCATCGCTCATCGTCTCTCCTCCACAGGCACGCGTCGTACCATCGGCTCGAGCGCCGCGCCACCCAGCCGCAGCGCCGCGACCGCGCGGAGGAGGCGAGCGCTAGACGGGCGGTCACGATTCCCGATCACGATCAGCGGCCTCGCTCGAGGAAGAACCGCAAACGGGGTGTGCGCGAATCGCGCACCCCCGTTTAGCCCCGTTCGCGCTCGGCCGTTCTGGTGCCGACATGATCGGATGGGCCAGGCCGGGTTCGCCTTGACCCTCCGCCGGACCTCGGGTTTACCAACCACGAGAGGTCGATGATGATGAGACGTGTTGCCCCGCTGCTCTCTGCCCTGATGCTCGTCACCTGCCGCGAGCCGGCGCCCCCACCGGCGCCTCCAACCGCCGCGGTCGCGACGCCGCCACCCGCGGCCGCGCCGGCGGCGATCTTCCCGACGCCGACCACGCTCCTGCTCCCGCAGGCCCAGT
Organism: Deltaproteobacteria bacterium; assembly: GCA_041309305.1. GTDB lineage: Bacteria > Myxococcota > XYA12-FULL-58-9 > XYA12-FULL-58-9 > XYA12-FULL-58-9 > JBFYZW01. The sequence continues at coordinate 4,923 of JBFYZW010000294.1, read as the reverse complement.
TCGTCTGGGAGGAGGTGGACGGCAAGCGGACGCCGAAGCCCGGCGCGGCCAAGCTGCTGCTGCTCACCCCGACGGCCGGCGCCTTCACCGCGCAGGTCCTCGAGGACCCGGAGAGCCGGGTCTTCCACAAGGCGCTGTGCGTCCAGACCGCCGGCGGGACGCGCCTTCTGACCATCGGCGCCACCGAGGCCCGGCTCAAGCTCTGGCGGGTCGAGGACGGCGCCTGGCGGGCGGAGACGCTCTGGGGCCCGAGCTTCGGCGGCAAGTGGGACCGGCTGCGCGACCTCGAGCTGGGCAACCTCGACGACGACCCCGAGGCCGAGCTGGCGATCGTCACCCACGACCAGGGGGTGATCGTCGTCGGCGACCGTCAGGATGGGGCCTGGCGCTTCCTCGAGATCGACAAGGCGCCGGAGACCTTCGTCCACGAGGTCGAGATCGGCGACGTCGACGGGGACGGCAAGGCGGAGATCTTCGCCACCCCGTCGCACCCGAACAAGGCCGACCACAGCCAGGGCGGGAGCATCCTCGCCTTCGCCCGCCGTGGCGCGACGTGGGTGCGCCGTGAGATCGCCCGCTTCGAGCGGACCCACGCCAAGGAGATCCTGGTCACCGACCTCGACGGCGACGGCAAGTCCGAGCTCTACGCCGCGGTCGAGGGGGTGCGCGCCAAGGCCGGCCCGGAGCTGCCGGTCGAGATCCGCCGCCTGCTGCCCAAAAAGAACGGCCCGTGGGCCACGGAGCTGGTCGCCGAGCTGCCCGGCGCGATCCAGGCCCGCGTGCTGCTCGCCGCCGACCTGACCGGCGCCGGCAAGCCCGAGCTGGTGGTCACGACCATGAAGGGCGGCATCTGGCGCCTGGTGCCCGAGCGGCCGGGCAAGCCGTTCACCAAGCTCCTGGTCACCAACGCGTCGGGTGGGTTCGAGCACGCCGCCGGCGTCGCCGATCTCGACGGCGACGGGCGGGTCGAGCTGTACGTCTCGGCCGACGACCAGGACGAGATCCGCCGCTACGTCTGGGACGGCGCCGCCTTCGCCTCCACCGTATTGGCCACGATGGAGCGCTCCGATCTGACCTGGAACATCCAGCGCTGCGACCCCCTCCCGCTCTGAGCGGAGCGGCGGCGGCGCGTCACAAAATCCGCGATTGTCGCCCGGCGCCAGGCCGGGTAAGAGACGCGACGACCACAGCAGGCGGGGAGGCCCCTTCCCGGGGTAGGCGCCGACGCGGCGCAGGAGACGCACGATGGCACAGTCGATCATGGTCCTCGCCACCGAACCCGGCACCGGCAAGAGCGTCCTGGCGCTCGGCCTCGCCGACCAGCTCGAGCGCCAGGGCGTGCGCGCCGCCTACTTCAAGCCGGTGGCCATGAGCACGCGCAAGAACGGCACGATCGATCCCGACGTCCTGTTCGTCCACAAGGCGCTCGACACCCAGATCGAGCCGAAGTCGATGATCGCGACCACCAGCGACGAGGTCCGCGCCGCAGTGCAGGCCGGGCGATACGATGGGCTGCTCGACCAGATCCTCGAGGCCCACAGCCGCCTCGCCGAGCGCGCCGACGTGCTCATCTGCGAGGGGGTCGACTCGCTGCGCGCCTTCCCGTCGCTCGAGTCGGACATCAACGTCGACATCGCCAAGAATATCGAGTCCCCGATCGTGCTGGTCACCTCCGGCCGCGATCTCACCGGTGACGAGATCCTCGCCAACGCCAAGCTGACCTGCCAGGGGCTGACCGAGCGCGGCGCCGAGGTCCTCGGCGTCTTGGTCAACCGGGTCGACGAGCGCCGCCACGGCGACCTGGCCGACGGACTGCGCCGCACCTTCGCCGACAACGGCCCGCGCCTCCTCGGCGTCCTCCCCGACCTGGCGGTGCTCTCTCGCCCCCGGCTGACCGACGTGGTCCGAGCTCTCGACGCGAAGGTGATCTTCGGCGAGGCCAAACTCGACGTGCGCATCGGTCGGGTGCTGGTCGCGGCGATGGGCCTGGAGAACGCGCTGCACTACTTCGACGACAACTGCCTGGTCATCGCCCCGGGGGATCGCGAGGAGATCCTGCTCGCCGCCGCCGCCGCCTACGTCTCGCCCGCCGTGCCCCAGCCGGCCGGCGTGCTGCTCACCGGCGGCTTCGAGCCGCGGCGCAAGGTCATGCAGCTGGTGCACAGCCTGACCCAGGAGAACCTGCCGATCCTGCGCGTCGAGCAGCCGACCTACGACACGGCCATCCGGGTCAACCGCGTCGGGCCGAGCCTCGACGAGCGGCAGGAGGACAAGGCGCTGGCCATCCGCCACGCGATGGAGGAGTACGTCGATCTGAGCTTCCTGCTCGACAAGCGGGTCGCGCCGGCCCGCCGGGTGGTCACCCCGAAGCGCTTCCTCCGCGACCTGCGCCAGAAGGCGCGCGCCCAGAAACAGACCATCGTGCTGCCGGAGTCGGAGGTCGATCGCATCCTCCAGGCCGCCGACGAGCTGCGGCGCAAGGACATCGTCAACCTGATCCTGATCGGCGACGACACCGAGGTACGCAAGCGGGCGCAGACGCTCGGCGTCACGCTCGACCAGAACGTCAGCATCGTCAACCCGCAGACCGACCCGTCGTTCGACGACTACGTCAAGACGCTGGTCGAGCTGCGCAAGCACAAGGCGCTGCCTGAGGAGGTGGCCCGCGACCTGATGCGCGATCGCACCTACTTCGGCACGATGATGGTCTACAAAGGCCGCGCCCAGGGGATGGTCTCCGGCGCGACGACGACCACCCAGGCGACCTTGCGCCCGGCCTTCGAGTTCGTGCGCACCCGCGAGGGGTTCCAGAGCGTCTCGAGCATCTTCTTCATGTGCCTGCCCGACCGGGTGCTGGTCTACGGCGACTGCGCGGTGATCCCCAAACCGACCGTCGAGCAGCTGGCCGAGATCGCGCTGGCCAGCGCCGACACCGCCAAGGCCTTCGGCATCGAGCCGCGCGTCGCGATGCTCTCCTACTCGACCGGCACCTCCGGCGCCGGCGCCGACGTCGACTTCGTCCGCCAGGCCACCGACCTGGTCCGCCTGCGCAACCCGAACCTGTCGGTCGAAGGGCCAATCCAGTACGACGCGGCGATCGACCCGGGCGTGGCCAAGACCAAGCTCCCGAACTCGAAGGTCGCCGGTCAGGCGACGGTCTTCATCTTCCCGGATCTGAACACGGGCAACAACACCTACAAGGCGGTGCAACGCTCCTCCGGTGCGATCGCCATCGGCCCGGTGCTGCAGGGCCTGCGCAAGCCGGTCAACGACCTGTCGCGCGGCGCCAGCGTCACCGACATCGTCAACACCGTGGTGGTGACCGCCATCCAGGCCCAGGCGCTGGCCGCGGGGGGCAAGTCATGAAGATCCTGGTCCTCAACTGCGGCAGCTCGTCGATCAAGTACCAGGTCTTCGCGATGCCCGAGGCCACGGTGCTGGCCAAGGGTCTGGTCCAGCGCATCGGCGAGGCGACCGGCTCGCTGAGCCAGAAGAGCGACAAAGGCCCGGTCGAGCGCAGCCAGCCGATCGCCAACCACACCGAGGGCCTGCGCCTGGCGATCGAGGCCTTGACCCGCGGCCCGAACGCGCCGCTCGGCCGGGTCGAGGAGATCGGCGCGGTCGGCCACCGCGTGGTCCACGGCGGCGAGGCCTTCACCGAGACGGTGGTGATCGACGACGCGGTGCTGCGCGCGATCGACGAGCACGCCGTGCTCGCGCCGCTGCACAACCCGCCCAACCTGCTCGGCATCCGCGTCGCGATGGAGGTGCTGCCCGCGGTGCCGCAGGTCGCGGTCTTCGACACCGCCTTCCACCAGACGATGCCCGAGGTCGCCTACCGCTACGCGCTGCCGGACGCCTACTACCGCGAGGCCAAGGTCCGCCGCTACGGCTTCCACGGCACCTCGCACCGCTACGTCGCCGCGCGCGCCGCCGCCTTCCTCGGCCGCAAGGCGGAGGAAACCAACCTGATCACCTGCCACCTGGGCAACGGCTCGTCGATCGCCGCGGTGCGCGGTGGCCGCTCGGTCGATACCAGCATGGGCCTGACCCCGCTCGAGGGGTTGGTGATGGGCACCCGCTCCGGCGACATCGACCCGGCGATCATCTTCCACCTCGCCCGAGTCAAAGGGATGTCGCTCGGCGACCTCGACAACCTGCTGAACAAGAAGAGCGGCCTGCTCGGCGTGTCGGGCAAGAGCAACGACGTGCGCGAGCTGCTCTCCCTGCGCGAGCAGGGCGACGCCGGCGCGACGCTGGCGATCGAGCTGTTCACCTACCGGATCAAGAAGTACGTCGGCGCCTACCTGGCGGTCCTCGGCCGCACCGACGCGCTGGTCTTCACCGCCGGCATCGGTGAGAACGCGCCGGTGATCCGCGAGCTGTGCTGCCGCGGCCTCGCCGGCATCGGCGTCGCCATCGACCCGGAGCGCAACGCCGCGGCACGCGGCCGCGAGGCCGACGTCGCCCAGCCGGGCTCCCCGACCCGGATCCTGGTCATCCCCACCGACGAGGAGAAGCTGATCGCCCAGGACACCTTCGCGTTGGCGGCCAAGCGTTGACCCGCCTCACGTCGGCCGCGGCCCGAGGTTCTCGATCAGCCCGCGGTGGAAGACCCGCTCGTCCTCGTCGGTGATCGCCTCCGACTCGCGGTTCATCAACGAGTAGACCGCCGAGGCGACGAAGAGCAGCACCGGCGGGTCGTCGTCGAAGCGTGCCAGCGCCGCCGCGACCAGCGGATTGCGGCGCGAGATCACCACGCCGTCGTCGGTCAGCGCCGCGACCTGCCGCCGTCGGCCATCGCCGACCCGCAGGCGCTCCAGGCTCAGGTCGTTGATCCGATCGTCGGCGGTGCGCGCCCACTTCAGCTCGTCGCGCAGCGCGGCGAGGAAGAGCTGCTCACGGTTCGGCTCCGGCGGCGCC
>JBFYZW010000293.1:0-3314 GCA_041309305.1 Deltaproteobacteria bacterium | reverse complement strand
ATCGAGCGCCAGCCGGTGAAGGAGCCGATCCAGACCGGCATCAAGGCCATCGACTCGATGATCCCGATCGGCCGCGGGCAGCGCGAGCTGGTGATCGGCGACCGCCAGACCGGCAAGACGGCCATCATCCTGGACACGATCCTCAACCAGAAGGGCCAGGACGTGGCCTGCATCTACGTCGCCATCGGCCAGAAGGAGTCCACGGTGGCGAGCGTCGTGGCCGCGCTCGAGAAGCACGGCGCGATGGAGTACACGACGGTCGTGACGGCCTCGGCCTCCGAGCCCGCGCCGCTGCAGTACCTGGCGCCCTTCGCCGGGGTGGCGATGGGCGAGGACCACCTCTACAACGGCAAGCACGCGCTGGTCATCTACGACGACCTCTCGAAGCACGCGCAGGCCTACCGGCAGCTGTCGCTGCTGCTGCGGCGCCCGCCGGGCCGCGAGGCGTACCCGGGCGACGTCTTCTACCTGCACTCGCGGCTGCTCGAGCGTGCGGCGAAGCTGTCCGAGGAGAAGGGCGGCGGCTCGCTCACCGCGCTGCCGTTCATCGAGACCCAGCTCGGCGACGTGGCGGCCTACATCCCGACGAACGTCATCTCGATCACCGACGGGCAGATCTACCTCGAGCCGGACCTGTTCTACGCCGGCGTGCGGCCGGCGGTGAACGTCGGCATCTCGGTGTCCCGCGTCGGCGGCAACGCCCAGATCAAGGCCATGCGGCGCGTGGCCGGGCGCCTGCGCCTCGACCTGGCGTCCTACCGGTCGCTCGTGGCGTTCGCCCAGTTCGGCTCCGACCTCGACAAGGCCACGCGCGCCCAGCTCACGCGCGGCGAGCGCATGGTGGAGCTGCTGAAGCAGGAGCAGTACGTGCCCATGCCGGTGGAGCAGCAGGTCATCTCGATCTTCGCGGGCGTGAACGGCTACCTCGACGACCTGCCGGTCGAGGCCGTGCGCCGCTTCGAGCGGGAGTTCCTCGCGTTCGTCGAGAGGGAATACCCGGAGGTCCCGCACGGCATCCGCACCACGAAGGACCTCTCGGACGCCGACCAGGCGCGGCTCCACGAAGCCGCCAAGAAGTTCAAACTCGTCTTCAAGCCCTGACCCATGGCCTCGCTCAAGGTCCTCCGGCGGCGCATCCGCTCGGTCACCAGCACGCAGCAGATCACCAAGGCCATGGAGATGGTGGCCGCGGCGAAGCTGCGCAGCGCCCAGGCGCGGGCGCTCGCCACCCGGCCGTACGCCCTCAAGCTGACCGGGATGCTCGAGAACCTGGCCGCGGTCGCGCGCGAGCGCGAGCTGCCGCTGTTCGCCGCGCGCGAGGTGAAGACGACGGCGCTGGTGGTGATCACCTCCGACCGCGGGCTGTGCGGCGGGTACAACACCAACCTGTTCCGCGCCACGGAGGACCGCCTGCGGGCGGCGCCCCCCGGGAGCCTGGCGCTGGTGGTGGTCGGCCGCAAGGGGCGCGACTACTCCCGGAGGCGCAAGTGGCCGGTGCTGGCGACCTTCGCGGACCTCGGGACCGACGCCAGCGTCGAGGCCGCGCGCCGGATCACCAGCGACCTGCTGCGGCGCTTCGAGAGCCGCGAGGTGGACAAGGTCGAGATCCTCTACACGCGCTTCTTCTCCGCGCTGCGCCGCCAGGTGACCTGCGAGGTCTTCCTGCCGATCGGCGCGGAGCCGGCGGCGGACCATCCGGCCGCCGCGGGGGACGTCATCTTCGAGCCCGGCCTCGAGGCCATCTTCGAGGCGCTGCTGCCGCGCTTCGCCAGCGCGCGGATGCTCGCCGCGCTGGCCGACTCGCGCGCCAGCGAGGAAGGCGCGCGGATGACGGCCATGGGAGCGGCGACCAAGAACGCGGGCGAGCTGCTCGACGCGCTCGTCCTGCAGCGGAACCGGCTGCGTCAGCTCAACATCACCCGGGAGATCCTGGACATCGTCGGTGGCGCCGAAGCGCTGAGGTAGCACACGAGCGGCCGGCGCTCGGCGCGGCCGATGAAGGAGAGACGATGAACGTCGGGAGAGTCGTGCAGGTCATCGGGCCCACCGTGGACGTGGCGTTCGATCCGGACAAGCTGCCGCGGATCCTCAACGCCATCCGGATCGAGGATCCCGAGAAGGGCATCAAGCTCACGGTGGAGGCCGCGCTGCACGTCGGTGACAACCAGGTCCGCTGCATCGCCATGAGCTCGACCGAGGGCCTGGTGCGCGGCATGCAGGCCGTGGACACGGGCGAGCCCATCTCGGTGCCGGTGGGCGAGCAGTGCCTGGGGCGGCTCTTCAACCTGCTCGGCGAGACCATCGACGACCGGCCGCAGGTCGAGACGGGGAAGCGCTACCCGATCCACCGCCCCTCGCCGTCGTTCGAGGACCAGGAGACCACGCCCGAGCAGTTCGAGACCGGCATCAAGGTCGTGGACCTGCTCGCGCCCTACATGCGCGGCGGCAAGGTCGGGCTGTTCGGCGGCGCGGGCGTCGGCAAGACGGTGCTGATCCAGGAGCTGATCCGCAACATCGCCACCGAGCACGGCGGCTACTCGGTGTTCGCCGGCGTCGGCGAGCGCACGCGCGAGGGCAACGACCTGTATCTCGAGATGAACCAGTCGGGCGTCATCGCCAAGACCGTGATGGTCTTCGGGCAGATGAACGAGCCGCCGGGGGCGCGCCTGCGTGTCGGGCTCACCGGCGTGACCATGGCCGAGTACTTCCGCGACGAGATGGGCCAGGACGTGCTGCTCTTCATCGACAACATCTTCCGCTTCGTGCAGGCGGGCAGCGAGGTCTCCGCGCTGCTCGGGCGCATGCCGAGCGCGGTCGGCTACCAGCCGACACTGGGCACCGAGATGGGGGCGCTGCAGGAGCGCATCACCTCGACCAAGCGCGGCTCCATCACCTCGGTGCAGGCGATCTACGTGCCGGCCGACGACATCACCGACCCTGCGCCCGCCACCACCTTCGCGCACCTCGACGCCACCACGGTGCTCGACCGCGCCATCACCGAGCGCGGCATCTACCCCGCCGTGGACCCGCTGGCCTCGACCTCCCGCATCCTCGATCCGAAGATCGTGGGCGAGGAGCACTACCAGGTCGCGCGCTCGGTGCAGCGGATCCTGCAGCGCTACCGCGACCTGCAGGACATCATCGCGATCCTTGGCATGGACGAGCTGTCGGAGGAGGACAAGCTGATTGTGGCGCGCGCGCGCCGCATCGAGCAGTACCTCTCGCAGCCGTTCTTCGTGGCCGAGGCGTTCACCGGCCAGGCCGGCAAGTACGTCAAGATCGAGGACACGGTCAAGGGCTTCAAGATGATCGTG
>JBFYZW010000292.1:0-9725 GCA_041309305.1 Deltaproteobacteria bacterium | reverse complement strand
TCTACGAGATCAACCGCAACTTCCGCAACGAGGGGGTGAGCACCTTCCACAACCCCGAGTTCACGATGCTCGAGTTCTACCAGGCCTACACCACCTACCGCGAGCTGATGGAGGTCGGCGAGGAGCTGATCTCCGGCGCCGCGCAGGCGGTCTGCGGCTCGACCACCGTCACCTGGGGCGGACGAGAGATCTCACTCGCCCGGCCGTTCCGCCGCCTGACCATGCTCGAGGCGATCGCCGAGCACGGCGGCCCCACCCCGGCCGAGGCGCGTGATCCGACCAAGGCCGGCGCCGCGCTCCGCGCCGCCGGCGTCGATCCGGACAAGCTCGACGATGGCCAGCGGGTCGTCGCGTTGTTCGAACACTTCGCCGAAGGCCAGCTGGTCCAGCCGACCTTCATCTACGACTTCCCGCTCGCGGTCTCACCGCTGGCGCGCAAGCAGCCCGCCGATCCCTGGTTCGTCGATCGCTTCGAGCTGTTCATCGGCGGGCACGAGATCGCCAACGCCTTCAGCGAGTTGAACGATCCGCTCGACCAGCGCGAGCGCTTCGCCGCCCAGCTGCGCGCCCGAGCCGCCGGCGACGACGAGGCGCACGCGATGGACGAGGACTACGTGCGCGCCCTCGAGCACGGCATGCCACCGACCGGCGGCTTTGGCCTCGGGATCGATCGTCTGGTGATGTTGCTCAGCGGCAGCGAGTCGATCCGCGACGTGATCCTCTTCCCCCAGCTTCGGCCGCAGACGTGAGCCAGACGCTCGCCTGGGCGCTCGTCGGCGGGGCGGCGGCCGCCCACGTCGGTCTCGCGGTCCACCTGACGCGGAGCTGGCCGCGCCGGGGCCGATCGCCGCGCCTGGCGGCCCTGACCAGCGTCGCTGCGCTGGCCGGCGGGGTCTGCCTCTGGCTCGTCTTCCGCGGCGCCGGGCTCGACCTCGAGCACCACCAGGCGGTGCTCTGGGCGCTCGCGTGCCCCTTCAGCGCCGGGCTGGGCTTCGCCGCCGCGGCCGTCAGTCGACGGTTGCCCGGCGCCGAGCTCACCGTCGCGGTGCTGCTGACCGTCGAGCTCGCGGCGGTCACGATCTGGCTCGGCGGCACCGCGACCGACATCGCCGCCGCGCACTGGCGGGTGCTGCTCGTCGCGCCGGCCGCGCTCTTGCTCTCGTCCTTCTTCGGCGCCTCGCTCGGCTTCCTCGCCTTCGGCAGCGGCGCGCTCGACGCCGGCCTCGGCTACGAGGCGATGATCGGCCGCCGCTTCCTGCTCGCCAGAGGCTCGGTCGTGCTCTCCGCGGTGACCACCATCTCGGTCTTCGGCGTCGCGCTCGGCGTCTGGCTGGTCATCGTCGCCCTCGGCATCCTGGGCGGCTTCGAGCAGGATCTGCGCGACAAGATCATCGGCACCGGCGCCCACGTCGTCGTTCAACAACGTGGCGCCTGGCCGGTGGAAATCTCCAGCGAGCAACTCGAGTCGTTGCGCGCGGTCCGTGGCGTCGAGGCCTTCGCGCCGTTCGTCGAGGGCGAGGTCGCCCTCGCCAGCCAGAGCAACTACACCGGCGGCTTGCTGTTCGGCATCGATCCCCAGCGCTCACCCGGCGTGCTGACCGTGCTCGGCCAGGTGATCCGCGGCAGCCTGGCGCCGATCGCCGACGAGCCAGCAGCGCCAGAATCCAGCGAGGGCGATCTGCCCCCGCCGATGCCAGTGCCGCACCTGGTGATCGGCCGCGAGATGGCGAGCATGCTCAACGTCTCGGTCGGCGATCGGGTGCGGGTCATCTCGCCGTTGCTCGAGACGATGACGCCGCTGGGCATGGCGCCGAAGAGCGTCGACTTCCGGGTCGCAGCGGTGTTCAGCAGCAAGATGTACGAGTTCGACGCCCGCTTCGTCTACACCTCGCTGCCGGCGGCGCGCCGATTCTTCGAGCTGGAGCAAGACAGCATCGTCGGGCTGCACGTCGCGACGCGCGACCCCGATCGCTCCGAGGCGGTCGGCGACGCGGTGGTCAGCGCGCTGAGCAGCGCCGCGCCGGTCGCCCGTGGTTGGGAGGCGCGCGACTGGAAGAGCCGCAACCAGACCCTGTTCGCGGCGCTCAAGCTCGAGCGCGTCGTCGCGTTCGTCGTGCTCGCCTTCATCATCCTGGTCGCGAGCTTCGCCATCGTCAGCACCCTGACCATGTCGGTGATCGAGAAGCGCAAAGAGATCGCCATCCTCAAGACGATCGGCGCGCGCGACGTCGGGGTGATGAAGATCTTCCTCACCCAGGGGATGCTGGTCGGCACCTGCGGCACGCTGCTCGGCGCCGCCGGCGCGGTGTTGACCGCGATCCTGCTCGAACGGATCGGCTTTGGCATCCCCGGCGAAGTCTATTATATCGATGCGCTGCCGGTCCGCGTCGGGGCTGGAGACGTGGTGTTGATCGTGTTTGCCGCGTTGCTCATCGTCTGGGACTTCGTGGTCTTCCCGGCCATCCGCGGAGCGCGCCTCGCTCCGGTCGAGGGGTTGCGTGACGGTTGAACCCCAACGCACCGCTGGACGGGCCTGGCTCGAGGTCACCGACCTGCACAAGGCCTACCGCAAGGGCGAGACCACGGTCGATGTCCTGTGCGGCGTCAGCTTCGCGGTCGCGCGCGGCGAGATGGTCTCGGTGATCGGCAAGTCGGGCGCGGGCAAGAGCACGTTGCTCCACCTGCTCGGGACGCTCGACGCGCCCGACCGCGGGCGGATCACCCTCGACGGCGTCGACCTCGGCACCCTGAGCAGCGGCGCGCTCGCCGACCTGCGCAACCAACAGATCGGCTTCGTCTTCCAGTTCCACCACCTGCTCCCCGAGTTCACGGCGCTCGAGAACGTCATGATGCCGGCGTTGATCCGCCGGATGCCGCGCGCGCAGGCCGCGGTTCGTGCCCAGGCGGTGCTCACCGAGGTCGATCTCGGCCACCGCCTGACCCACCGGCCGGGGGAGCTCTCCGGCGGCGAACAACAGCGCGTCGCGCTGGCCCGCGCGCTGGTCCTCGACCCCCCCCTCTTGCTCGCCGACGAGGTAACCGGCAACCTCGACCAGAAGACCGGCGAAGGGATCCACCAGTTGCTCTTCGAGTTGAACCGGAAGCGGGCGATCACCTTGATCGTCGTGACCCACAACCTGACGCTGGCGGACCGCATGCCCCGCCGGCTCAACCTCACCGACGGCAAGATCGAGGAACGTGCATGAGCGACCCCGTGTTCAGGCGAGAGCGCCGCGTGACCAGCCTGCTGCTGGTCGGCGCGTTCGCCGGCGCCCTGACGCTCCCGGGCCGGATTGCGGCCGCCAACGACCTGGTGCACGAGATCGTGGTCGAGGGCCTGCGCCGCGTCGAACGCGACGCCGCGCTCGCCAAGACCGCGACCAAGGTCGGCGCACCGCTCGACGAGACCACCTTGAGCGACGATCTGCGTCAGGTGTGGGCGACTGACCTCTTCCGTGACGTGCGGGTCGAGAAGCAGGCCGGCCCCGACGGCTGGACCGTGGTCTTCGTCGTCGTCGAGAAGCCGTCGATCCGCGAGGTCAAGTATGAGGGACGGGATGACCTCTCGGAGGAGGACATCAAGGGAGTCGTCGACGTCAAGCCGTTCACCATCCTCAACACCGATCAGCTGAAGAAGAACAGCGAGAAGATCCGCGACCTCTACGTCGAGAAGGGGTTCTACCTGGCCGAGGTGAGCTACCGGATCGATCCGGTGCCAGACAACCAGCACGAGGTCTTCGTCGTCTTCGTCATCACCGAGAACGCGAAGGTGATCGTCCGCCAGATGACCTTCGTCGGCAACAAGCACCTCGACGACGATCTGCTCAAGAGCGTGCTGCAGACGCGAGAGGGGAGCGAGCTGTCCTGGTTGACCTCCTCGGGCACCTACAAGGAGGAGTTCTTCCAGACCGATCTGTTTCGCATTCAGGCGCTCTACTACGACCACGGCTTCGTCACCGTGAAGGTCGGCCAGCCCACCGCTACCATCTCCAGCGACCGGCGCTCGATCTACCTCTCGGTGCCGATCGAGGAGGGGGAGCGCTACACCATCGGTACGATCGGCTTCTCCGGCGAGCTGCAGCTCAAGGACGACCAGGGCGTGGTGGCCGTCGACGCCGACCGTTTGCGCGACAAGTTGACCATCCGCAGCGGCGAGACCTTCAACCGGACGATGCTGTTCCAGGATATCCAGACGCTCACCGACGTCTACCGCGACCGGGGCTACGCCTACGCCAACGTCACGCCCAACTCGGCCATCGACCCCCAGACCCGCACGGTCAACCTCGACCTCGAGGTCGAGCGCGGCGAGATCGTCTACTTCGAGCGCATCGAGGTGGTCGGCAATACGCGGACGCGCGACAAGGTCATCCGCCGGGAGATGCGCGTCGTCGAGGGCGAGCGCTACTCCGCCTCGGGAATCAACGAGTCGCGGGCGCGCATCTATCAGCTCGGCTTCTTCGAGACCGTCAACATCAACACCAACCGCGGCTCGGCCAGCGACCGCATGAACGTCACGATCGAGATCAAGGAGAAGTCAACCGGCACCTTCCAGATCGGCGCCGGCTTCTCGAGCGTCGAAAGCTTCATCGCCACGGCGCAGATCGCCCAGAACAACTTCCTGGGCACCGGCCAGCTCCTGTCGGTCTCCGCCCAGCTCTCGTTCGGCGATTACGCCCGGCAGCTGGCGACGCTGCAGTTCTGGGAGCCGTACTTCCTCGACAGCGATTGGTCCTTCGGCCTGAACGCCTACATCACCCAGCGCTACTACCTCGACTTCCAGCGCAACGCCAACGGCTTCTCGCCCAGCTTCGGCTACCCGATCACCCCGGACCTGCGCATCTCGGCCGGCTACACCCTCGAGTGGATCGAGGTGCAGTCCACTGGCGGCCTGTCGTTCGCCGATCTGAACCGCGGCAATGGCCGCAACTCGTCGGTCAACGCCAGCATCTCCTACGACACCCGCGACAACCGCCTCTTCCCGTCGGCCGGGCACTACCACCTGCTCAGCGCCGAGGTCTCCGACCGGGTCCTCGGCTCGGAGCAGGGCCTCGAACACCGGCGGGTGCAGCTCTACCTGCGCTACTACCACCGCCTGCCCCTGTCGCTGGTGCTCAAGCTCAACGCCAACTTCGGCGTCGTGCTGGCGCGCGGCGACGAACGCGTCGCCGTCAGCGAGCGCTTCTTCCCTGGCGGCATCTACTCGGTGCGCGGCTTCGAACCGCGGGGCTTGGGTCCCACCGAGTCGGTCACCCGCCGCGGCGATCCGTCGTCGCCGACCACCGAGTTCATCATCGGCGGCAACAAGGAGGCGGTGTTCAACCTCGAGCTCGAGTTCCCGATCATCGAGCAGGCGGGCATCAAGGGGGTGGTCTTCGCCGACGCCGGCAACGCCTACGACGACGACGAGGGGTTCTTCTACCTCGGTACGCCGCGCCGCCTGGTCCCTCCGGCCTTCCTGTGGCGCGACGGCGAGCGGATCACGCCGCCGCTCGGGCTCTACTACTCGTTCGGCTTCGGCTTCCGCTGGTTCAGCCCGATCGGCCCGCTGCGCTTCGAGTGGGGTATCCCGATCACCAAGCGCCGGGTCGAGGACCGTGACATCATCTTCGAGTTCACGATCGGCAACTTCTTCTGAGCTCACCAGGCGGATGATACACAGGGCCTCCGCGGCGACGCGCCCACCGCGCGGACCGCGAACCCGCGTCGCTCGAGCAGGCAGGCGAGCCCCTGGTCGGTCAGCGTGTGCATGAAGCCAACCCCGACGAAGGCGCCACCGGCCTCGAGATCGGGCTCGAGCAGGGTGACCCAGCGCCAGGTGCGCGCGAAGACGATCTGCGCGTAGTAGTCGGGTCGGGCGGCCAGGTCAGCGCCGGCGAACGACAACGCGGTGAGGCGATCGAGATCACCGGCGCGGTAGGCGGCGAGCCACCGGTCGATCAGCAGCCGTGCGGCGTCTGGCTCGCGGACCATCGGCAACAAGCCGACCAGTCCGTCCTCGACCCCGAGGGCGTTGAGCGCGCCGGTCTGGGCCTGCCAGGTCTCGAGGAAACCCAGGCGCGCCCCCAGCTGCTCGGCGCGCCGCACCAGCGTCGCGTCGATCGGCTGCTCGGCCGGCAGCCAGGCGCTGGTCAACAGGCCCTGCAAGAACCACGGCTGCGTCCGCTCGAGCTCCGCCGGTGGGAAGAGGCCGGCGAACGCCTCGACGAGGAGGAGCCAGTCCGCCGCGCTCAGGCGAGCGCGCAGGCTCTCACCCGGCGGCAGGGTGATCGCCTGCCGGAAGCCCTGCTCGTCGACCGCCCTGAGGTCGGCCTCGGTGATGACCAGGCGAGCGCTCGCCAGGGCATCGCCGAGCTCGCGCGGCAGCTCGCTGAACTCGACGCCATCGTGCACGGTGCCGAGGAGGTAGCTGACCTGCCCGCCGCGCTCGATCCGCCACCACGGCGCCGCACCGGCGGGCGCCTCGCACGCCCCGAGCAGCGCGGGAGCCAGGCCGACGGCGATTCGCCACAGCCGCGCCATGGACCCTCCGCGGCGGCTCAAAAAGCCGCCAACGACTGCACGAACCCGACGTAGACGGTCACCGGCGGCCCGCGCTCGCCGACGCAGCGCCACAGCGGCACGCCGAGATCGACGGTCAACGCCGCAGGCGAGACGCCGAAGACGTCGCCAATGAAGCGTAGCCCGTAGCCGACGTCGACGAAGGCGCTCCGGTCACACGCGGCCGGCTCGACGACGTCGAGGTAGATACCGTCCGCGAACAACGCCCCCTCCCAGCGGGTCCAGGTCACCAAACCCCCGAGGTCGGTGTTCGCGTCCCCCGACCACAGGTGCCGATACTCGGCGGTCGCGACCGCTCGCCGGTCGCCGCGGCCGTCGTCGCGCAGGTAGCCGCGGCCGGCGCGGTACAGGCTGCCGACGCTGAGCCGATCCTGAGGCGGCGCGTCGCCGAGGTTGAGGTCGCCGCGCAGGCGGCCGACCAGCGCGTGGCCGAAGGCGAGCGGCAGGATGCCGAGCACCCCGGCGCCGAGGTTGCCGAACTGGTACCATTGGCCGTCGGTGTCGCGCCCCACGGCCCAGGCCGCGTGCGCGGACAGGCCATCGCCCTCGAACGACCAGTACGGGGTGAGCCGGTCATCGTGACGATAGTAGGCGAGCAGGCTCAGCTGATCGCCGGGCAGGATGCTCGGCCCCTCACGGCGCAGTCGCTCGTAGGCGAGCGATAGGCCAACGCGATTGGCCAACACCAGCGGCGTGACCTCGGGCCCGAAGCCCCACGAGGCGGTGGTCGCCGCCGCGACCTTGGTCGGGCTGTAGGCGGCCAAGAAGTCCCAACGCCAGCGCAGGTCGTGCAGCCGGCGGAGCGAGAAGTTCGCCGCCAGCTCGAGCTCGCCGTTCGAGGCCGAGATGACGCTCGCGATGTTGGTCAGCAACAGCCGCCAGGACGGGGGCAGGCGGTTGTCGAAGCGCGGGCCTCGACCCGGCGGAGACCACAGCTCGACCAGGCGGTGATCCGGGTCGAGCTCGAGAACGTCGACCTGCGCGACCGGGAAGCGCAGCTCTCCGGGCCCGAGCCGCGTCCGCCGGTGCGCCGCGCCGTCCCGGTCGACGAGCTCGACGGTGATCGGCTCGACCAGGCCGGGCTCGGGTCCCTGCGCCTCGACCTGCGCGACCAGGCCGGCGGCGTCACGGCGCGCCTGCAGCGCGTAGTTGAGTCGCGGATACGCTCTGAGCCAGCCGTCGACCCAGTCGGCGAGCGGTTCACCGGCGGCGCGCTCCGCGACGGCGAGCAGGGGCTCGGCGCCGCTCAGGTAGGTCGTCACCAGCGCCGCCGTGGCCTCCTCCCCGAGCCGGTCCTTCAGCTTCTCGTAGAGCAGCTTGCCGCGCGGCGAGGTGTGGTCGAAGTCGTCGAGCCGCCAGCGCCGGCTCGGTGTCTCGTCGATCGCGTTGAAGTAGCTGGTGACGAAGCTCACCTGAGGCGCGAAGATCAGCGCGTCGATCTCGGGGATCACCGCCACCCGCTCGAGCATCGCCGCCGCGTCCTCACGCTGACCGTAGACCTCGAGCAGCTGCCGGTCGAGCAGCGCGCTGGCGACCAGATCGGCGACCAACTCCGGCGGCAGCGTGGTCTCGCGCGCGCGGCAGGCGGGTAGGGCGAGCCAGGCGAGCTGGTGACGCCAGACGCTGGCGCGGTGCAGCTTGAGGAAGCGCTCGAAGCCGAGCAGACGAAAGGCGCGATCAGAAACCGCCAGGCCGCCGTCGAACGCCTCGACCAGGTTCTCGCGCAGCGGCGTCAGCACGACCAGCGGTGCCACCGCGCGTTCCAGGCCGAACCGCGAGGCGAAGGCCGCGCCGGCGGTCAACGTCTCGCGCAGCGCCGCGACGGCGGCCGCCCGCCGTCCGACGCCGAGCCGTCGCACCGAGGCCCCGTCCTCGACCGGCATCAACACGGTCCCCGCGGCGTCCGCCTCGACCAGCAGCGCGCGGGCCAGGAGCACCGGGACGAAACGACCGGCGATCGTCCCGCTGACCGTCCGTGGCCCATCGCGGGTCACCGGCTTCCCGGCCACCGTTCCCAGCCATCCGGGCGGCACGGTGATCTGGAACCGGATCGGCACCTCGGTCAGCCGCTCGCCATCGCCGAACGCCGGGTGCCAACCGCCGAGGAGGTAGACCGCGTCCGCGGTGCGACCGAAGGTCCCGTTGCGCCGCGGCACCCGGGTCGCGAACTCGACCGTAACGAGCTCGCCTGGCGCGGCCTCGCCGAGCGGCAACCACGCCGCGTCGGCCTCCATCATCGTTCCGCGGTGCCAGACGCGCAGGCCTGCCGGCGAGAAGCCCTCGGGGTAGAACCACTCGCGGTTGACGTCGTTCAAGCCGCGCTCGTCAGCGAGCACGGCCGGGTAGGTGGCCAGCGCCAGCGCGCCGGCCTGCCGCGCCGTACAGGTGAGCGCGCCGCTGATCTCGGCCCCGCCGGCGCCGATCTCGGCGCGCAGAGTCACCTCCTCGCACACCGCCGCCGACGCGATCGAGAACAGGAAGACGACCCAGGGCACGACGCGCGATCCTCGCTCCGTCCTCGCCCGGCGCACGATCGGGCGTGCCCAAGGCTAGCGGTGGCGCCGACCAGGTGTCAATCAGACGCCGCTCGGGATTGACAACGACCCCATGGCGCTCCACAACGTTAGCCACTATAACGAGAGCACCTGCCGCGTGTGCGGCGGCGCGAGGACCGAGTGACGCACCCGGGCCCTCGCCCTGGCTGATGAGCTCGGGCGAGCCCGCTAACGGCGGAAACCGAATCAGGCCATGTCCGAGCTGACCATCTACCTGGCGACCGATGATCTTGAGTACAGCGCTCCGCTGCGCGAGGCTCTGCTCGCCGAGAAGCTGCCGCTCGCCGAGCACCCGCTCACCGAGCCGGTCGTCGCCGTCGCCGTGGTCGCCGAGAACCCGTGGGAGAAGGCCGCCGAGCTCGCCGCGGCCAACGTCCACGGCACGATGGTCTTGTGCACCGGCCACGTCGAGCCGCGCACGCCACCGCCCGCGGGCGTGGTGGTTCGACACTGGGCCGACGCCGAGACCGCGGCCATCTTCATCCAGCAGCTCTGGGAGGAGGTGCGGGACGCCGTCGTCGCCGCCCCCCCGCCGCCCGCCGTCGCGGCGCCCCCGCCTGCGGCGTTGCCGCTCCCGCCGACCGTCTCGTCACCGAGCGCCGCCGGCACCTC
>JBFYZW010000291.1:0-6678 GCA_041309305.1 Deltaproteobacteria bacterium | reverse complement strand
CTCGCGCGTGCAGCTCCCGGCGCACCGGGGCGCGCTCGTGCCCCACGTCACGCTGCACGGCCCGGCCCCGCTGCACCGCTTCTTCGCCCCGTGGGAGGCCTACACCCTGCTGCCCCACGACCTGGCCCCGGGCGACACGGCGACCACCGCGCTCCTGCTCCCCGCCCCGGCCGCGCCGGGCACCTACCGCGTGCAGCTGAAGCTCGCCGCCCACCAGCTCGAGAACCCCGACAGCCCGGGGCTCGACGCCGGCGAGCTGGTGGTCGAGTGACGCCAGACATCACCGCGGAGCCGAGGCGCCGCCGCCCCTCGTGGCCCGCGCTCGTCGGCTTTTTCCTCACGGCCGTGGCGGCGGTGACCGGGGGTTGGTCGCTCCAGGAGTTCTGCTGGAGCACGTGGCTCTCTGGCCTGGTCTTCTCGTGGACCTGTGTGGTCATGACCGCCCTGCAGCTGCCGCTTTCCATTCGCAAGGACCGGTCGAGGTACGAGCGCGTGCTCCCGGCGCTGCGGCGCGCCCCCGATGGGGCTGTCGTCGTGGCGGTCAGCGCCGCCAGCGCAGCCGCCGCGTGCTTGGCCTTGTGGATCTACAGCTACCTGTTCGGCTTCTACGGCCTGTTCCTCTCCGTGTTCGCTGCGATGGAGCCGGGTGAGCTCTTCGGCCAGAACGGGTTTATCAACTCCGACTTCGTCACCCCCGTCCTCTACCTGGCCTCGGCGTACTGGCCGATGGCGCTCGGCGTCTTGATCGCGAGCGCGCGCGGGTGCCTGCGCGGCGACCCGTGGACGCGCATCCTGCTGCCGCTGCGCGCCGAGGTCATCCGGATCCACGTCTTCATCCTGGCGCTGCCCTTCGCCGCGCTCGTCGCCTGGCTGCTGCTCGGTGAGAGGTTCCACGGCCTGGCCATCGTGCTGCTCTCCGCGCTGCTCTTTTTGTTCAGTCGCCCCCGCGAGCAGCGCTGAGCCGTCGACGGCCGGTCGCTCAGCGCAGGTAGCCGAGCGCCTCGAGCGCCTCGCGCTCGGCGTCGCCGAGCGGGGAGGCGCGCACGGCCGGGAAGGCAGCGCGCCAGGCGGAGAAGGCCTGACGCGCCGCCGGCGCGTGACTCGGCAACGGCGCGGCGCAGGCGGCGTCGGTCCGGGCGCAGGTGACCAGCCGACCGTCGGGCCCGTGCACCGCGAGCCAGTCGGTGGCGACGAGCGCGTCGAACGACGCCGCGGCGGTCGAGACCGCGACCGCGAGCGCGCGGCCGCGCCCCTCGGCGACCACCGCCGCGAGGTCGAGCGAGGTCTGGGTCATCGACAGGTGCTGCCCAGCGAGCCGGCTGAAGGTCGCGAACAGATCCCGGGTCGAGACCAGCTCGGCGCTGCTGCGCACCGCCGCCGGCGCCAAACCCTCCGGCCAGACGACGATGAGCGGGCGGCGCCAGTGCTGTCGCGCCAGCGGCCCGCCGGCCTCGTCGAGAGGTCCGAGACCGGCGAAGGCCACCGCCGTCCCCCGGCCGAGGCGGGCGGGGAGCCCCAGCTCCGCCTCGCCCAAGGCTTCCCGCTCGAGCACCGCGAAGCGCGGCGGCGGCGTTTGCTCCCACCAGGCGACGAGCGCGGCAGCGTCGCTGAACGCACCGCTGGCGTAGCCGCGGCCGCACAGCACGAGCGCCAGCTCCGGCGGCGCCGGGGTCCGCCCTCCCCTCGCCGGCAACACGCCGGTGAGCACCGCCTGACGCTCGGCGGCGGCGGTGTCGCTCGCCGCGTAGGCCTCGGTGAACACCGTCGCCCGCGCGCACCACGCGGGTAGCGCGCCGCCATCGGCGGCGCCGCAGGTCGGGACGGCGACGGCGGGGGCGAAGACGAACAACAGGTCGGGGTGCGCAGCCGGCGGCACGCAGCCCACCGCGGCGATCAGCGCAGCGACACCAACAAGGCAGCGGCAGCCCGAGCTCATCGAACCGCAGCCTGCCGCCCATCGACGGTCTTGTCCAGCGGGGTCGATCTGCACCGACGCGAGCCGAAGCATCGGTTGCTCCGCTCCGCTACGGTGCCGGACTCGGGTGGGGCGAGCGGACGAGCGCCGCGTGCGCGGCGAGCAGGCGATCGTCGGCCGAGATCAGGTCGGCCTTGCGGTCGAGCGCCAGCGCGAGAAAGACCGCATCGTAGACCGACACGCGGGCGTCACGGGCGATCCGGAGCGTCGCACCGACGAGCTCGCGGTGCCCGACGACATCGAATGGCAGGGCCATCAGCGATGCCAGGATCTCATCGGCCTCGCCCGCCTCGAGGAGAGCGGCGGTCGTCTTCTTGTGGAGCACCTGCGCGGCTTCGGCGAGCGCGAGCTCGGGGATGAGGAGCACCGCCTCGGCCTTGAGAGCAGCGTCGATGGCGTCCTCACTGCCGTGGGGGAGCGGACCGTCGGGGACGTAGAGGCGAACGAGCGCCGACGTGTCCATCACGACCGCCCTCATCGCTCGCGTTCCTCCCTGAGCTCGCGGACCGTGTCGCCGAGCTGCCTGCCGCTCAGACGCTGCCGCATCGCCCGGGCTTTGGCGATGGCGTCGTTGCGCTCGAGCACCTGGGCGCGCTCGAGCAGCAGCAGCGCCTCCTGCTGCAGACTGCGCCGGTTCCGCTCAGCCCGCAACGCCAGCGAGCGATACAGCTCGTCGGGCACGTTCCGAATGGTCATTACGCGCATGACTGCATTATGGTGCTACTGTATTATGATGTCAATTCCTCATCGCCGAGGAGGGGGGGAAGGCAGTGTTCGTGACTGTGGATCTGATGTGAGAAGCGGCCGCGCGGCCGCCCGGAGCAAGCTCCGGGCAGCCGCGGTGGGCTCGGACAGGGCCTCTGAGTGGAGCGGGCCGGAACTCAGCTCCGGAACTTCTTGCCGCCCTTGGCGTACTCGCCGAGGATCTCGGCCGGCGCGAAGCGCGGGCCGTGCCGCTCGGCGAGCTGCTCGAGCCGACGCTGGACCTCGGCCGCGCCGACGTGGTCGACGTAGGAGAACGGGCCGCCGCGGAAGGGCGGGAAGCCGAGGCCGAAGATCGCGCCGATGTCGCCGTCGCGCGGCGAGCGCAGCACGCCGTCCTGCAAGCAGCGCAGCGCCTCGTTGACCATCTGCAGGCCGATGCGCCGTTGGATCTCGCCCTTGGCGACCGACTTGCGCGTCTTGTCCTGGCCGAACAGCGCGTAGACCGTCTCGTCCGGCCCGCCCTTCTTGCCCTTCTCGTAGAGGTAGAAGCCGCGGCCGTTCTTGCGGCCCAGCCGGTTGTCCTTGATCAGGGAGTCGATGTTGCCCGGCACCTGCATGCGCTTGCCGAAGGCGTGCTCCATGATCTTGGTCACCTTGGCGCCGACGTCGATGCCGACCTCGTCGGTCAGCACCACCGGCCCGACCGGGAAGCCCCAGTCCATCATCGCCTCGTCGATGTCCTGGATCGCCGCCCCCTCGGAGAGGATCCAGAAGGCCTCGATCATGTACGGGGCGAGGATGCGCGAGGTGTAGAAGCCCGTGCCGTCGTTGACGACGATCACCGTCTTGCCCTGCTTCTTGCCCAGCTCGACGCAGGTGGCGGTGACCCATGGCGCGGTCTTCTTGGTCACGATGATCTCGAGCAGCGGCATCTTCTCGACCGGGGAGAAGTAGTGCATGCCGATGACGTTCTCCGGCCGCTTGCCGCCCTCGGCGATCTGGGTGATCGGGATCGACGAGGTGTTCGAGGCGAAGATGACGTCGTCGCGGCCGTTGGCCTCGACCTCCTGCAGGACGCGGTGCTTGAGCTTCAAGTCCTCGAACACCGCCTCGATCACCACCTCGCAGCCCTTGAAGCCCGAGTAGTCGCCGGTGCCGGTGATGCGCGACATGATCTGCAGCGCCTCTTGCCAGCTGCGCCGCCGCTTCTTGACGTCCTTGTCGAGCAGCTTCTGGGCGTAGCCGACGCCGCGGGCGGCCGCCTTGGCGTCGACGTCCTTGATGCGCACCGGGATCTTCGCCTGCATCGCCGTCACCGCGGCGATGCCGCCGCCCATCAGGCCGCCGCCGAGCATGGCGAGCTTGGTCACCGGGCGCGGCTCGGCCTTGGCGTCGCCGATGCCGGTGTCCTTCTTCAGCTCCTGGGTGGCGAAGAAGATCGACATCAGGGCGCGCGCCTGCGGCGAGACCACCAGCTGGCCGAAGCGATCGGCCTCGGCCGCGTAGCCGGCCTCGAGGCCCTCCTGGATGCCGATGCGCAGCACCTCGAGCGCCTTCTCGGGCCCCGGGTAGTTGCCGCGCGTCTTGGCGAGCAGCCCCTCGCGCGCCTTCTTGAACAGGATGCGCTGGCCGACCGGGTTCTCCTCGAGCGCCAGCTGCTGCAGGAAGGCCGGGTCCTGGAGCTTGTGGGCCATCGCCTTGACCTTGGCCAGCCCCTGCGGCTCCTTGTGCAGGCCCTGCGCCGCCTCGCGCGCCCGCCGGCGGGCGACGTCGAGGAGGATCGGCCCGGGGACGATCTCGTCGACCAGGCCCATCTTCAGGGCCTGCTTCGGCCGCAGGTTGCGGCCGGTGAGGATGAGGTCGAGCGCGTTGGCGATGCCGACCAGCCGCGGTGCGCGCTGCGTGCCGCCGGCACCGGGGAAGAGCCCCAGCTTGACCTCGGGGAAGCCGAGCGTCGTGCGGGTCGAGTCGTTGCAGACCCGCTGCGAGCAGGCCAGCGCCAGCTCGAGCCCACCGCCGAGCGTCGTGCCGTTGAGCGCCGCGACCACCGGCTTGCCCCACTCCTGGTGCAGCGCCTCGAGCCGGGCGAAGGCCTGCTGCAGCTCCCGCACCGCGCGGGTCGCCTCGGCGGCGGAGGTGAAGCCCTTGAGCATGCTGATGTCGGCGCCGACGACGAAGCTGTCCTGCTTCGCCGAGCCGAGCACCAACGCCTTGATCGTCGTGTCGGTCTCGACCCGCTCGAGGAGCTTGCCGAGATCGTCGGAGAGCTTCTGCGACAGCGTGTTGACCTTCTCGCCCTCGAGGTCGATGAGCGCGGTCGCGACGCCGAACTCGTCGATCGTGAAGCGGAGGTGCTTGAGGTTCATCTCCTCACCCACGTGGTTCTTCTTGGTGGTGCTGACCATCGTCTTCTCCTTCAGCGTTCGAGGATGACCGCGGCGCCCAGGCCCCCGGCCGCGCACTGGGCGACCAGCGCCTTGCCTCCGCCGCGGCGGTCGAGCTCACGCGCCATGGTCAGGATCTGCCGCGCGCCGGTGGCGGCGAACGGGTGACCGATGGCGATCGAGCCGCCGTAGATGTTGAGCTTCTCGTCCGGGACCTCGCCGATCGCCTCGTCGCGGCCGAGGTGCTGCTTGGCCCACTCCTTCGAGGCGAAGGCCTGCAGGTTCGAGAGCACCTGCGCGGCGAAGGCCTCGTGCATGTCGATGACGTCGAGGTCGGCGAGCTTCAAGCCCGCCCGATCGAGGGCCTTGGGCGTCGCGAACGACGGGCCCATGAGCATCTGCCAGCCCGGATCGAGCCCGGCGAAGGCCCAGGCCTTGACGTAGGCGAGCGGCGTGTAGCCGAGCGCCTTGGCCTTCTCCTCGCTCATCACCACCACCGCCGAGGCGCCGTCGGTGAGCGGCGAGCTCGAGGCCGCGGTGATCGTGCCGTAACGGCGGTCGAAGACCGGCTTGAGCGCGGCCAGCTTCTCGATCGAGCTGTCGGGCCGGACGAAGCCGTCCTTCTCGACCACGCTCTCGAGCCGCGGCGGCACCGCCACCGCCATCACCTCCTGGGCGAGGATCCCCTTCTCCCAGCCCATCGCCGCCTTCTTGTGCGAGCGGACCGCGAAGGCGTCCTGCGCCGCGCGGCTGATGCCGTTCTCCTTGGCCATCTTCTCGCACGACTGACCCATCGTCAGCCCGGTGGATCGCTCGGTCAGCGCCGGCGGTTTCGGCAACAGATCCTTCGGCCGCAGCCGGGTGAAGATCTTCGCCTTGCTCATCGGATCCTTCGCCGCGTTGACGGCAACCAGCGCGTCGGCGAGGTTGTCGGAGATGGTGATCGGCGGCCGCGACGCCGAGTCGGCGCCGCCGGCGACGACGACGTCGGCCTCGCCGAGCAGGATCGCCTGCGCCGCGTCGACCACCGCCTGCGTGCTCGAGGCGCAGGCGCGCGACACCGTGTAGGCCTCGAGCGTGCGCGGCAGGCTCGACGACAGCACGATCTCTCGCGCGATGTTCGGCGCCTCGACGGTGGCGATCACCTGACCGTAGATCAGTCGGTCGATCTGCTTGACGTCGAGATCCAGGCGCGAGAGCAGCTCGAGGACGACCTGACGGCCGAGATCGAGCGGCAACAGCCGCTTGAAGTCGGTGCCCGACTTGATAAACGGGGTCCGAAGCCCCGCGACGATGGCAGGCCGCCGGCCCGGCGGTGGGCTCTGAAACACGCTCTTGGCCATGAGCTGACTCCTCCTCCGAAAGGTGGTCTTCTGCGAGAGATCCTGGAGTCAGACCATAGGCCCGATGACGCAATGTGTCAACCGGTTTTGCCCGGTGCGTCATTTCCGCCGTTGGGCTGCCGCCGGGGACGGGGTATCCTGGCGGGATGAACGAGACCCCCCGGCAGCGGGCCGCGCGCGCAGGCGCCGCGCTCGCGCAATTGCCGGACGAGCAGCAGGCAGTCGCGGCGGAGCGCCTCGGCGCCGAGGACGTGCTCGCCCGGGCAGCCCG
>JBFYZW010000290.1:0-5375 GCA_041309305.1 Deltaproteobacteria bacterium | reverse complement strand
GGCGGCGGTTGCGCGAGCAGCTCAACGCCATCAAGTACATCAACAACCTGCTGGGACACCTGTGAATCAAGGCGGCCTGCCCGCCCACCCGCCGAAACGGATCGGACGCCCATGAGCACGGACGACATCATCGTCGGCATCGACCTCGGCACCACGTTCAGCTGCGTCGCCAGCGCCGACGGCGGCGCGCCGGTGGTGCTGGCGACGGCCCAGGGCTACGAGACTGTCCCGTCAGTCGTCTACGTCGGCGCCGATCGCAAGATCCTCGCCGGGCACAAGGCGCGCGAGAAGATGGTCCTCGAGCCGGAGCGCTGCATCTACGGCTCGAAGCGCTTCATCGGCCGACGCTTCGCCTCCAAGGAGGTGCACGCCTTCGGTCACTTCTTCCACTACGGCCTGGCGCCGGCGAAGACCGGCCTGGTGGCGGCGAAGATCGACAATGCGCTCATTCCGCTCGAGGTGGTCGCGGCTTACATCCTCGCCCACCTGCGCCTGGCGGCGAAGGCCCGCCTGGGCCACGACGTCACCCGCGCCGTCTTGACCGTGCCAGCCTATTTCAACGAAGCGCAGCGCCACGCAGTGCGCGAGGCCGGCCGGCTGGCCGGGCTCACGATCGAGCGCCTGCTCAACGAGCCGACCGCCGCGGCGGTGGCCTACGGCTTCGGCCGCGGCCTCGATCGGAAGGTCCTGGTCTACGACTTCGGCGGCGGCACCTTCGACGCGACGACGATGACCATCGCCGGCGACGCGATGGAGGTCACCGCGACCGACGGCGACCCGTTCCTCGGCGGCGTCGACCTCGACGATCGGTTGACCGAGTACGCACTGATGACCGTCGAGCGGTTGCACCAGGTCAACCTGCGCCAGGAGCCGACCGCGGTGCAGCGGGTCCGCTTCGCCGCCGAGACGGCCAAGCGCGCCCTCTCCGAGGCGAACGAGGCGATGATCGAGGTGCCGAACCTCACGGTCGGCGGCCAGACCCTCAACGTCCGCGTGCCGATCGCCCGGGACCTGTTCGAGAGCCTGACCGAGGATCTGGTGCAGCGCACGCTGGCGATCGTCCAGCGCGTCCTCGACAGCGCCAAGCTGCGCGGCGCCGACCTCGACGACATCGTCATGGTCGGCGGGCAGTCGCGCAGTCCGATCATCCGGCGGCTGCTTCAGGGGCGCTTCGGCCGCCAGCCGTCCCGCGGCACCCACCCGGACCACGCCATCGCCCTCGGTGCGGCGCTGGTCGCCGCCGCCGGCGCCGCGGCGGTCAAGCTCGACCTGCGCGACATCCTCGCCCACTCGATCCGCCTCGCCCTGCCGGACGGCGGCACCGAGGTCCTGCTGGCCCGCGGCGCGCCGCTGCCGGCGAAGCGGGAGTTCGCGCTGGTCACCGGCAACGACCAGACCTTCCGCCTGGCGCTCTTGCGCGGCGAGGGCGCGCTGACGCCGGACAACGAGCTCCTCGGTGAGATCCGCCTGCCGAGCTCGCTTGCCCTCGCGGTCTCGCGCACCCAGGCGCCGGCGACGCTGACCATCTCGGCCGAGGGGCTGATGACCGTCTCGGTGGTCCACCCGCTGACCCAGAAGGTCGAGGAGCTGCGGGTCGTGCTGCCCGAGGGCGATCCGAACGCCGCGGCGCTCGAGGCGGTCGACCTGGACGTCATCACCTGACGGCTGGCGTTCACGCGCCGGAGCGACTATAGAAGGGCGCACGGCGGTTTGGCGCCGGTTTTCTCGCAACCTACGGAGACGATCATGAACAAGCTCGTGGCAATGGCGTTGGGCCTCGGTTACCTGGTTGGCTGCGCGTCGACGGCCTTGACCCCGGACGCGGCGCGGACCCAGGTGCAGCAGCTGATGGTCCTCTTCCAGGAGAACAAGCCGAAGTTCGTCATCCAGAAGCAGGAGCTCGAGCAGGCGAGCGACTGCGGCCGGGCGACCTCGCTGCGGGAGGCGGTCGACGGCCTGGTCCAGGAGCAGGCGCTCTCGCCGGAGAAGAACGAGACCCTGACGATGGTGCAGATGGAGCTGACCCAGGCCGAGAAGACCTGCAAGGACAAGTAGCCCCTACGGCCACTCTTCGCCGACCAGCAACTCCTCACCCCGACCGCGGCCCAGCCACCCAATCGGGCGCAGCTTGGTCGTCTCCCCGGCGGTCAGCGTGACCTCGGTTTCGTAGTCGACGCCCTCGGCCTCGTTGACCAGCCGGACGATGTGCCGCCCGGGCGCGAGCGCCGCGCGATACAGCGGCGTGGCGCCGATCGGCTTGCCGTCGACCACGACTCGAGTCCAGGGGGTCGTCGCGACGCTCAGGAAGGCCGGCGTGGTCAGATCCAGGCCGCAATCGCCCGCGAGCTCGGCAACCGGCCGACTCGCGGCGGCGAGCTGGGCGGCGGCCGCCGACTCTGTCCCGAACGCGGCGCTCATCTTGGTCAGCGTGGCCCCCCCGACCTCCAGCTCGCGGATCAGATCGACACCGGCGGCGGCGTTGCGCAGCTGCACCCGGTACCGTCCAGGCAGCAGTCTCTCCCGGTAGAGCGGCGTCGAGCCGCGCAACCGGCCGTCGATGAGCACCTCAGTCCAGGGGCTCGTCGCGACGCTCAACCAGGCAGGTTGAACACACTGGCCGGCGGCACACAGCCACCCGGCGGCCGGGAGCTCGGTAACGGTCACGCTCAGGTTGGTGAGCAGCGCCGGCGCGAACGGTGCGGCCTCCCCAGTCGGCGCGCTGCCGAGAAGCACCACGACGACGAGCAGGCCGAGCCTGCAGCTCGTTCGACCGACCATGATCAGCAGGATAGCACAAAGTCCGAGACGAACGAACAAGACAAAGGCCGGCTCGCACCCCATGGGCACGAGCCGGCCTCGTCGGGTCAAGACTCGAAGACCGAGCTCAGTTCGGCAAGCAGATCTTGCGCGGCTTCAGGCAGAAGTCGCCGTCGCTGTAGGTCTCGGTGTCGCAGACGAAGTCCCCGGTGCAGTTGGTGGGCCCGCCGCTGGCGGCGTCGCACTCAACCAGGTTGCCCGTGCCGTCGACCTGCGCCGCCGGGCGGAAGCCCGGGTCGTAGGTCGGCAACCCGCAGGTGTAGCCGGTGCCGCACAGGCCCGGGTCCTCGACGCCGTCGGGGTCGGTGCAGAAGGCGACGCAGACGCTCAGGCCGACGATGCACTCGAAGGTGGTGCCATCGAACGTGCCGCACTCACCGAAGCCGAAGCAGGAGGAGAAGTCGTCGAAGCCGTTGCACGGGATGCCCGGGTCGTAGCTGCCGGCCCAACGGGTGTCGGCGCAGGTCAGCTCGGCCGCGCCCGGGCCCGCGTAGTCGCCGCAGTAGTAGTCGGTGCCCAGGAGGTTGCAGGTGGCGTCGTCGGCGCCGAGGAAGGTCTGCCAGGTGGTCTGCGAGGCGAAGTCGGCCCCGACCGGCACGTCGGCCTCCAGGCCGCAGACACCCACCGGGCGGGCGCAGACCTGCCGGATGTCGGGTGTCTGGGTCGCGCTGAAATTGACCTCGCGGCAGACGTAGTTCTCGGAGCAGCCCGCGGCGCTGCCCACGGTGGCGCAGGTGACCGGCGTGGCGTCGCCGCCCTCGATTTCGACGTAGGCGCCGGCGAGGCAGGTCTCGGTGCCGCAGGCGGCCGGCGTGGTGCCGACCTCGGCGCCCGAGCACATCTGCTTGCACAGGAAGTTCGCGCCGCCGTCGAAGGTCTGGCAGGTCAGGTCGCCCGAGCAGCCGTCGTCGTTGAGCAGGCAGAGCCCGTTGCGATCGGCGACCGGGAAGCAGAACGGCACGTCCGAGTAGCTCGCCGTGCCGAGCGTCCCGGGCTCGCAGTACTCGGTGCCCGCCGCACACACGCTCGGCGTGGTGCAATCCGTCAGACAGACCTGGTCCTCGGAGAGGAGCAGCAGGTCGGAGCAGGTCAGGCCGGCCTCACATGGCACTGACGTCGAGCAGACCTCGAACTCGGCGGCCGGGGTGACCGGCGACTCGCAGCGGGCCACGCCCGTCAGACCCGCAACCGCCTTGCACTCCTTGTTGGTCGCGGCGCAGTTCTCGGCCAGCACCCAGACGGTGCCGTCGCAGCGCAGCAGGTTGTTGCCGTCGCACTTGGTCGAGTTGCTCTCGGCCGGCGTGCAGGTGTTCGTCGCCGGCGGTGGATCGTCCTCCTCACCGCAGGCCAACCAGGACAGGGCCAACATCACGACTGCCAGCTTCTTCATGAGTCACTCCTTGCCCGCGGCACGCATCACCACCCGCCGGGGCGTTTGTTTATTCGTGGTCGGCGCTTCTACCAGGCTCGCCGCAACGCGGCAACCAAAAAGCGCCCCAGGGGCGGCCGCTCAGGCGACGGTCTCGACCGGCTCGAACAGCGGGAAGCGGCTCGGGGCGCCGCGCTCGGCGAGCAGGACGTCCTCCTCACGCGGCACGACGACCTCGTAGGCGCGCGGATCGGCGAGCACCGCCCGGACCAGCCGGTTGTTCAGCGCGTGGCCGGAGCGCACCAGCTCCAGCCGACCGATCAACGTCATGCCGAACAGGGACAGATCGCCGATCGCGTCGAGCACCTTGTGGCGCACGAACTCGTCCGGGTAGCGCAGCCCCTCGGGGTTCAAGACCCGGTACTGATCGATGACCACCGCGTTCTCGAGCGAGCCGCCGCGCGCCAGCCCGCGGGCGCGCAGCGCCTCGACGTCCTTGAGGAAGCCGAAGGTGCGCGCCCAGGCGAGGTCGCGCGCGAAGGCCCGCTCGGACAACTCGAAGCGAAACGGCGTCGGCGGGATGAGCGGGTGGTCGAAGTCGACCCGGCACTCGACCGTGAGCCCCAGCCCCGGGGCGATGCGGGCCAGCTTGTCCCCCTCCTCGACCCGGACCTCCTTCTTGACCACCAGGAAGCGCTTGAGCTGCCGCTGGGTCTCGATCCCGGCGGTCTTGATGAGCTCGACGAACGGCCCCGAGCTGCCGTCCAGCACCGGGATCTCGGGACCGTCGACCAAAACCTGCACGTTGTCGATGCCGAGGCCGGTGAAGGCGGCAAGGATGTGCTCGACGGTGCCGACGGTGACCCGCGAGCCGTTGACGCCGGCGCGCAGGGTCGTCGCCAACGTCGTGTCGCCGACGTGCTCGACGCAGGCGCGCAGCTCGGCGTGACGCGGCAGGTCGGTCCGAACGAAGGTGATGCCGTTGTCCGGCGGGGCCGGCAAGAGCTCCAGCTTCAGGCGCCGGCCGGTGTGCAACCCGACTCCGAGGCACGACACCTTGTCGCGGATGGTTCGCTGGCGTAGCATTCGCGCTCCCTCGGCCTACCTCTCGCCCCCAGATCGACCGCGTGCGTTGGCTTGGGGCTCCGTGTTTTTCAAGCGCCGTGCCAGATCCACCATCCACAATAAC
>JBFYZW010000289.1:0-4721 GCA_041309305.1 Deltaproteobacteria bacterium | reverse complement strand
CCTAGCCGAGACGCTGCGCGAGGCCGAGAGCGCCGACGCGCGCACCGCGGCCGACGAGGCCACGGAGCGCGCCTGCGCGCTCGAGGTCGACGAGGCCTGCCAGGCGCTCGAGGCCGGGCGGCGCCCGCCTTGAGACGCGCGGGTGGTTGTCTCCCGACCGCCCTCGTGGCACAACCAGCGGACGGCTGGGAGGGATTGACGTGCGCCTGAGCGCCAGGGTTCGCCAGACAATCATCGACCCCGAGGTCGCGCGCGCGATCGACCAGGTCGCTGCCGACGAGCAGCTCAACGCGCTCGGCTACGACCCGTGGGGGTTCGACGCCGAGAGCGCCAAGCTCTACTTCTCGCTCGCCAAGCGCATCTATCAGTACTTCCGCCCGCATCTGGTCGGGCTCGAGCACCTCCCGACCGGTCGGGTGCTGGTGGTCCCCAACCACTCGGGGCAGCTGCCGTTCGACGCCCTGGTGGTCAGCGTCGCCTGCCTGATCGGCGGCGAGCGGCCGCGCCTGCTCCGCGCCATGGCCGAGCGCTGGTTCCCCACCCTGCCGCTGGTCAACGTCGCCTTCTCCCGCTCCGGCGTCGTGCTCGGCGACCCGATCAACTGTCGCAACCTGCTCGAGGCCAACCGCGGCATCCTGGTCTTCCCCGAGGGCACGCGCGGCTCGGGCAAGACCTTCGCGCACCGCTACCAGCTCGCCGACTTCGGCCGCGGCTTCGTGCGCCTGGCGCTGCAGACCGACACGCCGATCGTGCCGGTCGGCATCGTCGGCGCCGAGGAGTCGATCATCTCGATCGCGAACCTCAAGCCGCTGGCCGAGCTCCTGCGCATGCCGTACATGCCGGTACCGGCGCTCTTGCCGCTGCTCGGCCCGTTGGCCTTCCTGCCCCTGCCGACGCGTTTCCATATCCACGTCGGCGAGCCGCTGCACTTCGCCGGCCCGTTCGACGACGAGGACGAGGTGATCGACCAGAAGGTCGCCGTCGTGCAGAAGGCGGTGGCAGAGCTCATCGACCGCGGCCGCCGGGCGCGCACCGGGTGGTTCGCGTGATGGAGCCGATGTGACCACCACGCTCATCACCGGCATCGCCGGCAGCCTGGCGCAGCTGTGCGCCGCTCGCCTGGCCGCGCGCGGCGACGAGGTGATCGGCGTCGATTACCGCCCGGTCCATCGCCTGATCCCCGCCGGGGTCCGCTGCTACCGCGCCAACTACAACAAGACGCGCATCGAGGACATCGTCCGCCGGCACCGGCCGCGGCGGGTGCTGCACCTCGGGCGGGTCGGCAACCTGAAGGTGCAGGCCAACAAGCGGTTCGATCTGAACGTCGTCGGCAGCGCCAAGATCATGGAGCTGTGCGTCAAGCACGGCGTCGAGCGCCTGGTGGTCCTCTCCACCTACCACATCTACGGCGCGCACCCGCACAACCACATCCCGATCTACGAGGATGACCCGCTGCGCGCCTCGGCCACCTACCCGCAGCTCGCCGACGCGGTGCAGCTCGACAACATGGCCGCGACCTGGGTCTTCCGCCACCGCAAGCTGCGCACCGTCGTGCTCAGGCCGTGCAACGTCGTCGGGCCCAACATCCGCAACGCGGTCAGCACCTACCTGCGCCAACCGGCCCTCTTCTACCTGCTCGGCTTCAGCCCGATGTGGCAGCTCGTCCACGAGGAGGACATGGTCGACGCGGTGGTCCGCGCCGCCGACGGCGACGCGGTCGGCATCTACAACGTCGCCGGCGTCGGCGCCCTGCCGTACGTCCGGGCGCTCGAGTTGACCGGCGCCCGGCTGGTGCCGGTGCCCTACCTCCTGGCCCACACCGCGCTGCGCCTCGGCGCCGGCCTGTTCCAGGCCTTCCCCGGCTACCTGCTCGACTTCCTGCGCTACCCGGTGGTCATCTCCGACGCCGCGTTCCGGCGCGACTTCGGCCACCAGCCGGCGATGGGCCTCGAGCAGGCCGTCCGCGACACGGTGCGGCGCGGCTGACGATTCAGCTGAACAGGCTGCGGATGCGCGGCTGCTTGAGGTACCAGCTGCCCCAGACGTAGAAGCCGAGCTTGCCGAGGATCATCAACACCGCGAACGCCGCGCCCGCGATCATGCTCGCCCGCATGATCCCCTGCATCGTCTCGCCGAAGCCCGGCATCCCCGGCGGCGACTGGGCCTGCGCCAGGAGTCGGCCGAGCTGACCGTCGATCGCCGCGAAGGTCGCGCGCTGCACCGCGACCGTGGGGACGATCGCCAGGCCGTCGGTGACCAGCCCGAGCGCGAAGGTCAGCCAGTAGACCTCGACTCCCGGACGGCGCAGCCGCAGCGTCAGGACGCCGCCGGCGATCAGCCCCGCGGCGAGCAGCAGGTTCAACCCGCTGAGCACCGCGTACCAGGTGGCCCACGGCGCCATCGCGGCGTTGATCTCCGCCTGCATCGCCCGCTGCATCTCGACGACCTCCGCCGGTTGCCCGAGCTCGCTGAGCGACTGGAACGGGTTGCTGCTCCCGAACGCCCCGCTCACCGAGGTCGCCGCGGCGAGCAGCGCGAAGACCGCGAGCGCCAGGCCGATGATGCACAACGAGGTGAGGGTCGACGGTCGGGCCGAGCCGGCGGTCGCTGCGGCGGCGCTGGACGGGGCGAGCGCGCTCACAGCTCGAAGATGATGTAGCGCAGGATCGCGGTCATGTCGGCGTTGGCCTGCTGGTGGGTGTGAAAGGTGGTGAAGGTGATGCGCCCGTCGCCGAACGGCACGCTGGCGAGCGCCGGCGCCTGGCTCAAGGTGCGATCCGGCGTGCCGTCCCGGTCGTCGTCGACCTCCGGGTTGGCGGCGATCCAGCGCGTCGCGTTGGCCGGCTGCGTCACGTCGAGCGGCACCCATTGGGCCTTGTCGTAGACCAGCGTGACGCTGGCCCGTCCGAGCGCCTGCGTCAGGTTCGCGTCGAGCACCGTGCCCGCCAGCGCCGGCGCGGCGACGCCGACCCAGCCGCGCTCCCGGTCCGCGCCCCAGCTCGATTCGTTGCCGACGAAGTCGAGCGCGCCGGGGAAGATGACCCGGACGATCTCGTAGGCGCGATCGGAGACGTAGATCGAGCCGCCGCCGTCGACGAAGGCGCGCAGGTTGTTCTTGGCCGTGTCCGGAGCGCTGTAGAGGTACTGATCGACCAGCCCGCAGTTGAAGAAGATCAGCGCGAAGCTCTCGAGCAGGAAGAGATCGTCGAGGAACGCGGTGATGAAGGCGGTCGACTCGCCGTCGACCAGCGTCACCGTGCCGGACGGGTCGAGGCTCGCCGGGCACTTGGCAAACGCGGCCGGCACGCAGGCGCGCACCCCGAAGCCCATGCCGCCGAGCACGGTTTCGATGGCGTCGAACTCGCCGGTGACCACCGCGAGCTCGGTGTCCGGCGCGACGCAGACGTGCTCGATCGCGGTCACCTCACCGGCGACGACGTCGACAACCTCGGCGGCGGAGAAGCTCCCCTTGGTGACCTGCAGCGTGTGCCGGCCCGCCGGCACGTTGGCGAGCGTGAAGTAGCCGTCGGCGTCGGTCACGGTCTCGTAGGTGTCCGAACCGATGACCACGACCACCCGCGCCCCGCTCAGCCAATAGCCCTCGCCGCTGCCGATCCCCTCCTCGGTGGCGCAGATACGACCGGTGATGATGCCGGCGCCGGCGTCGAGGCAGGGCGGATCCGGGGCCCGCACCCGCTCGCGGGCGACCACGGTCACCGCGATGGTCAGCGAAAAGTCGGTCCCCTGCACCTGCAGCGTCTGCGCGCCGGCCTTGACCCCCTCGAGCAGGAAGTAGCCGGCCGCGTCGGTCACCGTCGCGACCACGCCGTCGACGCCCGGCCCCTCGACCCGCGCCCCCTCGGCCAGCACGTCGTCGACGGGGTGACAGACGTAGCCCTCGACGTCGCCGCGCGGCGGGATGGTTTTGAAGCCGTCATCGCTGCAGCCCAGCAGCAGCAGCGGGGTCAAGCCGACGAGGAGGCGTTTCGCTCCCACGGTCGACCGTGGTAGATGACCATCCATGATCCGAACCTTACCGCTCCTGCTCCTCTTCGTCCACGTCGCCTGCGCCGCGCAGACCCGCCTGGCCGAGCCCGCGCGCATCGCCATCGAGGCGCGCCACGCTGGCCGCACGGTCGAGCTGCGCCAGTCGTGCTACTACGGCGACCTCTACGACGACAACAAGAAGTGGCTGCTCTCACCCCAGCCGTTCGCCGAGGTCTCGCACATCGTCGACCTCGACGGCGCGCCGATCCACCCCCGCAACCAGCGGGGCATCATCCCGGCCGGCACGCGCTTCGTCATCCAGCGGATCGAGTTCCCCGACGTCTACGCGATGGGGATGCGCATGTTGACCACGCCGCGCTACAACCCGTGGATCTACCTCGGCCTGACACCCGACGCCGCAGGTCTGCCGACCGAACGGACGCACTTCATCCTGCTGTTGCCGATGGACCAGGAGCGCGAGGCGGAGGTCGAGGCGTCGATCGCCGAGCTGCTCGCCGCCGAGGGCGAGGTCACCGCCTGGCTCGCGACGCGCGCCCCGACCGTGCAGGTGGCGATCAAGCACAAGCAGCTGGTCGAGGGGATGGAGCAGGCCGACCTGGTCGCGGCGATGGGCCCGCCGGCCAAGTGGTACAACGACCGCCTCGACGACCGCCCGGCGCAGGTCGCCTGGTACCCGGGCGGCGAGGCCTGGTTGGTCGACGGCCGGGTGGTCC
>JBFYZW010000288.1:0-10910 GCA_041309305.1 Deltaproteobacteria bacterium | reverse complement strand
CTCGGCGCGCTTGCGATCCGCTGCCGCCGCGTCCATCGAGAAGCGGCCGGTGAGATCGCCGTCAGCCTCCGACTTCTCGCCGGTCCGCGGTCCACCCCGACCGCCACCGGGACCGCCGCGACCGCCACCCGGGCCGCCGCGCCCGCCCGGACCACCCCGCCGCCCACCACGACCACCGCGCCGATCGCGATCGCGTCCAGTGTCACCGCCGACCTGCTCGATGAGGTAGACGAACTCGCCGCGCTTCGTACCGCGGGCCGGCGCACCCTCCGGCTTGACCACGGTCACCTGCCGCACCCGATCGAGCCGATTGCCGACCAGCGCCAGCGCGTCGATGAGCCGCGCCGCGCGCTCCTCGTCTACAGCCAGCTCGCGCATCAACAGCTCCACCTCGGCCGCGGGTGGCGCCTCGGTCCCTTCGGCGGCTGCTGCCGGGGGCGCACCCTCCTCGGCCACGGCCGCTTCGTTCGCCTCGCCGGCCGGCGCCTCGACCTCCTCCGCCGCCGGGCCACCTTCGCGTGCGGCCGGCGCGTCGCTCGGTTCGTCCGCCGTTTGGGCGTCGGCCGCCTCGGGCTCGTCGGCTGGGCGTTCGGCCGGTCGCTCCTCGACCGCCGGCTTCCCCTTGGGCAGCTTGGCCAGTGCCTGCTTGGCGTTCTTGAGCACGATACTGTTGAACTGGGTCACGGTGATCATGGGCGCGCTCATATCACGACTCGGCCGCGGCGCCAGCAGGTTGACGGAGGACGCCCTCCGATTCAGAGCGAGTAGCCGCCGTCCATCACCAGCGTCGCGCCGGTGATCATCGCCGCCGTGTCGGAAAGGAGCCCGACGATCTGATGCGCCACCTCGTCGGCGGTGGCAAAGCGACCGACCGGCGTCGCCTGCGCCGCCATCGCCGCGAAGGCGGCGGCCTCGGAGCCGTGCTCGCGGACGAGCTCCTGGAAGAACGGGACGTCGCGCCAGATCGGCGTCTCGACCCCGCCGGGCGCGACGGCGTTGACGCGGATCCCCACCGGCGCCCCCTCTTTCGCCGCGACGCGCATCAGCTGCAACGCCGCAGCCTTCGACGCCGAGTAGGCGCCAACGCCCGGCTCGGCCTTCATACCCGCCGCCGAGGCGACGACGACGATCGCCCCACCGCCGCGGCCCCCGTCGGCCGCCGGCTGCATCAGCCGCATCGCCTGCTGGAGGGTGAGGAACACCCCGTCGGCGTTGGCAGCCATGACCCGCCGCCAGGCGTCGAACGGGTAGTCGGTGATCACCCCCCCGTCGGCGATCCCGGCGTTCGCGACCGCCAGGTCCAACCGGGCGAAGCGCGCGCGCACCGCCGCCCCGGTCTCGGCCCACGCCGCCGCGTCGGCGACGTCGTGCACCCGTTCCAGCACCTCGGCCCCGCCCCGCTCGAGCTCGGCGCGCACCGTCGCCAACCCCGCCGCGGCCCGATCGACGAGGACCAGCCCGCCGACCCCGTCCCGGCGCAACCGCCGCGCCACCGCGGCGCCGATGCCCGAGCCGGCACCGGTCACCAGGGCCACCGTCGCGCGATCGAACGAACTCATCGCCGGCTCATAGATGACCGCCGCCGCGCAGGCAACCGCCGTTCAGCGACCGCCGGCGTCGTCGGCCGAAGGCCGCCGTTGATGCACCGCCCGGCCGATCCGCTCGCGACGCACGCCGTCCGGGCCGTAGGAGAAGACGATCCGCGTCGCCGAGCCGAACAGCTCCCCGACCGCCACCGGGCCCCAGGCCCGGCTGTCGAACGAGTGGTGGCGGTTGTCGCCGAGGAAGAAGACCTGGCCCTCGGGAATGCGCTCGGGGCCGAAGTCGGGCAGGCGCTGCGCCGGGTCGAGGTCGACGAGCACCTGGTAGACGAAGTCGCCGACCTCCTCCTCATAGACCGCGGCGCGCAGCGACACCCACTCGCGCCCCGGCCCGACCCGCTCCTCGAACGCCGCCGAGGGCTGCACCAGCCGTCGCGGCACCACCTCGCCGTTGAGCACCAGCGCCCCGTCCCGCACCGCGACCTCGTCGCCGCCGAGCGCCACGACGCGCTTGACGTAGGCCTCGCCACCCGCGAGCGGCGCGCGGAAGACCATCACCCGCCCGCGCTCGGGCGTCCGGTTCGCCTCGTTCTTGAGGATCAGGAACTGGTCGCCGACCGCGAGGGTCGGCAGCATGCTGGCGCCGGGCACCGAGAAGTTCTCGACCACCAGCGCGCGCAAGATCGGCGCGGCGGCGAACGGGCCGACGGCGCCGATGACCCCGAGGGCGATCAACGCACGCGACAGCCTGCCTCGCCTCGGCGCTCGAGCTCGGCCGGCGGCCAACCCGCCAGGATCTGTCGTCGGCTCCCGAGCGGTCGTCGCAGCCCCTGTGCCCTCCGGTTGTTCTCGCATCACCCTCCCCGTTGGCGCTCAGAAGAGCGTGTAGATGAACGGCGCAGTGCTCACCGGCCGAGGTAGAGGCCCGCGCCCGGGCCGAGCGGCAAGCCGGCGACGACCCACAGGGCGAGCAGCGCCGTCCAGCCGATCAGGAAGACGACGCTGTAGGGCAGCATCGTCGCGACCAGCGTGCCGAGGCCGGCGCGCGGCTCGTAGCGTTGCACGTAGGCGACCACCAGCGCGAAGTAGGACATCATCGGCGAGATGACGTTGGTGACGCTGTCACCGACGCGGTAGGCCGCCTGGGTGAACTCGGGCGTGTAGCCGAGCAGCATGAACATCGGCACGAACACCGGCGCGAGCAGCGCCCACTTCGCCGAGGCGCTGCCGAGCGCCAGGTTGGTCACGCCGACCGCGACGACGAACAGGACCAACAGCGCGATGGTCGGCAACCCCGAGCGCTCGAGCACCATCGCCCCTTCGATGGCGACGATCAGGCCCAGGTTGGTCCAGTTGAAGAAGGCGACGAACTGGGCGGCAAAGAAGACCAGCACCAGGTAGCCGGCGAGGGTCTCCATCGCCTTGGCCATGCTCTTGACCACGTCCTGGTCGCTGCGCACCGTGCCGGCGGCCACCCCGTAGGCGAGGCCGACGACCAGGCCCCCGGCGAAGATCTGGGCGACGATCCCGGACATGAATGGCGAGTGCAGCAGATCGCCGCTGATCGGATCGCGCAGGAAACCATCGGCCGGGACCGTGCCCCAGAGCACCAAGCCCGTGAAGGCGAGCGCCGCGAGCAGCGCCGCGACGAGCCCACGACGCTCCTCCCGGGTCAACGCGCCGAGCTCGGCCTGCTCGGCGCCGGAGTAGCGCCCAAGCCGCGGCACGACCACCCGCTCGGTCACCAGCGTGCCGAGCGCGGCGACGATCAGGGTCGAGGCGGCCATGAAGTAGTAGTTGCACGCCGGGTTGACCCGGTAGCTCGCGTCGACGATATGCGCCGCCTCCTCGGTCAAGCCGGCGAGCAGCGGGTCGATCGTGCCGAGCAGCAGGTTGGCGCTGTAGCCGCCGGAGACGCCGGCGAACGCCGCCGCCAGGCCGGCGATCGGGTGGCGACCCACCGCGAGAAAGATCATCGCCGAGAGCGGCAGGAGCAGCACGTAGCCGATCTCACCGCCGGTGTTCGACATGATGCCGGCGAAGACGATGACGAAGGTCAACAGCCGGCGCGGCGCCGACAAGACGAGCAGCTTCAGCGCCGCGGCGATCAGCCCGCTCCCCTCGGCCACCGCGATGCCGAGCATCGCCACCAGCACCGTGCCGAGCGGCGCGAAGCTGGTGAAGTTGGTCACCAGCCGGCCGAGGATGCGGTGCAGCCCGTCGACCGAGAGCAGGTTCACCGCGCTGATCGTCTCGCCGGTGGCCGGGTGAACGACCTCGAGCCCCAACGACGCGACCGCGGCGGAGAAGAGCAGCACCAGGAGCGCGGCGCCGGCGAACAGGGTCACCGGGTGAGGCAGCGCATTGCCGACCCGCTCGATCACCCCCAGCGCCCGGCCGAGGAAGGAGCGCGGCGCCGCCGTTCCAGGGGATGGCGTTTCACTCATCGACGAGACCTCCAGCCGAGGCGCCCGGGTCGTGACCGACTGCGCACCATTGCGCCGCGCCGAACGCCGAGGAACAATGGGGTGAGAAGATGGAACCAGTCAAGGTGATGACAAGCGCGCTCGTGCTCGTGCACCTCGGCGCGCTCGCCTGTACCTACCAGGCCTTGCCGCTCCTCTTCCCCGAAGGAGATCCTCTCGCTGGTGATGAGCCCGGCGCCGCGACCGACCAATTCGGGGGTGACCACGGCGCACACCACGCCGACCCCTCGCCCGGCGCAGACCCCGTGGTGGGCGGCGACACCGGCACCGGTTGCATCGACGACCCGTTCGAGCCGAACGACAGCACGTACGGTGCGCACCTGCTGAGCGCCGAGCCCGGCGGACCCTATACGACGGTCTCGGCAGGGGTCCTCTGCCCGAACAGCCCTGACCACTACCGCGCCCGGCTCGTAGCCGGTCAGGGTGGCTTGAGCGTGCGGCTCGGGTGGTCGGCTGGCTTCACCACGACCTACTGGCTCGCCCTCACCGACTGCAACGACGGCGATCTCCAGGTCGTCTGCGACGACTGGTACGGCGCCGGCGACACCGTCTGCGCCGTCCAGCGCATGCCCGACAACCTGGAGGCTTGCATCGAGGTCCTGGGCGTGACCGGCGCGGACCCCCGAGCCTCCCCTTACACCCTGGAGGTCACCGCAGGTTTGCCGTGCGGCGGCGACGCCCACGAGTTGAACAACACCCTGGATCGAGCCTATCCGGTGGCGAGCGACGCGGGTGAGCTCACGAACGGCGCGCTGTGCCGCGTCTGGGACACGGATGTCTTCCTCCTGCCGGTCTCGGTACCGCAAGACGGCGTAGGGGTGCACCTCAGCTTCTCGCCGGGCACGGCCACGCTCTCGCTGAGCTGGTACGACGGTTGCGACCCGACGCTGCTTTTGTCGACCATTTCAGCGAGCAATGGCGACCTCGGCGGTGCGAGCGGCCCGGTGATCCATAGCCACGCCTGCCTCAGCATCCAGGCGGATGCGGGGATCTCGGGCGGGATCCCGATCGACTACTCGTTGACCTGGTTTCAACCGTGAGGCGTGCCGGCGAGCGCGTCCCTCACCGCCGCCGATAGACGCGCAGCTCCTCGTCGTCGCCGGCGACCAGCCCGACGAAGACGTAGTCGCCGCTCACCGTCACCGCCTGGCCGCCGGTGCCGAGATCGGCGAAGCCGACCAGCGCCGGGTTAGCCGAGTCGCTGACATCGATCACGTCGAGGGTGTCGATGTAGTCGTCGATCACCACGTAGGCGGTCGCCCCCGTGACCGCCAGGCTGCGGGTGTAGCTCTCCGAGGCGTACACCGCGCCGAGTTGCACGATGTCGCGCGGGTCGCTGACGTCGAAGATCCGCAATTGGTCGCTGCCCGTGTTGTTCGACTCCAGACCGTAGGCGAGCGCGCCGACGACCTGCAGGTCCTCGGCGTACCAGTAGAACCCGGCCTCGTCGAGCACCAGCGGCGCCGACGGATTGGTCACCTCGATCGCCCACAGCCGCTGCCCGGCGGCGTAGACAACGTCGCCCTCGGCATCGACCCCCTTGAGGTAGTAGTTGCTCTGCAGCTCCAGCCCGCCGAGCTTCGTCGGCGCCGCGGGGTCATCGGCCGCGAAGATCTCCAGATCGTCACCGCCGCCGGCGCTGGTGACGTAGACGCGCCGGAGACTCGGGTCGACATCCACAGCGTAGCCGACGTCGGCCGTCGCCGCGCCGCCGAGGCGCGACGGGGGCATCGACGCGACCGAGAAGAGCTCGAGCTGGGCGCCCTGCCCGACCGCGTAGACGATCGGCCAGACGACCGCGAGCCCCTCGCCCACCCCGGCCAGCGGCGCGCTGCCGAGGAGCTGCAGCCCAGTCGGATCGCCGGCGTCGTAGACCTGCAACTCCTGCCCCGGCGCGCTGGTCGCGGCGTAGAGCCGGGTGCCGTCGATCACCAGATCGTTGACCGTGAAGCCTATCTCGACGCCGCTGACGTAGACCGGCGAGGTGACGATTGGCGCATCGCCGCCGGGCGCGACTCCGTCCGCCGCGAGATCATTGTCGCCGCGCCGCCGGTCATCGTCACCCTCGAGACCGCGGCTCTCGAAGCCGCTGCGCGCGCACCCGAGGCCATAGCTCGCCAGCCACACTAGAGAGGTGATGCAGCCGAGGCGGCTCATCGCTCCACCGGCTCACTGTCGGTGAGCGACAGCCGCTTCATCGCCGCGAGGCGCGGCTGCACCAACTCCGCGAGCGTGGCGGGCCCGTCGGCGTGCACCCCGACGACGATGAAGGCGTAGACCCACCGGCCGTCGAGCACGCGGACGACGTGGCCGACCGGCTCGTCGTCAGAGACGAGCAGCTGCGCCACCGACTCGTCGCCGAAGCGGCAGCGCGCGCTCCAGTCGACGCGCTCGGGCGCGTCCTCGCCGCGCAGGCCCACCGCCAGGCCGAGCTCGAACATCGTGTACAGCTGGCGGGCGTCGCGACGCGTCAGCTCCTTGTTCACCCAGTTGAGCAGGTAGAGCCCGTCGGCCTCGTACTCGTACTCGATCTCCAGCGTCCCGCCGAGGCCGGAGAAGCGGGTCGTCTCGACCGCCTCGACGCCCTCCGGCGACAGCTCGAGCTCACCGTGCCACGCGGCGATCGCCTCGGCGGTCAGCACCACCTCCCGCTCGGCGCTGGAGAGCGTGGTGCTGGTCGTGGTGTGGCGCGCGAACCAGGTGCCAACCCCGACCAGCCCGGCGAGGCCCGCGACGACCACCGCCGCCGCAAGACCGACGATCAGGCGCACCGGGGGCGAGGCCATGCGAGACATCGTAGACCGGGTGCCCCGCACAAGCCAGCCGCTCGGCTCAGCGCGGCGCGGGGCAGCCCTCTTCAGCGAAGCGGCGCAGCGCGGCGCGCGCGAAGGTCCACGGCGGCGTCACCAGGGGGTCGGCCGGGTGGGTCTCGTACCAGGGGGCGTGCGGCGCTCCGGGGTTGTCGAGCAGGTGGAGCTGCTGGGCCGGCATGTGGCTCTGGGCGAGCAAAAAGAGCCGCCTGCCCGCGGTGTCCACGACCGCGTCGACCACCAGCACCGCGTGGCCGGGGTAGCCGGCCTCGATGTAGACGTCGCCCGACCGCACGTCCTCGGGCTCGACGACTGGCTGCAGCTCGAGGCTCAGCGAGGCGGTGCCTGCCCACAAGAAGACGTTGTCGAGGTAGGCGCGGAAGCTCGCGTAGGTGGAGTCGGCGGCGGCGGCCTTCACCCGCCAGCTCACCTCCTTACCGCGCACCCGCGGCCGATCGCCGGCCGCCCATCGCGCCCAGGGGTTGGCCGCCCCGCTGGTGAAGCGGAAACAGACGTCGGCGTCGCGTTGCCGGTGACGCAGGTACTCGGCGCGCAGCCGGATCACCGCGTCGGCGCACTGCTGCAGATCGCGCGCGCCGACGTCGATGTCGATCACCGCGACGTGGTCGGCCTGGTTGCCTTTGCGCTTGCCGGTGTGCAGCCGCACCTCGCCGCGACCGGGCAGCAAGGGCAGGCCGCGCAACCAGGCGGCGAAGCTGTCCTCCGCCACCGGGACCCGCGCGTAGCCCTCCGGCGGCGCGAAGCGCGCGGCGATCGTCTCGGCCCCGGCGGCGTGCGGCCAGGGGTAGGCGGGCGGCCGCTCGTTCTCCTGAGCGGCCACGCTCGCCCCGGGCAGCGAGCTCACCGCGACCAGCGCAGCCGCGAGCGACGCGAAGGCCATCAACGTTCCCCGCTGTCGCGATCCCGCCCGCCCCGGATCACAGGTTGGCGGCCGCGAACGTCCAGTTGAGCAGCTTGTCGAGCAGCGCCCCGACGTGCTCGGCGCGCCGATTCTGGTAGTCCAGGTAGTAGGCGTGCTCCCAGACGTCGATGGTGAGCAGCGGCTTGACCGGTGAGGTCAGCGGCGTGTCGGCGTTGCCGGTCTTGAGCACCTTCAAGCGAGCGCCGTCGGCGACCAGCCACGCCCAGCCGCTGCCGAACTGGCTGGTCGCGGCCTCGGCCAGCGCCTTCTTGCACGCAGCGACGTCGCCAAACGAATCGACGATCCGCTTGCGCAGCGCCGCCGGCGGATCGCCGCCGCCCTTGGGGTCGAGGCTCCGCCAGTAGAAGGTGTGGTTCCACACCTGGGCGGCGTTGTTGAACACCGCCTGCTGCTCGGGCTTCCCGGCGCTGGCCCGAACCACCTCCTCGAGTGACTTGCCGGCCAGCGCGGTGCCGGCGACGAGCTCGTTCAGCTTGGTCAGATACCCGCGGTGGTGCTTGCCGTAGTGCAGGCCGATCGTCTGGGCCGAGATCACCGGTGCGAGCGCGTCCTCCGGGTAGGGCAAGGGCGGCAGCGCCAGCGCCGCAGCCGGCTTGCTCGCCGGCGGCGTCACGGCGTGCGCCGGCCGCGCCAGAGCCCCGAGGGCGATCGCGCCTGCGGCGCCGGCAAGGAACTCGCGGCGCGGTACCCCGAGCAACGTCCCAGCGTGATCGTCCGGATTCGACATTCCATCGCGCGTGTTCATGTGCTCCTCCATAGACGAAGTGGTCCTTGCGCCAAATTGACCGCTTCGCGCCGCTTGTCAACCGCCCCGACCGCCCGTTTCGCTTGCCTCCGGACGAGGGGCCCGGTAACAGACTGCATGCAACCGCTCCCCTCCCCGCCCGGTCTCTGGCGCCGCCTGGCCGGCAACTTCACCGGCGGGCTGATCTTCACCTTCCTGTTCGTCACGCTGCTCGCCTTCAACGTGCTCCAGACCTTCAGCCTGCTCCTCCGGCCTATCTCGCCGCGCGCCTGCCGCGCGCTCAACCGCGCCGCCGCCGACACCTGGTGGGGAATGTGCGACTGGTTCGGCGATCGGGTCCACGGCATCGACGTCCGCATCACCGGCGACGCGCTCCCCGATCAGGAGAACGCGCTGCTGGTCGCCAACCACCAGCAGATGACCGACATCACCGTGCTCTTCCGCCTGGCGCGGCGGCACGGGCGTCTCGGCGATCTGAAGTGGTTCGTCAAGGACGTGCTCAAGTACGTGCCCGGCATCGGCTGGGGCATGCTCTTCCTCGACAACCTGTTCATCCGTCGCGACTGGCTCGCCGATCGAGACAAGATCGCGCGCACCTTCGCCGCGGTGCGCGCCAACCGCACGCCGGTGTGGGTGGTCAGCTTCGTCGAAGGCACGCGCCTGCTGCCGGACAAGCTGCGCCGCTCGCAGGAGTACGCCCGCAGCCACGGCCTGCCGGTGCTCCAGCACCTGCTGACGCCGCGGTCGAAGGGCTTCGTCGCCACCGTCCAGGGGCTGCGCGGGCACATCCAGGCGGTCTACGACGTCACCATCGGCTACGTCGGCGGCGTGCCGACCTTGTGGCAGTGGATCAAAGGGTACGTCCGCGAGGCCCACCTGCACGTGCGCCGCTTCGCCATCGACGAGCTGCCCGAGGAGGCCGAGGCGCTGGCCGACTGGTTGCATCAACGCTTCGCGGCCAAGGACCAGCTGCTGGCCGAGTTCTCCACCACCGGCCGCTTCGCCGCCGACGGCGAGGCCGGCTGAACGGAGCCGCGTGATGCTGCTCGAGCCGCTGCCCGGCTGGTCACCCCTCGCCGCCGCAGCCGAACGCACGCCGGCGTCCTTCGTCTCGGGCGAGCCGGACGGTGAGCGCCTGCGGGTGCGCTACTTCCGCCGCGACGCCGACGGGGCGCTGGTCGGCAAGGCCTGGTTCGGTCCCGGCGCGGTCGGCCCGCCCGGCTTCGCCCACGGCGGCAGCATGGCGGCGATCCTCGACGAGGCGATGGGCGGGGCCGCTTGGCTCGCCGGCCACCGCGTGCTCGCCGCCAAGCTGACGATCAACTTCCG
The DNA here is from genome assembly GCA_041309305.1 of Deltaproteobacteria bacterium. Classification (GTDB taxonomy): domain Bacteria; phylum Myxococcota; class XYA12-FULL-58-9; order XYA12-FULL-58-9; family XYA12-FULL-58-9; genus JBFYZW01. Next base: position 1,056 of record JBFYZW010000288.1, on the reverse strand, counting down.
CCGCATGCTACCGCTCGGCACCGTGGCGCTCTTCGCCGCCTGGGTGGTCGAGGCCCGCCAACGCAAGGTGCGCATGGCGGCGGAGCTGAGCAGCGACGGCGGGGACGCCTTCGCGACCGCCGAGGGTTTGTTCATCGAGATGGACGCCGAGCGGCACGCGGCGGTGCTCGCCGAGGCACGGGCGGTGGCGCCGATCGGCGCCGAGCGCGGCTGAGCGCCGCGGCGCTACTTCTGCAGCTTGGCGAAGGCCGCCAGCGCCGCGCCTTGCATCGCGTAGCCGAGCGGCATGGTCACCAGCATGCCGATGCCGCAGGCCAGCTGCCCGAGGCCGCCGATGATCCCGGCGACCAAGAAGCAGAGCCAGAGCATCATGTAGACGCCGGCGTCGGCCTTGATGAGCGCGATGATCTCGCCGAACTTCGCCGAGGCCCAGCGCTCGCCCTTGACCACGTGCAGGTAGATGATCGCCGGCGCCGCGACCGCGAGCGCCAGCCAGGCGGCGAGCATCGCCAGCATCGAGACGATCCCGACGACGCCAGCCAACCCGCGCGCGATCTTGAAGGCGACGAAGCCCAGCACCTGGAAGACGATTACCAGCAGGATGATCGCGCCGACCGCCGGCAGCATCGCGACGAACAGCCACCACCCGGCGCCGATGTAGCTCAGGTTGGCCTCCGGCAGCTCGGTCTTGCCGTCGTGGAACGCCTGGTAGCAGGCCTTGATGTAGCCGAGCAGGTTCAACGCTCCGGCGATCGGGATGAGCAGGAAGACGCCCATCAGCAGGCTCTTGGTCAGCCACTTCTTGTCCTGAAACGGAACCTTGATGATCTCACCGATATCCATGAGTCGCTCCTTGTGAGACCGCGGATTGGAGCACAGAACCGGACGCGGGACCAGAGGCTCCCGCGTGCCAGGCGTGCCAGGCGTGACCTGGATCAGAAGCCGATGCTCTTGAAGATGAACGGGTAGTTGACGATCACCTCGCCCCCCTTCGGCTGCGGGAAGACCCAGGTGCGAATCGCCCCCATGATGCAGTTCGACACGTCGGTCGACTGC
>JBFYZW010000287.1:0-10646 GCA_041309305.1 Deltaproteobacteria bacterium | reverse complement strand
CGCCGGGGTCGGCGAGCGCCAGCGCGGCCGCGTCCGCGGCCGAGAAGGCCGCCCCGTTCTCGCGCCACTCGCCGCCGAGCAGGACGCTCACCGTCGGTGGTGTCAACGCGTCGTCGACCCGCGGCCGCACCGCCAGGCTGTCGGTCGTGCCGGTCGGCTTGAGCAGCAGCTGCAGCTCCCGGGTCAGCGACTCGCCGGCGGCGAACGGCCGGTTGGGCTCGATGTAGTAGATGTACTCGACGTTGGCCAGGTCGTAGACGCCGAAGATCAAGCTACCAGCCGGCAGCGCCGGCAGCGGCGTCAACGCGGTGAAGACCACGCCGCCGCCGAGCGGCGCGTGGTGGAAGATGAACGCCGGCGCCGGCGTCGAGACCCGCAGCGGCAGGGGGTCCTCGTCGGCGGTGGCGTGCACCCAGGTCAGGCCGGTTGACGCGGCGTTGGCGACGCTCAGGCCGTAGTTGATCTCCAGCGGCGTCACCGCGTCGACGGCGGTGTAGGTCGCCTGCACCCGCAACGCGCCGGTGGGCACGATCACGTAGCGCTGGCGCACCGTCATGTCGAGCGTCGGGGCGTTGAGCAGCGCCGAGACGTGCACCACGGTGCGCACCGCGTTGGTGGCGAGCAGCTCGACGGCGGCGCTGGTGTCCTTGCCCTGCGGGCGCCAGGCCGCCTCGACGTCGACGCGCTGGAAGAAGAGCCCGTCGTAGTCGTTGTAGGCCTCGCCGCTGGCCAGGTTGACCGCCCGCCCGGGGTCGAGCGCGAGGTCGTGCCAGGTGTCGATCGTCCCGCCGTCGGCGGGGTCGAACGCCAGCTCGAGCTCGCCGGCGACGGTCACGGTCAGCTTCGTCGCCAGCGCGACGCTGGTCGCGAACGGGCCGTAGCCGGGCGCGGCCCAGGGCGAGTCGCCGGGCGGAGGATCTCCGTTCTCGCCCCCCTGCGGCTGCGTATCGCCGCCGGCGCCCGCCTCGCCTCCCTGGGCCTGGGCGTCGCCACCCGCGCCGGCCGGATCGCCGGCGACCGCGTACTCGGGCAGGACCAGCGCGCTGCGACTGACGCAGGCCGCGGCAACGAGGGCGGCCCCCAGGGTGAACCAGCGCGCTGGCGAACGGAGGTGCATCGACCCGTCGAGTCTACACCGGCGCGGCCGCGCCAGGACAGCCCGCGAACCGGGGCGCCGGCGCGCAACTTCGCCGCACGGCGGCCGATACTCTGATCACGACAACGACAAGGACGACAAGGAGCGAGTTATGCCCGAGATCAAAGCAGCCGCTGCCCGCCCGAACGACGCCGCCGAGGTGCTGCTGCGCCGCTTCGACAACGGCGCCGGTTGGCGGAGCGAGGCCGGCGACGGTGTGATCGGGCACCGCGAGGTGATGCGCGGCGGCGGATACGAGGCGTTGGCCAAGCAGCTCGACGCCCTCTCGACGGTGGACCGCACGCGCATCGAGCGGATGCTGGACACCCACGCGACCCGCAAGCTGCAGGCGACGCGCACCGTCTCGAGGACCTACTTCGCGAAGATCAGCCCGGCGCAGCTCGACGCGCTCGAGCAGGTGGCCCAGAAGCACGGCGGCAGCGTCAAGGTCGACCCCTGGCTGTGCGGCGCCTTCCTCGCCCAGTGGGTGCAGGTGTCCGGCTCGCGGGAGCTGTGCGCGGCGGTGGCCGATATCCTCCGACCGACGATGATCCCCCGCTGAGTCGGGGGGTGCGCGGCTCAACCACGGAGGCGGCGCTGCTGCGCCGGCTCAGATCGCGTCGACGTCGAGCTTGCCGCGCAGGTAGGCGAAGTCGTCGCGCAGGTCGAGGGCCATGCGCCGGGCCTCGGTCAACGACACGGTGTTGCCCCGGCCGGCCACCTTCGCCGCGTTGGCGTAGGCGTAGTTGTAGCCCGAGCCGATGAGCTTCTCGACGCTCACGGTCTTCTGGTCGGTGTGCTCGAGGAAGTTCACCGCGTTGTCGCTCCACAGCTTCAACGAGCCGTTGAGCCCGGCGATCTTCTTCGCCTCGCTACGCGACAGCCGGCCATCCTTGCCGGCGCAGGCGCGCACGGCGGCGGCGAAGTGCTGGGTCCAGGTCTTGGCGAACCGCTCGGGCGTCGGGGCGAAGGTGAGCGCTGGCATCGTTTATCTCCTGATGCGGTGGGTGAGCACTGGCGTTGTCGTGGACGACCGGTTATCGGATCGCCGTCCCAGCTGTTGCCGAAAAATCGAACGCGGAGCGAGGTGCGCGTTTCGCGCACACCCCGTTTGCGGTTCTTCCTCGGGCGAGGCCGCCCATGGTGATCGGGAATCGTGACCGTCCGTCTAGGCGGGCCCCGCCACATCGTCTATGCTTTGGCGGGTGGGCGTCAGATCTCACCGCTGGGTCGTCGGATTGACGGCGGTCGCCGCGTCGATCGCCGGGGCGGCGCACGCCGCAGCGACCGAGCGCGTCCTGGTCTGGCAGGTGGTCCCGGTCGGCGTCGACGACGACGCACTGGCCACCTGGGCGCGGACCGATCTCGAGCTCCAGGTCCGCAGGGTGGCCGGCTTCGAGACGATCAAGCGGGAGCCGGTGCGCGAGATCGTCAGCGGCGAGTACCCGGACCTCGCCGACTGTCTGGCCGAGGTCGCCTGCCTGTGCGAGATCGGCGCCATCGCCGAGGCCGACGTCGTGCTGGTCGCGACCCTCGCCCAGCTCGGCGAGCACTGGTCGGTGACGCTACGGGCCGTGCGCGTCGCCAAGCGCACCGCCACGGTCGCGGTCAGCGAGTCGCTGAGCGGCGACGAGGCGGCGATCTCGGCGCGGATGGCCGAGATCCTGCCCCAGGCGCTCGCTCCGCCGGTCGAGACGTTGCCGGTCGTCGCGACCAGCGACACCCCGACCGCCCGCGGCTGGTGGTGGGCCAAGTGGGGCACCGCCGGCGGTGCGGCGCTGGCCGGCGCCGGCGCGTTGACCGCAGGGCTTTTGACCCTGCGCACCCACGGCCAGCAGACCGAGCTCTGTCCGCGCGGCCGCTGCCCGACCACCGCGGCGCTCGCCGACGCGCGGGCGCTGAAGCGTGACGGCGAGCAGCTGCGCACCTGGACCAACATCAGCCTGATCGCCACCGCCGTCCTCAGCGCCGCCGCCGCGACGCTGTTCCTCCTCGATGACAGCAGCGGGGGTGCGCGATGAAGCGCGCGCGCCTGCTCGCCGTGCTGCTCGCCGCTGGCAGCGCCACCGGCTGCCTCACCGACTTCCGCGTCCGCTTCGCGCCGCCGCCCTGCCAGACCCACGCCGACTGCCCGGAGCGGCTCGCCTGCGTCGACGGCCGCTGCGTTGAGGGGGCGCGGCCGTGCGACTACGACGACGAGTGCCCGCGCGATGAGGTCTGCGCCGACTGGCTCTGCGCGACGCCGACGTGCGACGAGGCGCCGCTCTGCCTGGTGCCGACCTCGAGCATCGTCGCCCCGGGCGGCGTGGTGCGCTTCGTCGCCACCGCTCCGGCCGCCCCGGACACGCCGGTGGTCTTCGCCGCCGGCGGCGTGGTCGGCGGCGACGCGGCCAACGGCACGATCGACCGGGTCGGCACCTACACGGCGCCGCTCGCCGCCTCGGCCGGCCAGTCCTTCGTCGTCTCGGCCTGGACCGCCGACGCGCCACAGGTCAAGGTCTTCGCCGGGGTGACCATCGCGACGCCCGCCTGGGAGCTGCTCGCCGGTCCGCGCGGCGGCGCGGTCGACACGCTGACGGTGCTCGGTGCCGACGAGCCGGTCCTGCTCGCCAGCCCGAAGGACAGCCGGGCGGTGTTCCGCCGGCCGCTCGAGGTCGCGGCCTGGACCGAGCACGCCGGCGGCTGGTCGGACGCCAACAGCGACATCGGCGCGGGCGGCTTCGCCCGGCCGGATCCGCTCGGCGCGCGGATCTGGTTCTGGCGCGGCATCTACCACTCGAACCAGCTCTACTTCTCGAATGACGCCGGCCTCACCTGGACACGCCTCGCGCCCCCGGCCGCGACCGGCGACTACATCAGCTGTGTCTTCGCCAGCCCGACGCGCGTGTTCGTCGGCCTGCACCTGGAGTCATCGCTCTACCTCTCGGGGAACGACGGCGAGGACTGGCGCCAGGTGGTCGCGCCCGGCGCGGCCGCCGGCCCGTGCGAGGGGGGGGCCATCTCACCGTTCGATCCGGCGCGCGTGCTCTACAGCAGCAACGGAGAGCTGTGGCAGAGCGACGACACCGGTGAGAGCTTCACCCTCGCCGCGAGCGACCAATCGCTGCCCGACGGCTACGCGGCGACGGCGATCGTCTTCCACCCGACGCTCGCCGGTCGCGTCTACGCCGCGTTCTCCGCCTGGGACGCCGCGGTGTTGTTCCGCTCCGACGACGACGGCGAGACCTGGCAGCACGCCGCCGACCTGCCGCCGGCGGCCGGGACCGCGACCCAGGCGATCTTCGACCTCGCGGTCAGCGTCGGACAGAGCGCTCTCTACGCCGGCACCCGCGACGGGCTGTACCGCGGCGACCTCTCGGCGAGCAGCTGGAACCGGATCGCGCTGCTCGACCGCGTCGTCGCGACGCTCGAGCCTCACCCGAGCCGGCCCGAGGTCCTCTTCGCCGGCCTCGCCGGCCAGGGCTTCTTCCGCAGCGACGACGCCGGCTTCACCTGGCGACGCGAGTCGCACGGGCTCAACCGGGTGCCGGTGACGACGCTGCTCCCCGCCGGCGGCGGCCTCGTCTTCGCCGGCACGCGGCACAACTATGGCGGCGGCGCGCTGTGGCGCTCGACCGACCACCTGCGCCACGCCGCGCCGATCGTCGACGGCCCGCCCGACGGCTCGGTCTACGCGCTCGCCGCCGGGGGCGGGCGCCTGTTCGCGGCGACGCTGCAGGACTACGCGCGCGGCGGCCTCTATCGCAGCAACGACCGGGGCGTGACCTGGCAGGCGCTGCTCCCCGAGGTGAGCGAGAGCGGCCTGCGCTGCGTCAGCGCGGCCGGCGCCGTGGTGCTCGGCACCTCGACCGACTACGGCGACGATCTGGCCTTGGCGCACCGCTCGAGCGACGGCGGCGAGACCTGGAGCGTCGTCGAGATCCCGCTCGCCGCCAACTCCGCCGCGCGTGGCTGCGCCGTCTTCGCCCAACGCCCGCTGGTCCAGTTGATCTCGACGAACGAGCCGTCGATCCAACGCACCGACGACGGGTGGCAGACCTTCGCGCCGGCGAGCTTCTCGCCGCTGCTCGACGCCGACGAGTCGCTCTCGCACCTGTGGGCGAGCCCGCACGACGGGTTGGCCTTCGCGACCAGCTCGTACGGCAGCTCCTACCGCTCGACCGACTACGGCGCGAGCTGGACGCTGATGCCGGAGGAACCGTTCTCGCGCATCAACAGCCTCGCCTTCCACCCGTCCTCGGCTCGCGCCGAGGTCGTCCTGGTCGCCGCCGAGGATACGGACGGGATCTTCGTCAGCCAAGACCAGGGGCTCACCTGGACGCTGCTCCCGGGCAGCGACATCGGCTCCACCCTCGCGGTCGCGATCGATCCGGATGACCCGTCGCTGCTCTACGTCGGCACCGACGCCGGGACACTCCTTGGCCGAGGCGCGCCGCTCTGAGCTCGGGGATGCGCGCGCCGGCGGTCACCGAAGCGCGGCGATGACGCCGTCGAAGGTCTTGACCAACTCCATGCGGGGGGCGGCGCACGGCGTCCGCGGGCGACAGTTGAACGACGTCTTGCGCTCCTCGACTTGACCGATCATCGCGACGCGGTCTCTCCCGAGCAGCACGTGGCGGGCCTGAGGGGGCAGCGTCGCCGGCCAGGGGAACGGCTGCCACCCCAGCGTCGCCAGATCGAGCGCCCAGTAGGGCGGGTGATAGCGGAGGAGCAACCGGCGGGCGCACAAGGGGTGCCACTCGGCCTGCTGCGGCAGCAGCGGCGCGAACGGCAGCGGCTGGCTCTGCCACCCGCCGCCGGCGCGCGGCTGGACGAAGAGCCGGCGCTCGTCGAGATAGAGGACACGCTGGCCGTCGAAGTAGACCGCGTCGGCGTTCGGGTGCGAGAAGGTCTCGCTCGTCGAGGCCAGCCTGGTCACGGCGAGCGAGCGGAGGTCGATGACCCAGGCGTGCATCGGTGATGGCCGCGCCGGCGTCCCCGCCTCCCAGGCCACCCAGGCGAAGGCCGACTCGTCCGGCGCGACGACGGCGGTCGAGGGATAGGCGCCAGGGAGGGTGAACGGCCGCCAGGTGTTGGTCGGGATGGTGAAGACGCCGGCGCTGGTCGCCTCGACCGGGACGACCAGGACCCGGCCGTCGGACAGCAGGCGCAGCCGCGCGAAGCGCCCGCCGGGAGCGCCGGTCTGGCTGGTCCGCGTCCAGGTGCCCGCCGGCAGCGCGAGGATGTAGCCGTCGTGGAACGACTGCTTGCCGCGCCGCGACCAGAACACCCAATGGTTGCCATCGGCGACCTCGAGGTACGGGCCGGTCAAGAACGCCTCCGCCGGCGGGCCGCCCTGCCACGGCAGCTCGACCCAGTTGCCCTGGTCGACGTTGTACGCCCAGCCGCCGACCACCGGCCGGTAGGTGCTGAAGTAGAAGACGACCAGGTGCCGGCCGACGATCCGCCAGCGATAGTCGACGTCCGGGTCGGCGAGCGGTAGCCGCGGCGCCGGCAGCTCGGTCCACTGGTTGGTCGTCGGCTCGTAGATCGCGGCGAAGAAGCCAGAGCGGCCGCCGTTCGGCACCTGTCGCCGGGCGTGGTCGCTCGCCACGTTGACCAGCACGAGCCGCTCTCCGAGCCAGGCGACGTCCGCCGGATCGTCGAGCGCGAAGTCAGGCGCAACGAAGCGCCGCTCGACGTCCGCGGCCTCCGGGCACGGCACCGACACCGGCTCGCCCGGCGCACCGCCGCCGACGGCCTGCGCGTCGGCCGAGGCCTGCCCCTCGGCCACGCCGGCGCCCGGTCGGCTCGCTCCGGCCACAGGAGCGCAGCACCAACACGTGACGACCAGCACCACCGGCAGCGCAATCCGCTCGCACGACGCGTTCATCGCGACCTCCCCGGGATAGCTCTTCATAGCGCCTCCAGGTCCGCGCCGACAGCACCCGCGCGACCCGGCCGGCGCGCCGGCGACGATGGTTCGCCGCGCGACGCGGCCGGGGATCTGGTATGGGGCCGCCGATGACTCGCGCGCGCGCCTGGGGTCTTGCGGCGGTGGCGTTGGGGTTGTTCCTCATCTGGAGCAACGCCTTCGTCGCGGTGGGCTTTCTGGTCGGCAGCGATCGGGCCGCGGCGCGGCTCGACTGGCTGAGCCTCACCGTCGCGCGCTTCTTGCCGGTCACCGTCTTCTGCCTCGTCTACTGCCTCGGCTGGCAGGCGCGGGCCTCGTGGGCGTGCCTGCGCCAGCACGGCGGGCGACTGCTCGCCTGCGGGTTGCTGTCGGTCCCCGGCTACAACCTGGCGCTCTACTATGGCCAGCAGCACGGCGTCCCGGCGCCGATCGCCTCGCTGACGACCGCGCTGTTGCCGCTGTTGGTCATGCTGATGGCGGCGCTCTTTTTGGGCGAGCGGATCACCACCCAGCGACTCGCCGGCTTCGCCGTCGCGGTCGCCGGCATGGCGGTGGTGGCCAGCGCGCCGCGCGCGGACCCGGCGGCGCCCTACGGGCTGATGCTCGCGGTCACCGCGCTGGCGCCGCTCTCCTGGTCGCTCTACACCGTGCTGAGCAAGCCGGTGGCCGGGCGGGTGCCGGCCCTGCTCTGGACCTACCTCAGCCTGGCGGTCGGCGGCCTCTTGCTCGCGCCGCTGGTGCCCTTCACCTGGCCGGCGCTGGTCGCGCTCGACGGCCCGGGGTGGGCGGCGGTGACCTACCTCTCCCTGCCCAGCACGGTGCTCGGCTTCGCGGTCTGGACCTGGTTGCTCGGCCAGCTGCCGGCCTCGACGGTCGGCTTCACCGTCTTCTTGAACCCGCCGTTGACGACGGTCTCGAAGCTGCTGCTCGCCAGCGCGGCACCGGCGGTGTTCATCTTCGCCGTCACCGGCCAGGAGCTCGCGGGCAGCGCGGTGGTCCTGGTCGGGCTGGGCCTGGCGACCTGGCGGCGGCGGTGATCACGCCAGGCCGCCGGGTTGACCGCGACCGGCGGCACAGCTTGTGGTTCAATCCGGACGCGCCCGCGGGGTATGAGCGCTGGAGAGGAGGGTGGTGACGATGCAACCCTGGATCTTGATCGCGCTGCTCGCGGCCGCCGAGACGGTCGACGCCGGCGCCGAGGTTGACGCCGGCGCCGCGACCCCGGCCGTCGCTCCGTCCGCGTACGAGGTCGTGGTCACCGCCGCGCGGCGACGTAGCTCGTGGCGGACCGCGCCGGCGATGGTCACGGTGCTCGGAGCGGAGGAGCTGGCGCGCGCGCCGGAGGTCACCGTCGATGAGCTGCTCCACCGGCTGCCCAGCGTCGCCTACAGTCGGACCTACGCCGCCGAGTGCGGGCCGGGTCGGGAGATCACCTTGCGCGGCATCCCCGATCAGAAGCGCACCCTGATCCTCGTCGACGGCGTGCCGATCAACGACGGCGTCACCGGCGCGGTCAACTGGTCGATGATCCCCAAGGAGGCGATCGAGCGCATCGAGGTCGTGCGCGGCCCGATGTCGGCCTTGTACGGCTCGGGCGCGATGGGCGGCGTGGTCAACATCATCACCCGGCAGCCGCGCGCCGCCAACGAGACGACGCTCAAGGGGGCCTACGGCACGCTCGACACGCGCGCCGCCACCCTGGTGCAAGGTGGCGTGCTCGACGGCGCCGGCTACCTGGTCGGCGGCCAGCTCACCGACACCAGCGGCTACGTCCAGGCCCGACCGCGCGCCACCTACCACGTGAAGAACGCGCGGCGGGATCTGAGCCTGCTCGGCAGCGCGTTCGTCGCCCCCGATGACCACTCGCGCCTGGCCGTCTCGCTCGGCTGGGTCAACGAAGACTACAGCCGCGGCATCCGCACCGACGACCAAAACAATGCGGTCGGCCGGGCGAGCGCGCGCTACGAGCGCGAGCTGAGCCCGGACGCCGGCCTGGTCGCCACCGTCTACGCCCAGCGGCTGACCCGTGAGGTCGACCTCGGCGCCCGACCGAGCTACGAGGTCCACGATCACACCGAGACCGACGACGGGACGAAGATCGGCCAACTGCTCCAGGCCGACGTCCAGGTCGGCCGCAACACCATCAGCGCCGGCATCGACTCCAGCTTCTCCTCGCTGCGTCGGCGGAGCCGCTACGCCCAGAGCGATCGCCGCGCCCGCGCGCAGGGCCAGCAGACCATCGCCTCGCTGTTCGCGCAGGACGAGCTGCGCTTCGCCCACGAGGTGCACCGCCTCTACCTCACCCCGGGCGTGCGGGTTGACCTCAGTCGCAGCAGCGACGGCCGGAGCCTGGACACCGGCCCCGGACCCAACCTCCCGGTCGACGAGGAGTACCCGGATCGCTCCTGGATGGCGGTGAACCCCAAGCTGGCGCTGGTCTACCGCTACGCCGAGTCGACGACGCTGCGCGCCTCGGCCGGCCGCTCCTTCGCCGCGCCGACCTTGTTCGAGCTGTACACCGTGTTCACGCGCGGCCCGCTGTTGCTGGTTGGCAACCCCGGACTCGACCCCGAGCGGGCCTGGTCAGCCGAGCTCGGCTGGGACCAGGCGCTGCTCGGTCGCGCGCTGCTGCGCGGCACCGCCGCCTACACGCGCGGCTGGGACTTCATCGGCTATCGCGCCCGCGGCGCCAACCAACTCGAGCTGGCCAACATCACCGGCGTGGAGATCCTCGCGCTCGACAGCGAGCTCTCGATCGAGCTCGGCGCGCGCTGGTCGCTCTACGGCGGTTACACCTTCACCCGCCCGACGGTGGTGCGCAACCGCGGCGACGCCGCACTGGTCGGCAACCGGCTCCCGTTCGAGCGGCCGCACCGCGCCCGCGCCGGAGTGGTGTTTCGCTGGCCGGAGTGGGTCACCGTCGACCTGAGCGGCCGCTACGAGGGGGCCTGCTTCACCGACGTCGAGAACACCCGGGCGACCCGCCTGCGCAGCTACGTCACCTTCGACGCAGCGGTCTCCGGCGAGCTGCTCGAGCACCTGCGCTGGCTGGTGGCGGTACGCAACGGCCTCGACGTGCGCTACGACATCTACAGCGTGCCGACGGAGCGGTCGGTGGCGCCAGGCCTGCTGGTGCACGGCTCGCTGGCCCTGGTCTTCTGAGATGACGTCGCGGCGACTCACCGAGGGAGGCACGCGGTGACCCGAGCCCTCCGGCTCCTCACCGCCGCCGCGCTCCTGCTCGTCGGGCCGGGCCACCCTGTCGCCCGGGGCGCGACGCCGTCGGTCGAGCCGACGCTGGCCTTCGGCGTCCTCGGCATGCCCGAGAACGCCGTGCGGGCCCTCGCGGCGCATGGCGCGGACCTCGGCGTCCGCGTGACCGGGATCGACGCCGGCGAGCCCGTCGGTGCGCCCGAGCTGTGCGCCTATGACGCGCTGATCCTCTCGCTCTCGCCGGGGAGGCGAGAGCAGGAGCTGGCGCAGGCGATCCGCGCCGCGCGGGCGCCGAATCCCGGGCTGGCCCGGCTGTGCGTCGCGCCGGCGCCAATCTGCGCCCGCGGGGGAGAGTTTCTCGGCGAGGCGGCGGTCGACGCCGACCCGGCCCAGGGCGCCGATTAC
>JBFYZW010000286.1:0-7592 GCA_041309305.1 Deltaproteobacteria bacterium | reverse complement strand
TCGTCCACCGAGTCGGGCGAGCTGGCGCTGGGCCAGAACGTCCTGGTCGCATTCCTGTCTTGGGAAGGCGGCAACTACGAGGACGCCATCCTGATCAGCCAGGGCGTGGTGCGCCAGGACAAGTTCAGCTCGATCCACATCGAGAAGCACGAAATCGAGGCCCGCGACACCAAGCTCGGGCCCGAGGAGATCACCCGCGACATCCCGAACGTCGGCGAGGACGCTCTCAAGAACCTCGACCACAACGGCGTCATCCGCGTCGGCGCCGAGGTCAAGCCCGGTGACATCCTCGTGGGCAAGATCACGCCCAAGAGCGAGACCGAGCTCGCCCCCGAGGAGAAGCTGCTGCGCGCCATCTTCGGCGAGAAGGCCGCCGACGTGAAGGACACGTCGCTTATCGTCCCGTCGGGCGTGAACGGCATTGTCATGGACGTGAAGGTCTCCAGCCGCGTGGACTTCGAGAAGGAAAAGCTCAGCCCCTCCGATCGCCGCCGCCAGGTGAAGCAGATCAACGAGGAGTACAAGACGCAGATGGAAAAGCTCCGTGAGTCGCTCACGGAGGCCCTGTCCAACATCCTGCTCGGTCCCCTTGCGGGCGAAGACGCGGGCGCTGATCACGATCCCCTGCACCCCGGGCGGGACCCGCAGGGAGGAGTCGCGCACGTCACCAGCCTTCTCGCCGAAGATGGCGCGCAGCAGCTTCTCCTCGGGGGAGAGCTGCGTCTCACCCTTCGGGGTGATCTTGCCGACCAGGATGTCACCCGGGTTGACCTCTGCGCCGATGCGGACGATCCCGGCCTCGTCGAGGTCCTTCAGGGCCTCCTCGCCGACGTTCGGGATGTCGCGGGTGATCTCCTCCTTGCCCAGCTTGGTGTCACGGGCGACGCACTCGAACTCCTCGATGTGGATCGAGGTGTATTGGTCCTCCTTGACCACCCGCTCGGAGATCAGGATCGAGTCCTCAAAGTTGTAGCCACCCCAGGGCATGAACGCGACCAGGAGGTTGCGCCCGAGCGCCAGCTCACCGCAGTCGGTGGCCGGCCCGTCGGCGATGCAGTCCCCCTTCTTCACCCGATCACCGCGCTTGATGATCGGCTTCTGGTTCATGCAGGTGTTCTGGTTGCTGCGCTGGAACTTGGTCAGGTTGTAGATGTCGACCTCTTCGGCGACGTCCACCGAGGAGGCCGGGGTGTCGGCGCGCACCACGATGCGGGTCGCGTCGACGAACTCGACCACGCCGTCGCGCCGCGCCACCGCGGTGACGCCCGAGTCGTGGGCGACGTTGCGCTCCATGCCGGTGCCGACCAGCGGCGCCTCGGTGCGCAACAGCGGCACCGCCTGGCGCTGCATGTTCGAGCCCATCAGCGCGCGGTTGGCGTCGTCGTTCTCGAGGAACGGGATGAGGGCCGTCGCCACCGAGACCAACTGCTTGGGCGAGACGTCCATCAGGGTCACGTCCTCGGCCCGAGCCATCACCGTCTCGCCGCCGCGGCGGCAGGCGACCAGCGCGTCGGTGAACTTGCCGTTCTTGTCCAGCGGCGCGTTCGCCTGGGCGATGACGTGCTGCTCCTCCTGCAGCGCGCTGTAGAACTCGACCTGGTCGGTCACCTTGCTGTTCTGCACCGCGCGGTACGGCGTCTCGACGAAGCCGTACTCATTGACCCGGGCGAAAGTCGACAGCGAAGCGATGAGGCCGATGTTCGGCCCCTCAGGCGTCTCGATCGGGCAGATGCGGCCGTAGTGGGTCGGGTGCACGTCGCGCACCTCGAAGCCGGCTCGCTCACGGGTCAACCCCCCGGGGCCGAGCGCCGACAGGCGGCGCTTGTGGGTCACCTCGGACAGGGGGTTGGTCTGGTCCATGAACTGCGACAGCTGGGAGCTGCCGAAGAACTCCTTGATCACGGCGCTCACCGGCTTGGCGTTGATCAGGTCGTGCGGCATCAACGTCTCGATCTCTTGCAGGCTCATCCGCTCGCGGATCGCCCGCTCCATGCGCACCAGCCCGACCCGGAACTGGTTCTCGAGCAGCTCGCCGACCGAGCGGACACGCCGGTTGCCGAGATGGTCGATGTCGTCGACGTTGCCTTTGCCGTTCTTGAGGTCGAGGAGGTATCGGACGACCTCGAGAATGTCCCGTTTGGTCAGGACGCAGTTGTCGATCGGCTCGTCGAGGCCGAACTTGTGGTTCAGCTTCAACCGGCCGACCCGCGACAGATCGTAACGCTCCGGGTTGAAGAACAGGTTGCCGAACAGGTTGCGCGCCGTCTCCAGCGTCGGCGGGTCACCCGGCCGCAGCCGGCGGTAGATCTCGAGGATCGCGTCGTCCTCGGTCTCGACCTTGTCGATCAGCAGCGTGTCGCGCAGGTAGGAGCCGACGTTCAGGCCGTCGATGAAGAGGATCTGGAACTCCTCGAGGCCGCGCTCGCGCAGCTCCTCGAGCTTGTCGGCGGTCAACGACTCGTTGGTCTGGAGGATGACCTCGCCGGTCTTGCGGTCGATGACGTCCTCGGCGCTCACCGTGCCGACCACGTCCTCCTCGTCGATCGAGATGCGCTTGATCTTCAGATCCTGGATCTGCTTGATCGCCGAGCGGGTGAACTTCCGGTTGCGTCGGACGATCACCTCGCGGGTCTCCGGGTGACGGATGTCGCGGGTGGCGCGCTGGCCGAGCAGCAGGTTGATGTCGACCGACTTCTCGTACTTGCCCTTGCCGACGATGTAGACCGTCTCTTTGTCGTAGTAGTAGTCGAGCAGCTCCTTGCTCGAGTAGGCGAGGGCCTTGAGCAACACGGTGGCCGGCAGCTTGCGCCGCCGGTCGATGCGGACGTGCAGGATGTCCTTGGTGTCGAACTCGAAGTCGAGCCACGAGCCGCGGTTCGGGATGATGCGCGCCGAGTGCAGGAGCTTGCCGGTCGCGGCGGTCTTGCTCTTGTCCTGATTGACGAAGAAGAACGCGCCCGGGCTGCGGTGCAGCTGCGAGACGATGACCCGCTCGGTGCCGTTGACGATGAACGTCCCGTGCTCGGTCATCAGCGGGATCTCGCCGAAGTAGACGTCCTGCTCCTTGACCGACCGGATCGACTGCTGGCCGGTGACCTCGTCCTTCTCCCAGACGATCAGCCGGATGGACACCTTCATCGGCGCCGCGTAGGTCATGCCGCGCTGGTGGCACTCGTCGACGTCGTACTTCGGCGCGTCGATGTCGTACTTGACGAAGTCGAGCGAGGCGCTCTCGTTGAAGTCTTTGATCGGAAAGACACGGCGGAAGACCGCCTGCAGGCCGACGTCCTCGCGCTTGTCCGGATCGACCCCGAGCTGCAGGAACTTGGCGTAGCTGCGCTTCTGGATCTCGATCAGGTTGGGGATGTCGATCAGCGGGCTCATCCGCGCGAAGGCCTTGCGGATGCGGAAGTTGTCCTGAACCAGAGATGCCATCGCTGTGTCTGCTCCGTGGCTGGACCACCGGCGCGCTTTCACACGCCCGCGGCCACTTTACGCTCCGACACCAGAGCGCCGCCCGCCCGGAGAGGGTGAGCGACGCTTGGATTCGCTGCTCGACATGCCGCCAGCCAGACGACCACCCCGTCGGCGCCCCGCGCCGATCAACTGGATGGCCGCCGGCCGGCCAATGACGAGCCCTGCCGCGGTCGGCACTGGACTCAGGCCTTGATCTCGACCTTGGCGCCTGCCGCTTCGAGCTTGGCCTTGAGCTCCTCGGCGTCCTTCTTGGGCAGCGCCTCTTTCACCGGCTTCGGAGCGCCGTCGACCAGGTCCTTGGCCTCCTTGAGGCCCAGCCCCGTCACCGCGCGCACCTCCTTGATCACCTGGATCTTGTTGGCGCCCGCCTCCTTGAGGATGACGGTGAACTCGGTCGGCTCCTCAGCCGCGGCCGCCGCCGGCGCCGCCGCCGCTGCGACCATCACGCCGCCGCTCGCCGCCTCGAGGCCGTGCTCGACCTTGAGGTAGTCGCCCAGCTCCTTGGCCTGCAACAGGGTCAGCCCAACGATCTTGTCGCCGATGTCCTTGATGTCCTTGTTCCACTCACGTGCTGCCTCTGCCATCACTAGCTCCTTCGACGCGCCTTGGCGTCACCAAACCTTGATCCCAAAAAAAACGCCCGACGAGGTGCGCCCTCAGGCGGCCTCGTCCTTCTTCACCTTGGCCTCGATCGCGCCGACGATGCGACCGGCCGCGAACTTGAGCTGCGACGCCAACGCCCCGCCCACGCCGAGGATCATCCCGACGACCTGGGCCTGCATCTCGGGCCGGCTCGGCATCTTCGACAGCGCCTCGACCTCCTGCGGGCCGATCGCCTTGGCGTCGAGGACGCCCCCCTTGACCTTCAGGTGCTGGCAGTCCTTGAGGAACTCGTAGGTCAACCGGGCCGGCGTGACCGGGTCCTCGAAGCCAAAGACCACGCCAGTCGGCGTGCCCTTCAACCACTTGCCGGCGCCTTCGTAGGCCGTCCCGGCGATCGCCTGCTTGACCAGTGTGTTCTTGGCCACCCGGTAACCGACCTGCGCCGCCCGCAGCTTGATGCGCAGGCCGTTCGCCTCGGCGACCGTCAACCCCGTGAAGTCGAGGAAGAGCACCGCCTGCGCCCGGGCGAAGTCGCTCTTCATCTTCTCGATGATGTCGTGTTTTTGCTGCCGCAACATGGCTTACCCCTTGACCATCGACGCCTGCACCTTGGCAGGATCGACCTTGACGCCCGGGCTCATCGTGCTGGCCAGCGAGATGCTCAGGAGGTAGACCCCCTTGGCGCTCGATGGCTTCTGCTTGAGGATCTGCTCGAGCAAAGCGTTGAAGTTGGCCTTCAGCTTGTCGGCGGGGAAGCTCAGCCGGCCGATCGGCGCGTGCACGATGCCGGCCTTCTCGACCCGGAACTCGACCGCGCCAGCCTTCTGCTCGGCCACCGCCTTGCCGACGTCCTTGGTCACCGTCCCGACCTTCGGGTTGGGCATCAGGCCCCGGGGCCCGAGGATCTTCGCGATCGGGCCGATCTTCGGCATCATGTCCGGCGTGGCGATCGCCCGGTCGAAGTCGAGCCAGCCGCCCTTGATCTTCTCGACCAGGTCCTCGGCGCCGACGAAGTCCGCGCCAGCGTCCTTCGCCTCCTGCTCCTTGTCGCCCTTGGCGAACACCAGGACCCGGGTGGTCCTGCCGGTGCCGTGCGGCAGGCGCACGACGCCGCGCACCATCTGATCCGACTGGCGCGGATCGACCCCCAGGCGGATGGCCACGTCCACCGACTCATCGAACTTGTTGCCGGTGAAGCTCTTCAGCACCGTCACCGCCTCGTCGATGTCGTAGCGCTTCTGCCGATCGACCTGCTTCAGGTTGCCGGCGTACCGTTTACCTCGCGAACCCATGGACACCTCCTGCAGTACGAACGGCCCGAGCGAGGGCCTCCTGCATCACACGAAGGGCGCGCTCGAACGCGCCACTCGGAACACACACGCTAGTCGCGAACCTCGAGCCCCATGCTCTTGGCCGTGCCCTCGATGATGCGCATCGCGCCGGGCAGGTCCTTGGCGTTGAGGTCCGGCATCTTGACCTTGGCGATCTCCTCGATCTGCTTCCGGGTCACGCTGCCGATCTTGATCTTGTTGGGCTCCTTCGAGCCGGCGCCGGGCTTCTTGGTCACCTTCAAGCCGGCCGCCTTCTTGAGCAGGATCGAAGCCGGGGGCGTCTTGGTGATGAAGCTGAACGACCGATCGCCGTAGACCGTAATCAGGACGGGGATGATCATCTCGCCGTCCTTCTGGGTCCGAGCGTTGAACTCCTTGCAGAAGCCCATGATGTTGACGCCGTGCTGACCGAGCGCCGGGCCGACGGGCGGCGACGGGTTGGCCTTGCCGGCTGGGATCTGCAACTTGATGACCGCCAATACTTTCTTTGCCATGACTCACACCCTCGCGTTTCTGTCGTGCTCCCGCAGCGCCCAACGCGAGCCGGGCGGCGCGGTATACGCTCTCAGGCCTTCTCGACCTGAATAAACTCGAGATCCACTGGCGTCGAGCGCCCGAAGATCGACACCAGCACCCGCACCCGACCCTTGTCGGCGTTGACCGCATCGACCACGCCGTTGAAGTTCTGGAACGGCCCGTCGATGACGCGCACGTTCTCCCCCTCCTCGAATTGCACCCGCGGCTTGGGCTTCAGCGTCCCCTCGTCGATCTGCTGCGTCAGCCGACGCACCTCGGACTCAGGGATCGCCGGCGGCCGCGTGGCGTTGCCGACGAAGCCGGTGATCTTGGGCGTCGACTTGACCAGGTGCCAGCTCTCCTCGGTCAGCTCCATCTGGACGAGCATGTAGCCGGGGAAGAACTTGCGCTTGGTCGTCTTCTTCTGCCCGCCCTTGCCGAGCTCCATCACGTTCTCGGTCGGGATCAGCACCTCGCCGAACAGCGCCTCGAGGCCCTCCTGGCGCACCCGCTCCTCGAGCGACTTCTTGGCCCGGTTCTCGTAACCCGAGTAGGTGTGGATGACGTACCACTTGAAGTTCGGGTTGACCGGCGCCTGCGGCTTCGCCTCCTCGGCGCCCACCGCCGCCTCACCGGCGAGGCCGCCGGCCTCGGGCTCGTTCGCCTGCGCGCCGCTCTTGTCGTCGATGGTCATCGAGGTGTCCACGTTGTTCGTCACTCACCTACCGCGCGACCCATCCGCGCAGCCCAGAGGTTCCGCTACGAGCCCAGGGCGCTCGGCTCGACGCCGAGGACCAGGTTCGTCAGCCACAGCCACACCGCGTCGAACGCGCCGAGGTACAGCGCGCAGATCACCACGGTCACCAGCACCACCACCGTCGCCGCGCCGGTTTCCTCGCGCGACGGCCAGGAGACCTTCGCCAGCTCGTCGGCCACCTCCTGCGCCAGCGTGAAGGTCCGCTTGTGCACGAAGCAGAAGATCGCCGCCGCCGCCGCGACCCCCCAGCCGAGCATCGTGGTCAGGGTCACGTCCCGCGACAGCACCGCCGGGTCGTTCCAGCCGATCTGCACCCACAGCCAGTCGAACATGTGAGTGAGCGGAAAGGCGACGATGATCGCCAGCGCGATGATTCCGACCACCACGTATTGTGTCCGCGACAGCATCGCCACCACCTTCTCGCACGTTTGGCAGGCCAGGAGGGATTCGAACCCCCAACATCCGGTTTTGGAGACCGGCGCTCTACCAGTTGGAGCTACTGGCCTATCCCCGCGGCCCGCGCCGCGGATGCTCCTACTTGACCTTCGTCTCCTTGTGGACCGTGTGCTTGCGGTCAAACGGGCAGTACTTCTTCAGCGACAACTTGTCGGTCGACTTCTTACGGTTCTTCGTCGACGTGTAGTTGCGCCGCTTGCACTCGGTGCACTCCAGAGCGATCAATTCACGTACCGCTGCCATGACTGACTCCCGCGCCTATTCGACGATCTCGGCGACGACGCCGGCGCCCACGGTGCGGCCGCCCTCGCGGATCGCGAAGCGCAGCTCTTTCTCCATCGCCACCGGCGTGATCAACTCGACTTCCATCGAGATGTTGTCGCCCGGCATCACCATCTCCGTCCCCTCCGGCAGCTTGATCGTGCCGGTCACGTCCGTGGTGCGGAAATAGA
>JBFYZW010000285.1:0-4999 GCA_041309305.1 Deltaproteobacteria bacterium | reverse complement strand
GGTGGCCTCGGCGGCGAGGGCGCAGCGCAGCTGGCCGACGACCTCGGCGGCGCCGCGCTCGAGCAGCTCGCGCGCGGTCTCCGGTTCGGCGGAGAGCCCGGCCAACGGGCGGGCGACCTCCTCCGGGATGCCGGCGGCGACCAGCTGCTGCCACGCGCCCTGCCAGCGGCGCGGCGCGAGGCGGACCAACAGGCAACGCGAGCGCACGGTGGCCAGCAGCTGCCGTGGCCGCGCGGTGGTGAGCAAAAAGCAGGTCGGACCGGGCGGCTCCTCGAGCGTCTTGAGCAGCGCGTTCTGGGCCGGAGGTCGCATCGCCTCGGCCCGGTCGATGATCGCCACCTTCGTCGGTGCCTCGACGGCGCGCAGCGCCAGCCGCGCCGACAACTCGCGCACCGCGTCGATCGGGATGTTCCCCTTCTCGTCAGGGGTCAGGCGCAGCACGTCCGGGTGGTTGCCGCCGGCGAGCTTGCGGCAGCCGGGGCAGGCGCCGCAGGCGTCGCCGTCTACCCGCGCGCTGCAGACCAGCACCGCGGCGAACGCGACCGCCAGGCTCTCTGGCCGGGTGTCCGCCGGCCCGGCGAGCAGGTAGGCGTGGTGCATCCGCCCGGTGGCGAGCGCCTGGCGCAACAGGTCGACCGCGCGCGCTTGGCTCTCCTGGTGGGCTGCGAGACCGGGCATGGTGCCCCTATAGCACGCCGGTGCCGCTGCCGAAACCTCGCTGGCGAAGGTCGTGGCGCGGCTCAACGCCGCCGGCGTCTGAGCAAGAGCGCGAGCCCGGCGAGCCCGAGGGCCGCCCCGGGCGCGGCCTGGCAGTCACAGCCCTTCCCCTCGGCGCCGCCGACCGGCGGGCGTGGCTCGTCCGGCGCCGGCTCGACGGTGACCTGGGCGGTCGCCGGCAGCGAGCGGTGCGCGCCGTCGTGCACCCAGAGGGTGAAGCGGAACACGCCCGCCCGCGCGGGCACGAAGGCCGGTCGGGCCGTATCCGGGCCGGTGAGCGTCACCGGCGCGCCGCCGGTCTGCAGCCAGTGGAAGGCGAGCGGGTCGCCGTCGGCGTCGGTCGAGGCGCGGCCGTCGAGCTCGACCGTGGCGCCGACCTGCGCGGTCAGCGCCGCGCCGGCGTTGGCCACCGGCAGGTGATCGCCGGCCTCCTCGACCACGACGTGGGTGGTCGCCGGCAGGCTGGTGGCAGTTCCGTCGCTGACCGTCAGGCCGAAGCCGTACAGGCCGGTGGTGATGGGCACGAAGCCGGGCTGGGCGAGCGCGATGCCGCTCATCGCCAGCGTCGCGCCGGCGGTCTGGCGCCAGGCGTAGCTGAGCGGATCGCCGTTCGGGTCGGTCGAGCTGGTGCCGTCGAGGGTGACCGGGTCGAGCCGGGTGACCGTCTGTGGCGGGCCGGCGTCGGCGAGCGGCAGACTCGCGCCGCCGGCGGTGTCGATGACCACGGTCACCTCGTCGGAGGGCGACTCGAGCACGCCGTCGTTGACTGTCAGGCGCAGGCGGATCACCCCCGGCGCGCCGGCGACGAAGGTCGGGGCGACGACGTCGGAGCGATCGAGCGTCACGGTCGGGCCGCTGGCCTGCTGCCAGGTGTAGGCCAGTGGTGTGTCATCGCTGTCGATCGAGCCGGAGCCGTCGAGCCGCACGGTGGCGCCGACCTCTGCCGTCTGGTCCGGGCCGGCGTCGGCGACCGGCACGACGTTGCTCTCCGGCTGATCGACGATCAGCTGCGTCAGCGCCGGCGGCGACCAGAGCTCGCCGTCGTGGGCGCGCAGGCGGAAGGTGTAGACCCCGGCCTGCACCGGGGTCAGCGTCGGACGAGCCGTCTGGGCGTCGTCGAGCAGCACCACCGGCCCGCTCTGCTGCTCCCACAGGTAGGTGAGCGGATCGCCGTTGGCGTCGAGCGACAGGCTGCCGTCCAGCCGGACGGTCGCGCCGGAGCTCCGCCTTTGGCCCGGGCCGGCGTCGGCCACCGGGGCGCTGTTGGTGATCGTGATCGACACCTCGTCGAGGTCGCCGGCCGCGTCACCGTCGGTGATCGCGAGCACGAAGAGATAGGTGCCGGCGCGGCGTAGCACCGCCCGCGGCGACGCGGTGGTCGCGCCTTGCAGCGTGACGCTCACCGGCCCGTCGCTCTGCGTCCAGGCGTAGCTGAGGCCCGCGCCGTAGGGGTCGAGGCTGCGCGAGCCGTCGAGCTGCACCAGGCTCGGCGGCAGCTCCTGGTCCGAGCCGGCGTTGGCGATCGGTTCGCCCTCGGAGAGGGTCAGGACCACCGGCAGCGGCGCGGGAGAGCCCGCCGCGCCGGCGGCGGCGAAGACGATCGTCTCACCGTACGGTGAGCCGGCGCCGGGCAGGCCGGTGGAGGTCAGCGTCACGGTCAGCGTCGTCTCCTCGCCGGCGGCCAGAGTGCCGCTGGCGTAGTCGAGGTCCAGCCAGGCCGCCGACCAGCTGGCCGTCCAGTTCAGCGCGCCGCCGCCGCGGTTGCGCACCACCACCGGCTGGGCCGCCGGGCTCGCGCCGCCGGCCAGGGCGGCGAACTCGAGGTTGCGCGGCGCCACCCAGAGGCGCGGCAGCGCCTCGCTGACCGACAGGGTCACGTCCACCGTCGCCGGGCTGCCGGTGGCACCGCTGGCCAACACGGTGATCGAGCCGGCGAAGGGTGAGTCGGCGGCGTCGAGGCCGGTCGCGTCGACCTCGACGCTCAGCGTCTCGTTGCCGCTGCCCGAGGTCGGCGTGACGCGCAGCCATGGCGCGTTCCACAGCACCGACCACGGCCCGCCGCTCGACAGGCTCACCACCAAAGACTGTTCGGCCGGCGGCTCGCCGCCCTCCTCGGCGACGAAGTCGAGGGTCGACGGCCAGACCTCGAGCAGCGGCGCGGCGGCGCTGAGCGTCAACGTCACCGCGATCGGTTGGCTGTCGGTCGGGTTGTCGGCGTTGCGCACCGTCACCACCGCGGAGTAGGGCGAGCCCGCGGCGGTGAGGCCCGTGGTGTCGGCGCCGAGCGCAAAGGTGCCGTTGCCGGTCCCGGCGGCCGGCGCCAGCGTCACCCAGGCCTCGTCGGCGTCGACGGTCCACGACAGGGTGCTGGTGCCGACGTTGGTCACCGTCACGAGGGTCGGCGTCGGGGCCTGCCCCTCGCCGGCCGCCAGCGCGACGCTGGTCGGCGCCGCCGCCAGGTCCGGCTGCGCGGTGGAGTTGATGCTGAACGAGGCCGGGTAGACCGCCTCGCCGCCGTCCGGGTTGATCACCCGCACGTCACGCGTACCGCCCGGCGCTGAGGCGAAGATGTCGACGGTGGCGCGCAGCGCCTGGGCATGGATGAACTGGGTGGCGACGACGTTGAGGCCGGAGCCGGACAGCTGCACGGCCGCGCCGTTGTCGAAGCGATCACCGAAGACGTTGAGGAACAGGCCGCTGGTCGGCGCGTCGGCGCTGGTCGGCGAGATCGAGGTGATCACCGGGTTGGTGGTCACCTTGAAGGCGCCGGCGGCGATCGCCCGGCCGCCGTCCGGGTTGGTTACGGTCACGTCGCGCAGGCCCAGCGCCGCGCCGGCGGCGATGGCCAGGGTCAGATCGATGCGCGTCGCCGAGACGACGGTGACGCCGCTCGGCGTGACGCCGGCGCCCAGGACCGCGACCTGGGCGCCGGCGGCGAAGCCGGTGCCGCCGAGGGTCAACGGCAGCGCGGCGCTGCTCTGGTTCCCCTTGTTGGGCGTGAGCAGCGTCAGGGTGGGCGCGGCGGTGATCGCGAGCAGCCCGGCGGCGGTGACCCGCCCGTGGTCGCCGTTGACGACCGTGACGCCGAGCGCGCCGACCGGCGTCGCGCCGTCGACCGCCAGCGTCGCGCCCAGCTGCGTCGGCGAGCTGACCACGACGTTGCTGGCGGTGACGCCGGCGACCGAGAAGCTGAGGCTGGCGCCGGTCTTGAAACCGGTGCCGGTGAGCTGGATCGTCACGCCGCTGGCCCCCTGACCGACCGTGCTCGGCGCGATGCCGCTGAGCGTCGGCGCCGGGTCGACCAGGAACACCGCGCTGCCGGTGGCGCTGCTGCCGCCCTTGTTGACCGTCACGTCACGCGCGCCAAGCGGCGCGCCGGCGGCGACGCTGATCGTCGCGCGCAGGACCCCGGCGCCGACGAACTGCGTGCCCGAGACGGTGACGCCGGCGCCCGAGAAGCTCACGGTGTCGCCAGCCGCGAAACCGGCGCCGAGCACGTCGACCGCCACCCCGGTGGCGTTTTGACCGACGACGTTGGGGCTGGTGCCGGTGACCGCGAAGCCGAGCGGAGAGTACTCGAAGGCGCCCTGGTCGGCGATCGGTGTGTTGCCGGCGACCCGCGGCTGCGGGCGGACGTTGCCGACGAAGTCGACCGGCGGCGCGACGCTGTTGTCGGCCGCGTCGATCACCGGTGAGTTGTTCGGCAGGCTGAGATCGCCGTTCGCCGCGTCGAGGTAGAGCGGGTTGACCGACAGATCGGTCGCACCCGCGGTCACGCCGTCGAAGTTGGTCGTGTGCCCCCAGACGTCGTTGTAGCCGGTGGTCACCGCGTCCGAGCTGGAGCGGTAGACGTACAGACCCGTGCCGCCGTTCTGGGTGATCAGGTTGTTCTTGACCGTCAGCGCGCCGGTGTCGCTGTAACGGCTGATCTGGACCCCGTACGAGGTGTTGCCGTGGATCGTGTTGTTGACCAGCCGGCCGAAGTTGCGGTCGATGTTGTTGAGGTAGACGTAGACGCCGATGCCGCTGTTGGCGTGGACCAGGTTGTTCTCCACCTGGTGCGCCAGACCGCCGTCGAAGGCCAGGCCGTAGCTGCCGTTGTGGTGCACGCGCGTCCGGGTGAGCTGCAGCGTGCCGCTCGGGCTGGGGACGTAGACGCCGTATGAGGAGGCGCCGGTCACCTCGCCGGCGGCGAAGCTCAGCGTGCCGCTGCCGCTCAGGTAGAGGCCGTAGCCCGACTGCTCGCGGACGGTGGTCTGGTCGGCGACCACCACGCCGCTGC
>JBFYZW010000284.1:0-4982 GCA_041309305.1 Deltaproteobacteria bacterium | reverse complement strand
CCCGCCGCCCGACTACACCGGCTTCGTCGAGATCGCCGACGACACCCTGGGCGGCTCGCATTTCGAGCCCTACCACGCCGCGGTCGGCCTCTCCGAGGCGATGGTCAACCAACTGCTCTTCGCGGTCCACCAGAGCGGCCTGCTCTGCCAGAGCCTCGCCGCCGACGAGGTCGCGGAGCTGACCGACGGCGCCTTCTCGCTCACCGCCGGGCTCTTGATGAGCTTCGACGCGCGCCTCGCCGGCCTCGCCGAGCCGGAGGCGCCGCTGTTGATCGCGCTGTGGGCCGGCACCCCGCCGCAGGTCCGCCTCGGCGTCGACGGCCGGGTGGCCGAGGGAATCGACGAGCCGCTGATCGAGGCGGTGTTCAACGACCTGGAGATCAGCATCTACGTGCAGCTCGACGACGCGATGACCCGCCTGACCGGGATCCTGACCGACGTGGTGGTCCGCTTCGGCGTCGAGCGCACCGCCAACCAGACGCTCGAGCTCGTCCTCGACGGCGTCGCGTTGACCGACACGCGCCAGGTCTACAACGAGCTGGCCCCGGAGGCCGACCTGTCCGGGCTGCTCGAGCTGATCGTCGACCTGGCCCTCGGCCAGCTGCTCGGCGACGGCACCCGCTTCGCGCTCGAGGTCCGCGATCTGCTCGCCGGCGACGGCGGCCTGCCCCTCTACGTGCGCCTCAACGCGCTGCGCCGCGACCTCGGCCCGACCGGCGCCCGCTTCCTGTCGCTCTACGCCACGCTGTGCGGCGAGGATGAGGTCGCCGATCCGGACAACGCCACCTGCTACATGCCCAAGCGGGGCGGGCGCGCTCTGTCGGTCGCCGCGCGGCTCGCGGACGACGCCTCCTTGTACCGCCCGGTCGAGCCGCCGTTCGACCCGGAGCGCTTCGACGCCTTGCCCTCCGGGCGCGCCCGGCTGGCCGTCGACATCGCCGCCCCCGAGCGAGCGGTCGCCCACGTCCGGGTCGACGGCGGGCCGTGGAGCAGCGCCCGTCCGATCAGCGCGGGCCTGCTCGAGGTCGAGAGCCCCCGGCTGCGCGTCCTCGGCGCGCACCGGATCGAGGTCCGCGTCGTCGAGCTCGGGCGCCCGGCGACGAGCAGATCGGCCGAGGTCACGGTCCGGGTCGATCGCGAGCGGCCGGTGGTGAAGCTCACGCGCCGCGATCGCCTGCTCGTCGTCGAGGTCGACGAGCTCGGCTCTCCCGAAGATGTCGCGCTGTTCGCCCACGCGTCGGCCAGCGCCGACGGCTGGCGGCGCGTCGACTCGCCGCTGCGGCTGCCCCTCGACGGGGTGATCACGGTCGTCGCCCGCGACGCGAACGGAAACCTCTCACGGCCGGCGGTGCTCGATCTCGGCCAGCCGGTGACGATCGTCGCGCCGGAGCCGGACGCGGCGCGAGCGCAGGGCTGCGCCGCTGCCCCGAGGAGCTGGTGGCTGCTGTTGCTCGGCCCCCTGGCTCTCCGGCGGCGGCGCGGCTGAGGCTCGCGCAGCGCCGCCGCACAGGGTAGACTGCTCGTCTCCTGAGCACGAGGATGCCATGCGCCCATGTCTCGTCCCCCTGGTCCTCGCCGTCGCGTCGGGCTGCACCTCCCCGTTCCTCAACGAGGTGCCCGAGATCCCGGCGCCGACCGGTGAGTGCATCCCGAACCTCGGGGTAACCGCGCTGACCGCGACCGTCGAGCTCGACCGCATCGTGCTTTCCTTCCAGGCCGAGGCGGACGCGGGCGCTCGCTTCCGCCTCGAGCGCCGACCGGAGGGGGAGAGCTGGGAGATCGCCGCCACCCTCGGCGCCGCCGAGCTGCCGTTCGTCGAGACCGACGCCGCCT
The DNA here is from genome assembly GCA_041309305.1 of Deltaproteobacteria bacterium. Taxonomy (GTDB): domain Bacteria; phylum Myxococcota; class XYA12-FULL-58-9; order XYA12-FULL-58-9; family XYA12-FULL-58-9; genus JBFYZW01. The sequence continues at coordinate 3,149 of JBFYZW010000284.1, read as the reverse complement.
GCGCCGGGCCGGATCAGATCTGCGGCTTCCGCGTCAACCGCGTCGGCGCCTGCGCCGACGTCGAGCCGCTGGCGATCACGGTGCGCAGCCTGCCCCACCCGGTCACCGACCTCGGCGCCGCCACCGAGCTGACCAGCGGCAACCAGGTGCAGCTGAGCTGGAGCGACGCGAACGCCTACGAGAGCGGCTACCAGATCGAGCGCCAGGATCCGGGCGCGACCACCTTCGCCGTCGTCGGCACGCGCGCCGGCACAGCCTCGCTCGACAACGCCACCTTCTCCGACCCGACGCCTTTGACGCTCGACCGCGTCTACCACTACCGGGTGATCCCGTTCGTCGACAACGGCCCGAGCGGCGTCAGCTTCGCGGCACCGAGCGACGAGACGGCGGCCTACACCGCGCCGCTGGCGCCGACCGACCTCACCGTCGCCCCCGACGCCGCCGGGACCCTCCTCATCACCTGGACCGACGCCAGCCAGACCGAGAGCGGCTTCGAGCTCGAGCGCTCCGACGACGGGGGCACCACCTTCGCCTCGGTCCTCGCCGAGCCGCTGCCGGCCGACAGCAGCGAGTACACCGACACCGGGCTGGCGGACGATACCGCGTACGCGTACCGGCTGCGCGCCATCAACGCGCTCGCCGACCCCACCCTGACGTCCGCCTGGGCCACGGCCGGCGGGACCACCTCGCCGGCCGGCCCGTCGAGCCTCGCGGCGGTGACCACCCCGCCGACCACCGTCGACCTGACCTGGAGCGACACGATCACCGGCGAGGCGGGCTACGTCGTCGAGCGCTCGCTCGTGGGCGGTGCCGGCTTCGTCGCCGAGCAGACCGAGAACCTGCCGGCCGACAGCGAGGCGCTCCAGATCACCGGCCTGCTGCTCGACACGCGCTACTTCTTCCGCGTCTACGCGACGATGCCCGGGGGCGGCGCCACCGGCTACGCGGCGGTCTCGGCCTGGACCCGCCCGCACGCGCCGACCGGCGTCGCCGGCGCCGCCCAGAGCCCGACCGAGCTCGCGGTCAGCTGGACTGACGAGAGCACGATCGAGAGCGGCTACCTGGTCGAGCGCGCGCCCGACGCCGCGACCTTCACGCTGCTCACCGCGACGCCGCTGCCGGCAGACACGGAGGGCTACTCCGACACCACCGCGGACCTCGACCAGCTCTACACCTATCGGGTCAGCGCGGTGCAGGCGGCGGCGACCACGCCGAGCGGCACGCTGACCTCCCTGCCGGCCACCGGCGTCGGCTACTCGCCGCCGCGCCCGCCGGCGAGCCTGCAGGCTGCGCCGCAGGGCGCGTCCGTCGCGCTGAGCTGGAGCGATCCGAACAGCCACGAGACCGGCTACCGGGTCGACCGCGGCAGCGGCAGCCCGCTCAACTTCGCGACGCTCGACGACACGCTGCCGGCCGACAGCGAGGCCTTCGTCGACGCCACCGTCGCACCCGAGACGGTCTACGTCTACCGGGTCTACGCGCTCAACGCGACGCCGGCGCCGGCGCTCACCTCGGAGCCTGCCGAGGTGAGCTTCTCCACCGTCCCCGCCGCCCCGACCGGCCTCACGGCGACGACGCAGTCGCACACCTCGATCCAGCTCGACTGGACCGACCAGAGCACCGTCGAGACCGGCTACCGCCTCGAGCGGCTCGACGGCACGATGACCGTGCTCGAGACCTTCGACCTGGCGGCCGACACGATCACCTACACCGACAGCAACGCCACCGCCGGCAACACCTATACCTACCGGCTGGCGGCCCGGAACGCCGCCGGCGCGTCGGCGAGCGTCACCACGCCCGGCTACGCACCGGCGTTGCCAGCGCCGAGCTGGGGCGCCGCGCCGACCCTCGGCGCGAGCTGCAATCTGACCGTCCCCGGCGCCCCCGGGATCGACAGCGCGCGCACCGCGCTGTTCAGCCTCGCCGACGGCAGCGTCTCCGGCAGCACCGGCCTGGTCGCCGCCGAGACCGGCCTGAGCGCGACGCTGACGACGCTCGACACGCCGGTGATCGCCACCTCGTGGACCGTCCAGGACACCTACGCCGGCCAGGGGACGATCGCCCGCACGCTGCTCTTGCGCGTCGCCGCCGCGGCGCCGGCGGTCTTCACCACCAGCGTCGCGCCACCGGCAGCGGTGGGCGGCGACGACGCGATGGTCGGCCGGCAGGTCTTCTTCGTCGATCCCGCCCCCCCCGGCAGCGGGTGTATCGCCTGCAACGGCCTGCGCGGCTCGCTGGCCGCGGGGGAGGCGTTCAGCTGCGCGCTGACCCACCCGGGCGGCGCCGCCTGTTGGGGTGAGAACGGCGCCGGCCAGCTCGGCAACGGCCTGACCACCGCCGGGGCCAACGGCTGGACCCCGGTGTGCGAGACCGGCTCGGGTGCGAGCTGCAGCGGCGGCGCGCCGTTGACCAGCATCACCGCGCTGGCGGCTGGCGCGAGCCACACCTGCGCCACCGACTCCTCGGGGCACCTCTGGTGCTGGGGCGACGGGACGACGGGCGCGCTCGGCGACGGATTGAGCGCAAGCCGGTCACTGCCGGCGCCGGTCTGCGCCTCCGGCAGCGGAGCCGGCTGCAGCGCGCTGCTCGGCTGGGGGCCGAGCGCGGGCGATGGCTTCGGCTGCGCGATCACGGCCGTAAGTGAAACGCGGTGCTGGGGCACCAACGACCTCGGCCAGCTCGGCGACGGCACCGCCGACGCGACGCATCTGCTCCCGACCCTCGTCTGCGCCAGCGGCAGCTGGGACGGCTCGAGCTGCAGCGGCGGCGCGGCGCTCGACAGCGTCGTCGCGCTCGCCAGCGGCGCGGCCCACACCTGCGCCATCATCAGTGGCGGCGGCGTGCAGTGCTGGGGCGCGGGCCAGAGCGGCCAGCTCGGCGACGGCAACAGCCTGGGGACGATCACCGCGCGCGGCAGCGGAGCGCCGGTCTGCACCGGCGGCGCCTGGAACGGCACCGACTGCGGCGCCGGCACGCCGCTCGGCGGCATCGTCGCGCTGGCGCTCGGCGCGACGCACAGCTGCGCGCTGACCAGCGGCGGTCAGGCGGTCTGCTGGGGCGAGAACACCTTCGATCAGCTCGGCCGCGGCGCGACCAGCGCCGGCGACGCGCTGCCCGGCGACGTCTGTGACACCGGCGTCTGGGACGGA
>JBFYZW010000283.1:0-3531 GCA_041309305.1 Deltaproteobacteria bacterium | reverse complement strand
TCCTGTTCTTCGGCCAGCTCCGCCCGGGGATCACCTTCTTCGTCGACACCGACTCGCCGAACCTGGGCAAGCGCGGCGACACGACCAGCAGCATCTACCTGCAGGACGCCTTCGTCGAGCTCGACCTCCATCCGGCGCTGCAGATCGACGCCGGCCTGCTGCTGCTACCCTTCTCGCACCACGGCATGACCGGCGCGACCGGGCTGCTGCTGCTCGACTACCACGCGGCGGCGCTCCGCTACCCGAGCGGCAGTCATCGGGTCTGGCGCGACACCGGCGTGATGCTCCGCGGCCAGCTCGCCGCCGGCCTGATCGACTACCGGCTATCGCTGACCAACGGCGTGCGCGGCGACGCCACGCTCGAGCCGCGCCAGTCGAGCGACGGCGCGCAGGCGTGGACCGAGCGCGCCGACCCGCGCAACCGGCGCGATCGACCGCGCGTGACCGGCCGGTTGGCGGTGAACCTGCTCGCGCCGACCACCGGCCGCGGCGCTGTCGCCGCGTTCGGCCGCGGCGTCCACCTGAGCCGCGGCGACGGCCGGCTGCGCTCCGGCCCGGCTGTCCTCAGCGCCGGCGTCTCGGCGGACTGGCAGGACGACCTGAACGTGACCTGGGCGCCGGCGGTCGCCGATCAGCGACGCAAGGTCGCGCGGCGCGGCGACTACCTGGCGCTGGCGGTGGACCTCCTCGCCGACCTGCCGCTCACCGACGACGGCGGCACCGCGTTGACCGCGCAGGCGGCGCTCTACAGCTACCGCCACGACGCCGGGCGCCTGCGCGCCGGCGAGGAGCGCTTCCTGCCCGGAGGGTCTCCTTCTCCGAGCGGCACGGCGCTGTTCGTCGAGCTCGGGCTGCGACGCGACACGCTGGCGCTGCAGCTCGGCGCCGACTGGTTCGCCGCGCGGCACACCCCGGGCGACGACGGCGATCTGCTGGCGATCTACGGCGGGCCGGCCTGGTGGTGGCTCGGCCACGACGCCAACCTCAAGCTGCAGGTCGGGGCGAGCCGTCAAGGCCTCGCCGCCGCCGAGCAGGAGCGGTGGCGCGCCTCGGCGGCGCTTCAGCTGCAGCTGTTGTTCTGAGGCGACCTTCGCCTTGACTCACTGCATCATTTCTCCTAGCCTGCGCGGCGACCCGAACGACAACCCCAAGGCCAAAGAGGGTAGCACCGTGAAGATACTCGTCACCGTGAAGATGGTCGAAGACCCTGAAATCAAAATCAAAATCAAGGCGGACGGCTCGGGGATCGAGACCGACCAGATGAAGTACGTGGTCAACCCCTTCGACGAGATCGCCGTCGAGGAGGCGCTGCGCCTGCGCGACCTGCACAAGGGCGAGGTGATCGTCGCCTGCGTCGGCAAGAAGGACGCGAGCCAGCAGATCCGCACCGCGCTGGCGATGGGCGCCGACCGCGGCGTCCACGTGCTGACCGACGACTTCCTCGATCCGACCGTGACCTCGGCGGCGCTCGCCAAGGTGGTCGGCGACGAGAAGCCGGACCTGGTGTTGATGGGCAAGCAGGCGATCGACGATGACCAGGGGCAGACCGGCGCGATGCTCGCCGAGCGCCTCGGCTGGGGTCAGGTCTCCTTCGCGTCGAAGGAGGTCAGCCTCGAGTCGGAGGAGGAGAAGGCGAAGAAGCCGGCGATCCAGATCGCCAACAACGTCGCCCAGGTGACCCGTGAGGTCGACGGCGGCTTCGAGACCGTCGCGCTCAGCCTGCCCGGGTTGATCACCGTCGAGCTGCGCCTGAACGTGCCGCGCTACGCGTCGCTGCCCGGGATCATGAAGGCGAAGAAGAAGGAGATCAAAGAGCTGCAGCTCAGCGCGGTCACAGGTGGCGCGAGCGCGGCGGTGAAGATCCTCGGCATGACCCCGCCGGCGCAACGCCAGGCCGGGATCAAGGTCGAGGACGTGCCCACGTTGGTCGCCAAGCTCAAGAACGAAGCCAAGGCACTGTGAGGGAAGCCATGTCGAACGTATTGATCCTCGTCGAGCACGCCGCCGGGACGCCCAAGAAGACCAGCCTGGCCGGCATCACCTTCGGTCAACAACTGGCGGCCAAGAGCGGCGGCGCGCTGCACCTGCTGGTCGTCGGCAAGGAGGCGGCCAAGGCGGCCGAGGCCCTGAAGGCCTTCGGCGCGGCCAAGATCTACGTCGTCGATGGCCCGGCCTTCGTGAGCTACAGCACCGAGGCGACCTGCGCCGCCGTCGAGGCGGCGGCCAAGGCCTGCGGCGCGAAGCTGATCGCCGCGGCGGCGAGCTCGACCAGCAAGGACAGCTTCCCGCGCCTGGCGATCCGCCTCGGCGCCGGGATGGCCTCCGACGTGCTCGGCATCGTCGACGCCAAGACCTTCACCCGCCCGATGTGGGCCGGCAACGTGGTCGCCAAGGTGGAGATCGCGACCGAGGTGAAGATCTGCACCGTGCGCGGCACCGAGTTCGGACCGCCGGCCGCCGGCGCGAGCGCGCAGGTCGAGCCGCTGAACGTCGCGGTCGACCCGGCCACCTTCAAGGCCAAGTTCGTCTCGTTCAAGGAGATCAAGAGCGAGCGCCCCGACCTCGCCATCGCCGCCCGCATCGTCGCCGGCGGCCGCGGTACCAAGGGCGCCGAGGGGTTCAAGCTGCTCGAGCAGCTCGCCGACGCGATCGGCGCCGCGATCGGCGCCACCCGCGCGGCCTGCGACGCCGGCTGGGTGGCGAACGATCTGCAGGTCGGTCAGACGGGCAAGATCGTCGCGCCGGACCTCTACTTCGCTATCGGCGTCAGCGGCGCGATCCAGCACCTCGCCGGGATGAAGGGCTCCAAGGTGATCGTCGCGATCAACAAGGATCCGGAGGCGCCGATCTTCCAGGTCGCCGACTACGGCCTGGTCGCCGACCTGTTCAAGGCGGTGCCCGAGCTGGTCGCCGAGCTCAAGAAGGGCTGAGCGCTGGACATCCCGGCCGCGGCGTTGCTACACCGGAGGCTCGACCACCAGGAGGGGCTCCGATGACTCTGCGCGCTCTGGTCTGCCTGGCGTTGCTCGCCGGCTGCTCGGCCGAGACGCCGAACGGCGAGTGCAAACGCAACCTGGTCGGCCGCTCGACCGGCCTGTGAGCCGCAACAGGGAGTGAACCGATGCGCCGCACCTACCACTGTCCGCACTGCCGAGGCCTTTTGAACCCGAACGTCAAGATCATCCTGCGCGCCGAGTTCGAAGGGACGCGCGGGCTGATGCTCTTCAGCCCGCAGCCGGGCAACTACGAGGCGATCATCCCGCCGAGCTTCAAGCTGCGCAAGAAGGCGACGGTGCGCTTCTCCTGTCCGATCTGCGCCAAGGACCTGACCTCGGCCCGCGGCCGCACCTGGGCCGAGATCCGCTACGCCACCGACGCCGGCAACGACGGCTGGGTGGTCTTCTCGCGCGTCTACGGCCACCAGGCGACCTACTTCATCACCGACGAGGAGGTCCGCCCCTACGGCAAACACTCCGCGGAGGAGGCGCTCAACTACTGGGGTGAAGGCACCTCGCGCCGCGACGGGTGAGC
>JBFYZW010000282.1:0-6347 GCA_041309305.1 Deltaproteobacteria bacterium | reverse complement strand
GGCGGTGACCTCAGTCGAGATGCGCGTCGGCGCCATCATGGACGAGCTGCGCGTCGACCGCCCGTTCCTGTTCGCCATCCACGACCAGCACTCGCAGTCGATGATCTTCATGGGCCGCGTCTTGGACCTCTGATCACCAGGCCGCGGCGCCCGGGGGGGCTGGGCCCAAGTCAGCCTCGCCGACGACGGCCGAGCAGCACCGCAGCCAGGAGCACACCGATCGACGCCGGGAAGGCGCGGCACCCACACCCGCCGCTCAGGCCGGACAGGCGGTCGGTGGAGCCGCCAGGCGGCCCGCCGTCGGCGCCGGGGAGGCCGCCGTCGCCTTGGAGAGCGCCGCCGTCGGAGGCCCCGCCGTCGGGCGGCGGGGGATCCGCGCCGAGCACCGTGCTGACCGGCTCGACCGCTCGCCAGTCGATGCCCGAGGCGGCGTAGTACGGCGGCGAGGTCGGCGCCGCGGTGCTGCTGATCAACACCTGGCTGCGGAACGGCGCCAGGTCGACCGCGGCACCGGCGGCGCTGCCGTCGGGGCGGGTCCAGCTGCCGGGCGGCACCGGCACGGTCGCGGGCGCCTCGGTGTCGTTGAACAGCAGGATGGCGTGGGCGCGTACCACCCGGCTGTCGGTGGCGTCGGACCAGGTCGGGGCGGCGGCGGTCCAGGCGGCGAGGTCGTCGAGGTCGGTGCCCCCCTCGGGGCGGATCACCGCCGCGTCGGTCGCGGGCGCGATGAAGGTGGTGGCGCGCATGGTGCCGTAGTCGAGCCCGGGCTGGTAGCTCAGCGCCACCGGGGTCGGTGGGGCGTAGGGTGGGAGCCACCACTGGTTGAGGTTCTCCGGCCGCACCAGCCGCCGGCTGGGCACGACCGCCGCCAGGGTGTTGCCGGTGATCGTGTGCCCCTGGTCGTCGCCGCCGTCGCCGGAGAGGTCGAAGCCGGCGCGGCGATTGTCGACCACGACGTTGCCGCTCACCGTGCAGGTGAAGTTGTTGGGCAGAAAGAGCCCGAAGCCGTTGGCGCCGTAGACGGTGTTGTCGGTGATCACCGAGTCGGCGAAGTCGGAGAGGAACTCCGGCCAGATGCCGTGGCCGAGCGGCCACCACGGGTGCGAGGTCTCGAGGTCGCCGAGCGGGTCGAGGATGATGTTCTCGCGCATCACCGAGGCGTTGCAGTTGGTGTAGATCGCGGCGCCGTCGTTGAGCGTCGCCATCGTGCGGACGAAGAGGTTGCGCTCGACTGTCTGCCCGTCGCTGCCGAGGATGACCCCGGCGTAGCCGATGTCGACGAAGCGGTTGAGGCGCACGCGCGCGCCGTTGGCCTGGCCGATGATCACGCCCGCGGCGTGCCACGAGCCGCTGCCGCCGTAGCCGCGCTCGACGCCGACGCGCAAAAAGAGGTTGCGCTCGATCAGGGTGCCGGTGGCGCCGGCGGCGTTGGCCCAGCCGCTGATCGCGACGTTGCGCACGTCGCGGAAGACCGACTCGCGCACGACCAGCGGCTGCGCGTCCCAGGTGAAGCGGATGCCGTCGGTCTCGAGCTCGGCGAAGGTGCAGCGGGTGAAGCTGGTCGGCCGGTTGACCTCCACCGCGGCGCCGGTGAAGCCGCGCAGCTCGAGGTCGGTGAACGACGCGTTTGCCGCGCGCAGCCCGGGAGCGTCGCTGGTCACCACCGTGACCCGCATCGTGCCCGGGTTCGCCCACGCCGGCGGGTAGAGGTAGAGCGTGCCCGCCTGCCACATCCACTCGCCGGGGGCGTCGAGCTCGTCCAGGTCGTTGTCGATGAAGTAGCCCGAGCCGGGATCGCTGAACGGATCCTGGAACCTGCCCTCGGGGCCGAGCAGCAGCGTGTCGGGGGCCGCGTGCTCGGTGATCGGCCGCGTCTCCCACCACCAGCTCCACCGCCGCCAGCGCACCTGCGCGCCGGTCCAGCGCCCGGCCGCGACGCCGGGCCGCGTGGCGAGCTCGCCATCGACGATCGCGTCCGGGCTGTCGTCGTTGTCGACGCGCAGGAAGGTCGGCGCGTTCGGGTAACGGGCGAGCGGCACGAAGCGGCCGTCGACGTAGGTGGCCAGCACCGGGTCGGCGACCGGCCCGGTGCGCACGTTCGGGTTGTTGGCCCAAGTGCCCGAGAGCTCGACCTCGAGGCTGGCGGTGAGGATCGGCGCCGCGCCGTCGCCATAGGCGCCGACCTCGAGACCGCTCACCGCCTGGTCGTTGACGACGTAGCGGCCACCGCGCTGCAAGAGGAGGCGGTCGCCGCTCGCCGCCCGGCTCACCGCGTGCGCAAAGGTCGCGAGCGGCGCCTGGGCGCTGCCCGCGGCGCCGTCGACGCCGTTCGGCGCGACGTGCCAGTCGGCGGCCAGCGCACGGCAGGGGATCAGCACGGCGAGCGCGGCGAGGAGGCGGTGGCGGCTCATCGCCAGAGGATAGGCGAACGGCCGCGAGCTCTCAACGACGGCCTGTCTTACAGGTCGCGGCAGCAGCGGAAGCTCAGCCAGAACGAAGTGGACCACGGAGGCAGGGTCTCGAACGAGGTGCAGGTGACGCCGCTGCCGTTCATGGCCAAATCGCCGCCGTGAAGGCGCGCCGTGTCGGAGGCCGGCAGGCTGGTCCACTCGGCCGCGTTGCCGGACAGGTCGAAGATTCCGTTGGCGGTGACGCAGGCGCTCGCCGAGCCGGTGACCTCGAGGCCGTTGCTCAGGCCGTCGGTCCAGCAGTCGGCGCCAGCCTCGTCGCCGCCGTCGTACGTCTCCCCGTAGGGGTAGCGCGTGAAGGCCGGTCCGTTCTGGCAGGCAGCGCGCCACTCGGCGTCGGTGCACAGGCGCTTGCCCGCCCGAGTGCAGGCGGCAGCGGCCTGGTAGAAGGTGAGGTTGCCGATCGGCAGCGCGAGCGGCACGCTGGCGCTGGCGACGGTGGTCAACCTGACGCTCTCCTCCCCGCCGTCGTCGTCGAAGACCAGCCCGTGGCTCAGCGCGTGCGCCGCCGCGGCGCCGGCGTCGGCGATCTTGCCGTCCCCGTCGCGATCCTGATCTTCGTCGCCGAGCTCGCCGAACCCGGTGAGCGACGCCTCGTAGACGTCGATCCAGAACGCGCCAGCGGCGAAGTCGGGGAGCAGCACCATCCCCTCCGGCGCGCTGCCGGTGCAGGCGCCGCCGCTGCAGCCGGCGTCGCCGCAGTCCTGGCGCAGCTCGCCGCGCGCGCCGCAGCCGTCGAACCAGTAGACGTCGCCTCCATCGCACAGCGCCAGCGCCCGCGGCGTCGGCGTGCACCCGGTGAGCGCGACGCAGCTCAACCCGAGGTTCCGGTAGCCGGCCGTGCAGACGCAGCTCGGCGCTCCGTCGCGCACGACGCACTGGCCGCGGTTGGAGCAGGTCACGCCGGCGCAGCGCCGGATCTCCTCGCCGACGCACACCCCTTCGCTCGAGCAGCTCAGCCCTGCGTCGCACGTCCCGTTCGGATAACAGGGCGCGCCGGCCGTGCCGGGGAAGTCGATCCCGTCGCGTTGCAGGCAGCCGGCCGCCAGCAGCACGACCAGCGCCGGCGTCACGCGGCTCAACGTCCGATGAGCGGTGCGCATCGTCCACGAGGTTAGTGCGAACCTCACGCGACCGCAACCGGCCGCGGTTTGCCCGCCTCGGCCGGGTAGCGTACGCTTGCAGGTGAGTCGGTGGAGGTCGGGCGGTGGCGAACCTGCTCCGTGGAGCCGTCGTGCGCGGTGGGGCGCTGGCGCTGGCCGCCGCCGCCTGCACTTCGCCTTCGTCGCGGTCGGCGGCGCCGACGATGCGCGCCTGGTGGTCAGCGTGCTGCGGCAGATCAACCCATCGGCGGTCGAGCTGATCGTTTTCGACGAGGAGCGGCGATGAGAGCACGAGCGCGCGGTCTTGGCCTGGCGGGGATCGTCCTTTGCGCCGTCGTGGGCCGTGGGTGCGTCTATCAACCGCTGGCGGTTCGCCCCCCGGGTGACTCCGGTTGTCTGCCGCAGGGCCAGGACGGCTGCGACGGCGTCGACAACGACTGCGACGAGGAGCTCGACGAGGACTGCTGCTCTGGATTCGAGACGAGGGGCTGCGGCTCCGACGTCGGCGCCTGCGTCGCCGGCACGCAGACCTGCGCCGGCGGGCTGTGGGGGCCGTGCGTCGGCGAGGTCGCGCCGGTGGCCGAGAACTGCCAGGCGGACACCGACGAGGACTGCGACGGCTTCGCCGGCTGCCTCGACCTCGATTGCATGATGGACCTCGGGTGTGACGCGAGCTGCGGCGGGACGATGAGCCAGCTCAGCTGCGGCGGCACGCTGCCCGTCGACACCCGCGGCGGCGAGAACAGCCTTTCCTGGTACGACTGCAGCGCCTGGGACGAGACCGGCAGGGAGCAGGTCTACGCGTTCGCGCTGCCGTCGACGCAGGAGGTCACGCTCCGTCAGCAGGCCGGCGACGGCGCCGATCTCGATCTCCTCGTCCTCGAGGGCACCTGCCGGCAGCGCAGCTGCATCGCGCACGGCGACGTCGAGGTGACCTTTGTCGCGCTCGCCGGGCGGACGTACTACCTGGTCGCCGACGGGTTCGCCGGCGCCGAGGGCGTCGCCGAGTACGCGGTCTCGTGCCTGCCGCTCGAGGAGTGGTGCGCCAACGGCCTCGACGACGACCTCGACGGCCTCCTCGATTGCGACGATCCAGAGTGCTCCCAGCACCCGGGGTGCTCGGGGAGCGCATGTGCGACGCTGGGCACCATCAGCTGCGGGGGGAGCCGCTTCTGGTCTTCCGATACGGCCGGGGGCAGCTCGGACAACCTGGACGGCTACTCCTGCGCCGGCGGCGGGGTGGGCCCGTTCACCGCCCCCGAGGTCGCCTGGTCGTTCACCGCCCCGTTCACCGGCAACGTCGAGATCTTCCTCGACCACACGTCGGCGTTCGACGAGCTGCGCCTGTTCGTGCTCGAGGAGGCGTGCACCGGTGACCGGTGCCTTGGGGCCGACACGGATCACATCGGGCTGACGGTCGAAAACGGTCAGCAGTACTTTCTCGTCATCGACAGCAACGCCCCGATCGGTGGCTCCTTCTCGATCGCGCTCCAGTGCCCGGAGGTGTGCGACAACTTCGTCGACGACGACGCCGATGGCCTCGCCGACTGCTTCGACCCGGAGTGTGCGAGTGCGTGCACCGGCGAGGAGGTGTGCGGCAACGGCCTCGATGATGGCGGCGATTGGGGCGCCGACTGCGTCGATCCGGCCTGCGCCAACGACTGGACCTGTTTGGATGTGGATTGCCAGGGATCGTACGGCGAGGTGCTAGGCTGCGGCGGCGTCTACGACGGCAACACCACCTCGGGCCTTGGCGTCCGCAGCCTGACGGAGTTCTACTCCGGCTGCACTGCGCCCGCGCCGCTCGACGGCCCGGAGGAGTGGCTCCGCTTCCTCCCAATGGGCAACGGGCCGGTCGCGATCACCGTGTCGCCGTCCGATTTCTGGGTCGGCGTCGGCACCGGTTGCCCGGATCTCGACTGCCAGCAACTCGACCCTGGCGGGGCGAGCTTCACCGCGGTGGCCGGCACTGACTATCGGCTCATCGTCGACGCCCCGGCCGGTGTCCTCGGGCCGTACACGCTCTCGATCGATTGTGACTTCGAGGACTGCGCCAACACGCACGACGACGACGGCGACGGCGCCGTCGACTGCGCCGACGGCGACTGCGCCGGCACGGTGTTGTGTGAGGCCGAGACCTGCACCGCCGATCTGACGTTGAGATGCGGCGAGGACGAGGACGTCGGGTTTCCGATCCCGCACCCGCCGGTCGCCAGCCGTTCGAGCACGATCACCCGCTACGGCGCCATCGGCGTCGAGGGGCCGTGCGGCAATGGACCTCAGCCCGGTCCGGAGACGGTTGTGCGGGTGACGAGCGGGACCCATCGCATCGCGAACCTGTCGGTCAGCACTGGCTCCGGCGCCACGGGGCCCTTGTGGAGCTACTTCCTGGCCGGCGCCTGCGAGGCGGAGCTGTGCACCATGGCGGGCGGGGCGGTTGTCGGCGGCGTGATCGGACCGGACCAGGACGGCTTCGTGGTCATCGACGGGCCGCCGGCGGGCGACCCGGTGACCTTGACCTTGAGCTGTTCCGACCCGTGGGAGGAATGCGCCAACGGCCGCGACGACGATGGCGACGGCCTCACCGACTGCGCCGACCCATCGTGCGACGCGAGGCCCGAGTGTGTTCTGCCGCCGTTCGGCTGTCCAGGGCAGGCGTGGGCCCACGCCGGGGGAACGACGTTGGGCTGCGGTGAGTCGGTGTGCGGCTTCACCGCTGACCACGACGCCAGCGCGGTGCTGGACAACTACGGCTGCAACCCCACCGCCGGGATGG
>JBFYZW010000281.1:0-5735 GCA_041309305.1 Deltaproteobacteria bacterium | reverse complement strand
GCACCTGCGCGGCGGCTTCGCCGACCTCGGCCAGGTCGAGGCGCTCGCGCGCGCGGTGCGCGTCGTCCCCGGCGTCGCCGACGTCGACTACGGTCAGACCGAGTTCGAGCGCCTGCGCGCCCTGCTCGAGCTGTTGCGCCTCGGGGGCCTGTTTGCCGGGCTGCTCCTGGCGCTGGCCACCGCGTTCATCATCGCCAACACCATCCGCCTGACCGTCTTCGCCCGCCGCGAGGAGATCATCATCCTGCGCCTGGTCGGCGCCACCGCCTGGTTCGTGCGCCTGCCCTTCTTGATCGAGGGCCTGGCCTGGGGCCTGAGCGGCGGCCTCGCGGCGGCGGCCCTGCTTTGGGCCGCCGATCTCGGCGTCGCTCCGCGCATCAGCGTCGCGATCGCCGACGTGGTCGGTGGGCTCGACGTGCGCCTGTTCGCGCCGCTGGTCGCGCTCGGCCTGATCGGCGCCGGGGCGCTGCTCGGCGTCGTCGGCAGCGCGCTGGCCGTGCGCCGCTTCCTCGACGAGGACACGCTGTGACCGTCGCCGCCTGGGCGTTGGTGCTCGTCGGCGCGGCGCCGAGCGGCCGCGCGCTGCTGCTCGAGGTCGAGCGTCTGGATAAGGCGTTGGGCGGGGCGGAGCTGCGCCTCGAGGAGCTGGGCGCCGAGCAGACCAGCCTGACCCGCGAGATCGCGCACCTCGAGGCCGAGCAGTCGAGCCTGCAGCTGCGTCACCAGACGCTCTACACCAAGTTCGCGGCGCGCATCCGCGCGCTGGCGCGCATGCCCGCCGGCGCGCGGCTGGTGCTGCTCGGCGGCTCGCGCTCGCTGGCCGACTACCTCGAGGCGGCGCGGGTGCTGCGCTGGGTGGCCGCCCACGACCGGCAGCTACACGACCAGTACCGGCGGGAGAACACCCGCCTGGTGGCCACGCGCAGCCTGCTCGAGGAGCGGCGCGCCACGCTCGCGGCGCTCGAGGCCGAGGCGCGGGCGAAGCGCGACGAGCTGGCGGCGGCCCGCAACGAGCGCGCCGCCCTGGCCCGCGAGGTGCTCGAGACCAAGGAGCTCGGCGAGCTGCTGCGCCGGGAGCGCAACCAGGCGGTGCGCGCGCTCGCCGACACCGTGCGCCGGCTCGAGCCGATCGGCCGGCCGCAACGCTCCTTCGCCGCCAACCGCCGGCGCCTGCCCTGGCCGGCCGAGGGCAAGCTCGAGCTCGGCTACGGGCAGCTCGTCGACCGCGCCTCGGGCACGACGACGATCCACAACGGCTTCGACATCCGCGCCCCGGCGGGCAGCGCCGTCCAGGCGGTGCTCGGCGGCCAGGTGGTCTACGCCGACTGGCTCGCCGGCTACGGCCGGGTGGTGATCCTCGATCACGGCGAGCAGTACCACACCGTCTACGCGCACCTGGCGGCCTTCGCCTGCCGGGTCGGCGAGCAGGTCGAGCAGGGGCAGCGGGTCGGCACCGTGGGCGACACCGGCTCGCTGCGCGGCACCTCGCTCTACTTCGAGGTGCGTCACCGAGGCATGCCGGTCGATCCGGCGGATTGGTTGCGTCGATGAAACAGAGGACCTGGGCCGCGCGCCGTTGGCTCGAGCGGGCTGGCCTGATCAGCGCCGGGTTGGTGCTCGGCGGCCTGACCAGCGCGGCGGCCGGCGAGACGATCGGCACGCTGTACCGCAAGCTCGAGGTGCTCGCCGAGGTCCTCGCCGTGGTCGAGAACCAGTACGTCGAGCCGATCGAGGCCGAGCGGTTGGTCTACGGCGCGGCGCGCGGGGCGATCGGCGTACTCGACGAGCACTCTGCCTTCTTCACCCCAAACGAGTACCGCGAGCTGCTCTCGTTGACCGATGGCGAGTACGCCGGCATCGGCGTCGAGCTGACGCTCGCCGACGGCCTGCCGGAGATCGTCGCGGTCTACGACCAGACCCCGGCGGCGCGGGTCGGCCTGCGCCGCGGCGACCGCCTGCTCGCGGTCGGCGAGCAGTCGCTCGCCGGCCTGAGCATCGACGCGGTGCAGCAGCTGCTGCGCGGGCCGGTGGGCACCAAGCTGACCCTGGTGGTCGGCCGCCCCGATCGCGACGAGCCGTGGAGCTTCACGCTGGTGCGCAGCTGGATCCGCGTCGCGCCGCTCGAGCACCGCGGCCTCGCCGACGGCGTCGAGTACGTGCGCATCAAGAGCTTCGCCCGCCGGGTGGCCTCCGACCTCGCCGCCCAGCTCGAGCGGACGCCGCCGCGGCGCGGCCTGATCCTCGATCTGCGCGACAACCCGGGCGGGTTGTTCGACGAGGCGATCGCGGTCTCCGACCTCTTCCTCGCCGACGGCCCGATCGTCTCGGCCACCGGCAAGGGCGGGCGACTCATCGAGCAACACGTGGCCCGCGCTCCGCGCACGGAGCCCGACTACCGCCTGGCGGTGCTGATCGACGGCGGCAGCGCCTCGGCGGCCGAGATCGTCGCCGGCGCGCTGCGCGATCGCGGCCGCGCACGGCTGTTCGGCGCCCGCTCCTACGGCAAGGCCTCGGTGCAGAGCGTCATCGACCTGTCGGACGGCTCCGGCCTGAAGCTGACCGTCGCCCGCTACGTCACCCCCTCCGGGGCGCGGATCGAGGGCCAGGGCGTCGCGCCCGACGAGGAGGTCGACGGCGAAGGTGAGCCGGATCCGGTGATCGTCGCGGCCGAGCGCTGGCTGCGCCGCTGACCTGCGCCCTCAGTCGGGCTCGCGCAGGCTGAGCTCGAGGCGCGGGCGGTAGCCCTCGGTCCAGTAGCTCGAAGCGTAGAACTGCGCCTGACCGTTGCTCGACGGGGCGCGGAGGAGCAGGCCGTGATTGGCCGTGCCGGACGTCCAGCGCTGCACCTGCAACGCGATGTCGGCCCACCCCACGTCGGGGTTGAGCTCGGTGTCGATCGTCATCGACGCGACCATCGAACCGGTGTCCGTCGGGTAGGCGCCCGGCGTGCCCCACGGTGAGCTGGTCGCCGCGTTGGCCCACGTCGCGGCGCTCTCGCTCCAGGCGCGGGTCAGAGGATGCAAGGCGATCGGCTCGGCCAGGTTCCAGAAGTTCTGGACGGAGAAGACCAGCCGGGCCTGCGCGACGACCGCGCAGCCGGGCGGCAGCAGCGAATCGGCGAAGGCGATGAGGACGTGCTGCCGGTCGGAGTCGAGCTCGAGGTAGTCCTCGCTGCCGTTGGCTGAGGAGTCGTTCTCGGTAAGGTGGGTGTCCTGCGTCACCGCCTCATTGAGCGCGTAGGTGACGGTCACGTTCCCCTGCCGGTCGTCGGCGACCGCGACCGCCAGCGTCGCGCCTGGCGCCGGAAAGCCGTTGGCCACGGTCAGGCAGGTGTAGGCGGTCCGGTTGACGCTGTAGAGCAGCGGCGTCGCGTTGCGGTTCCCTTCCGCGTCGACGCCAAAGAAGGCCAGCGCGTGAGCGCCGAGCGTCATGAGCGGCACCTGCACGGTGACCAACCCGGTGACGTCGAGGTTGAACGGCGAACCCAAGACCGGCGTCGCGTCGAGCAGCACCTCGACCCGGGACGAGACCTCGCCCTGCACGTTGAGGCTCAGGGTCTCGAACTTCCACGCCGTCGGCGGGGTGCCGACGAAGTTGGGCGTCGGCGGCGGTACCAGGTCGGCGGCGAAGATCTGCGAGCCGCTCGCCTCGTTGGCCCCCTTGTCCACCGCGCGCACGTACAGCGTGTAGGAGCCGTTCGGCAAGGACGTGAGCAGGCGCGGGAACCAGCGGTAGGTCCAAGCGCTCCCCTCGAGGCTGGCCGCGCTCCACGCGTCGGCGAGCGGCTGGCCGGCCGGCACCACCTGGACGTAGACCTGCTCGATGCCGGTCTCGTTGTCGGTGGCGCTGCCGGTGAAGGCGAACGAGCCGAAGCTGTCGAGGTCCGGCCCGCTGACCACCACGGTGATCGGGTCGACGCTGACGATCGGCTGGATCGCGTCGGAGGCGCTGGTGACGGTGAACGAGCCGGCGAAGGTCTCGGCCAGCGTACCGCCGTCGACGCCGGCGGCCCCGGCGTCGACCTGCAGCGTGTAGTGGGCGCCGTTGACCAGGGTGGCGCCGGGGACGAAGGTCAGCACCGTCCCGTCGGGGCTCAGATCGCGGTTGCCGGCCACCGGCGCGCTGCCCTGGTAGAGGAGGCTCGTCGCCGCGCGCACCGAGATCGGATCCATCGGCACCGAGAAGGTGACCGCGATCAACGGCGAGATGCCGACGTCGACCGCGCCGGGCACCGGCGTCATGCCGACGACGATCACCGGCGGCAGATAGACCGAGAAGCTGAGCGAGAAGCGATCGGCGAGCGGCACGCCGGCGGCGCTCAGCGCCGTCTGACCGACCTGGGCCTGATAGAGGCCGCCGGGGACCAGCGGCGCCGCCGGGGTGAAGGTCAACGACAGGTTGGTGCCGTTCCACTCGATCGCCCCGGCCACCGCTCCCTGGGGCCCGGTGAGCACGAACGCCGCGGCGGTGGCCACCGGCTCCATCGGCACCGAGAAGGTCAACGCCACCACCGCAGTCCGCGGCACGTCGGTCGCGCCGGCGGTCGGGCTGAAGGCGACGACCTCGGGCCGGATCCCGACCGCGCAGACGCCGAGCACGCAGATGGTGTCGCCGCTGCACTGGGTGTCGGCGTTGCACAGGGTCACACACCGGCCGTCCTTCTCGACCTCCCCGGAGCGGCAGCCGTCACCGGGGGTGGCGTTGCCGGCGCAGCCGGCGAACCCGAGCGCCACCGTGATGATCAAGGCCGCAGATCGCCACATGGGACCTCCTGGTCGAGCCCGCCCCCGCGAGCCCAGGAAGCATAGCACGCGGCCGAGAGCGTCGCACTGCGCGGGGTTGACTCGTCGCACCGATTTGCCGACCCTCCGGGCATGGAGACCTTCGCACCGTACGTCTCGCTGGCGGTGGCCCTCGGCGTCGGGCTGCTCATCGGCATCGAACGCGAACAGTCGAGCAGCGACCGGCAGACCGGGCTGCTGCTCGGCGGCGCGCGCACCCACCCGCTGTTCGCGCTCGCCGGCGCGCTGGCCACCCTCCTCGCTCAGCAGCTCGGCGCCTGGGTGGTGGTCATCACCTTCGTCGGGCTGATGAGCCTCACCGTCGCCGCCTACGTCGGCGACCTGCGCGCCGGCCGCGACCGGGGCATGACCTCCGAGGTCGCCTTCGCGCTCACCTTCCTGCTCGGCGCGCTGGCCGCCTCGACCGGCGTCATCGAGCCGGTGGGGCGCAAGCTGGTCCTGGTCGCCGCGCTCGGCGTCGCGGTCACCGCCCTGTTGTCCGCCAAGCCGATCCTCCACCGCCTGGTCGAGCGCACCTCGCGCGAGGACGTCTACGCGACGCTGAAGTTCCTGATCGTCGCGGTGATCGTCCTGCCGCTCCTCCCGGACCAGACCTACGGCCCGTTCGCGGTGCTCAACCCGTTCGAGATCGGCCTGATGGTCGTGCTGATCGCCGGCATCGGCTTCGCCGGCTACGTCGCGGTGCGTCTGCTCGGCAGCGGCCGGGGGATGGCGGTCACCGGGCTGATTGGCGGGCTGGTCTCGTCGACCTCGGTGACGTTGTCGTTCGCCGGCCGGGCGAAGAAGCAGCCGAAGCTGGCCGCCGCCAGCGCGCTGGCGATCGTCGCCGCCTCGTCGATCATGTTCCCGCGCGTGCTCATCGAGGTCGCGGTGGTCAACCCCGGCCTGCTCACCGAGGTCGCCTTCCCGCTCGGCGGCATGTTCCTCGGTGGC
>JBFYZW010000280.1:0-3855 GCA_041309305.1 Deltaproteobacteria bacterium | reverse complement strand
GTTCATCGCCATGCGCGCAAAGGTCTCGCGCACGTCACGGCCCGACGCCACCGGGTCCGGATTGCCGTTCGGGCCCTCGGGGTTCACGTAGATCAGGCCCATCTGCACGGCCGCCAGCGGGTTCTCGAGCTCGCGCTCGCCGCGGTAGCGCTCGTCACCGAGCCAGGTGCTCTCGCTGCCCCAGTAGGTGTCCTCCTCCGGCTCCCAGATGTCCTCCCGGCCGCCGCCGAAGCCGAAGGTCTCAAAGCCCATCGACTCGAGCGCGCAGTTGCCGGCCAGGATCAGAAGGTCGGCCCAGGAGATCTTGTCGCCGTACTTCTTCTTGATCGGCCAGAGCAGCCGGCGCGCCTTGTCGAGGTTACCGTTGTCCGGCCAGCTGTTGATCGGCGCGAAGCGCTGGTTGCCGGTGCCGCCACCGCCGCGCCCGTCGAAGATGCGGTAGGTCCCGGCGCTGTGCCAGGTCATGCGCACGAACAGCCCGCCGTAGTGACCCCAGTCGGCCGGCCACCAGTCCTGCGAGTCGGTCATCAGCTTGATGAGGTCCTTCTTCAGCGCCCGGTAGTCGAGCGTGTTGAACGCCGCCGCGTAGTCGAACCCCTCGCCCAGCGGGTTCGACCTGGCCGAGTGCTGGTGCAGGATGTGCAGGTTCAGCCGCTTCGGCCACCAGTCACGGTTCGACTGCGCGCCCGCGGTCGTGCGGCCGCCGTGCATCTGCGCAAACGGACACTTGGCGTCGGTCGACATAGCTCCTCCTCGTCAGGTGAGGGTGCGTCGTTGGATGGGCTCGGACTCCCCGCCGCCGATCGATAGCACCAGGTCAAACCGTTGGCCAGCGTGACCGGACGACCGCCGGCCCGGCGCCTTGTCTCGCCCGCGCCGGTCTGGTTTCGTCGCCGCATGGCCGACCGAGTCCCACCGCAACCGCCGAGCATCGACCCGAAGACCAAGGTCGCCGACCTGCTGCGCGACTTCCCCCAGACGCTGCCGGTGCTGCTGAAGATGGGCTTCGAGCCGCTGCGCAACCCGATCGCCCGGCGCACGGTGGCCAAGCTGTTCACCCTCGAGCAGGCGGCCGCCTTCCGCGGCGTCCCGCTCGACACGCTGCTCGGCGCGCTGCGCCGCGCCGCCGGCCAGGAGGACGGCGCGACCAGCGGCGAGCCGCCGGACGAGCCGAGCCCCTCCGGCGAGGTCCCCGAGCTGACCGGTGATGTACGGGTCGTCGGCCTGGTCCCCTGCCCGGTGCGCGCGCCGCTGGTCGAGCGGTTCGACCGCGGCGTCCAGCGGCTGGCCGCGACCACCGGCACGCGCATCGCCTGGTGGCTCGGCGGCGAGGGGCCGGCGACCAACGACGTGCGCCGCTGGCTGCGCCGCAAGGTCGAGGCCGGCGCTCAGGCGACGCTCCCCGACGTGCTGGTGGCCGTCGGCACCGAGCTGTTCTTCCAGCGCCAGTACGGCGCCCTGGCGCGCGGCGACTTCTTCGCCCCGTTCCCCGGCTCGCCGGCGCCGCACCCCGAGCTCGCGGCGCTCGCCGATCCGAGCCAACGCCTTGGCCTGCAGTTCGCCGTCGCGTTCACCTGGAGCTGCCGGCCGGAGCAGCTGCCGCGCGGCCTGCCGCGGCGCTGGTCCGATCTGGCCGCCCCGGAGCTCGACGGCCAGGTCGCGCTGCCGGCGCTCGACCTGCCGATCATCCCGGATCTGCTCGCCGCGCTCCACCAGCACCTCGGCGAGGAGCTCTTCGCCCGCTTCGCCCGCAACGTCGGCACCGCGATGCACCCGGCGACCGCGGCGCGGCGCGGCCGGCGCGAGGGCGTGCCGGCGGTGACCATCCTGCCGGCCCACTTCGTCGAGGCCGCGCGCCAGACCGGCGCCGCGGCGGTGGTCCCCGAGGACGGCGCGGTCGCCGTCCCCGCCTACGTCGCGGTGCGCCGCGGCGCGCCGGCGCAGGCGCTCGAGGTCGCCGGCCTGCTGCTCGAGGAGGAGTTCTTGCGCCCGCTCTGGGAGCGCGGGGGCTTTTTGCCCAACCACCGCGCCGTCGCCTGGCGCGCGCCGAGTCCACGGCTGGTGGTCCGCACCCTGGCGGCGCTGCCCGAGGATCCCCAGGAACAGGCCGAACGGCTGCGCGCGCTGTTCGCGGTCGAGGAGCGCCGGTGAAGCTCACGATCGTCGGCGGTCCACCCTCGGTCGGCAAGACCGCGGTCGTCGGCCACGTCCTCGCCCACCTGCGCGCCGCCGGACGCGTCGCCGGGGTCGCGAAGCTCGACTGCCTGGTCGCCAACGAGGCGCAGCTGTTCGAGCGCCAGGGCGTCCCGGTCACCGTTGGCCTGGCCGGCTACCTCTGCCCCGACCACTTTTTGGCCACCAACATCGACCGCATCGCCGCCTGGGGTCTGCGCCAGCGGCTCGACCTTCTGGTGGTCGAGAGCGCCGGCCTGTGCAACCGCTGCTCGCCCTACCTGCGCGGCCTTCTGGCCGTCGCGGTGATGGACGTGCTCAGCGGCGTCGCGGCGGTGCAGAAGGTCGGCCCGCTGTTGAAGGCCGCCGACCTGGTGCTCTTGACCCGCGGCGATCTGGTCAGCCAGGCCGAGCGCGACGTCGTGCGCCTGCGGGTCGCCGAGCTGAACCGCGGCGCGAAGATCCTCGAGGTCAACGGCTTGACCGGACAGGGCGCGCGGTTGATCGCGCGCCTGTTCGAGGCCGGCGCCGACTACGTCCCCGGGGCCGAGCTC
This sequence comes from Deltaproteobacteria bacterium, assembly GCA_041309305.1. Taxonomy (GTDB): domain Bacteria; phylum Myxococcota; class XYA12-FULL-58-9; order XYA12-FULL-58-9; family XYA12-FULL-58-9; genus JBFYZW01. Next base: position 1,129 of record JBFYZW010000280.1, on the reverse strand, counting down.
AGCCTGCGCTTCTCGATGCCGGCGGCGGTCTGCTCCTTCTGCCTGGGCGAGAAGCGGGTCGGCGACGCGTTCGCGCGCGGCAACGTGCACCTGATGGAGCTCCCGGGCGAGCCGTCACCCGCGGACGCGCCGCGATGATCGGCGGCGCCGGACGCGGGCTCAGCGATCCCGGCTGGGAGGCCCTGTCGATCCGCGAGCTTTGCCCCTGGGCGCCCGACCTGCTGTCGGTCCTCGCCCGGCTCGGGGTGCCGACCGACGACCAGGAGGCGTCGATCGCCTACCTCTGCGAGGAGGCGGGTGTCTCGCCCGCGGATCTGCTCGCCGCGCTCGGCGGAGTACCGACACCGCCGGCGCTCGGCCAGCCGATCGTCAGCCTCGAGATCGTCGGTGGCCGAGACAAGGCCGGGCGGCGAGAGCCGGTCGCCCGGCTGGCGCTCCGCGCCGGTCAGTCCGCGGCGCTGGTCGGCCAGACCGGCTCGGGCAAGAGCCAGCTGCTCGCCGACGTCGAGTCGCTGGCCGCCGGTGACTCGCCCTCCGGCCGCGTCGTCCTGCTCAACGGCGCGGCCCCGGACGACGCGATCCGCTTCGCCGCCGGCCTGCGCCCGGTGGCGCAGGTGGCCCAGGGCATGCGCATCATGCTCGACACCGACGTCGGCACGTTCCTCGAGATGCACGCCAGGAGCCGAGGGGCCGGCGACGCCGCGCCCTCGCGCCGCGAGGTGATCCACGCCGCCTGCACGATGTGCGGCGAGCCGTTCACCGCCGAGACGCCGCTCGCCTCGCTCTCCGGCGGTCAGTCGCGCGCGCTGATGATCGCCGACGCGGGCCTGATCACCCGCGCCCCGATCCTGGTCATCGACGAGATCGAGAACGCCGGCATCGATCGCCAGGCGGCGCTGCGCTTTCTGGCCCGGCAGCAGACGATCACGCTGTTGGCCACCCACGATCCGCTGCTGGCGCTCGAGGCCGACCTGCGCGTCGTTTTGCGCCACGGCGCGATGCAGGCGGTCCTGCCCCGCTCGCCGGCCGAGGCCGCGGTCGTCTCCTGGCTCACTCGCCACGAGCGCAACCTCGTCGAGCTGCGCTGGGCGCTGCGCCGCGGCGCCCGCCTCGCCTCCCCCTGGGGACG
>JBFYZW010000279.1:0-7787 GCA_041309305.1 Deltaproteobacteria bacterium | reverse complement strand
GAACGCCGAGTGCGACGGGGCCGGCTGCGTCGGCACGCGCGCCTTCGCGTTCGGCCGCCTCGGCCCGGCGCCGGCGGGCGGCTCGCGGCTGTCGCACTGGCCGATCCAGCTGCACCTCATCTCGCCGCTCGCGCCACACTACCGGGGCAAGGACCTGTTGCTGGTCGCCGACTGCGTGCCGTTCGCGCTGCCCGACTTCCACCAGCGCCTGCTCGACGGCAAGGCGCTGGCGATCGCCTGTCCGAAGCTCGATGCCGGGCAGGAGATCTACGCCGCCAAGCTCGGCCAGCTCGTCGACCAGGCGGAGATCGCCTCGCTCACGGTCGTGACGATGGAGGTCCCCTGCTGCATGGGCCTGACCCGGCTGGCCCAGGAGGCGGTGCTGCTCTCCCGCCGGCAGGTGCCGCTGCGCCAGGTGGTCGTCAGCGTGCAGGGCGAGGTGGTCGAGGAGTCGACCCGCGGCAGTCGCTGAGGCGCTCAGCCGCGGCCGCGCAGCGAGGTGCGCACGGTCAGCCTTCGTGGCGGGACCAGCGCGTGCTTGCGAAGGAACGCTCGGCGCGCCCGCTGGTCAGCAAAGCCGGCGATGCCCTCTGCCTCGAGCCGCTCGCGCACGGCTGTGCGAAAGTCGTCAGTCGCCTCCAGATACGCGAGCACCGCTTTCACCTGTTTCGCCGAGCGGCGGGGGGCTCGGGCCGTCATCAACAGGAGCCGATTTCCGAACGGGTCCTCGACCATCGCCAGGCCTGTCGGCGTCCGTCGCACGGCTGCGCCTCGAGCCGTGAGCGCCTTCCTCATCGCCGGCACGGAGCGCACCAGCAGCACCAGGTGCGGCGCCCGCACCTCTTCGCCGGCGAGCCGAACGTGGGGATCGCCCCAGTCGAGCCACACCGAGAAGCGGCTGATGCCCAGGCGCAGCTCGACGACTTCTCCGCCCGACTCGTCGGCGGTGAGCCCCACCACCTCGCAGCCGAGGACCTGTTGGTACCACGCGAGCGCGAGGCGCCAGTTGTTGACCGGGAGGGTCACCGCGGCGCCGACGAGCGCAGGCATCCTGGCGGGTATGGCGGCCAGCATCGCTCACCCGGGCCCAGGCGACGCAACGGACACGCAGGGCGTCGGCCGGTGCTCAGCGGGGGAGGAGTCCTCGACCGGTGCGCCACCTCGAGATGAGCTCACGTGTCGATCCACTTGCCGTTGATCTGCACCCGGTTGACGCCGTAACCGCTGCGCGTCGACCAGCTGGTCACCCCCATGCTGTTGAGCTTCATCTTGGCGTCGTGCGCGCTGCTGCGCGCATCGGTGCGGGCCTTCGGCTCGTGGCCGAAGCGGTTGGTTGGCCCGGCAGCATACGGGTGGATCGTGGCGGCCCGCGAGGACTGAGAGTCGTAGGTATGGATCAACGACTTGATGGCCTTGACGTCTGGCATTGGCGTCTCCTCTTGGTTGACGGTGTGGGTCGCCAAAGAGTTGTCGGCTCGTTGCGGGGCCGGTGTCGGCGGCGAGGCCGGGAGTTGGGCCAAGGGTCCCAAACGCGCTCAGCGGGGGCGAACGACGACCACCGCGTCGTCGAGGGTGCTGTCGATGCGCGGTGGCGTCACAGCTCCAACAGGCGGAGAGCGCCTCGCTCACCGTGGTGACGATGGCGGTCCCGTGCTGCCTGGGGTTGGCCCGGCTGGCCCAGGAGGCGGTGCTGCTCTCCCGCCGGCAGGTGCCGCTGAGCCAGGTGGTCGTCAGCGTGCAGGGCGAGGTGGTCGAGGAGTCGACCCGCGGCGGTCACCCGGTTGGCTGAGCTGCTCAGCTCTTGCCGCGCAGCGAGGTGCGCACGTCGCTCAGGCGTTGGATCAGGCCGTCGAGCTCGGCGACCAGCGCGGCGCGCTCCTCGCTGGTGACGGTCTGGCCTCCCGGCGAGGTCTCGGCACGCGCCTCGAGCAGGGCCCGCTGCAGGCGACCGACGCGCGCCCCGGCCTCGAGGACCAGGTCGATCAGCTCCCGCCCGTCGGGGCTGCCGCTCGGGCTGTGGACGACCTCGCAACGGACCGGGCGGAGCAGCGGGCCGAAGACCAGCTCCGGCCGGCCGGAGAGCTCCGCGAGGTGTGGCAGCAGGTCGGCGGGCAGGTGGGCGCGGCCGGCCTGCCAGTGGGAGACGAGCGTGCGGTCGACGTGGACGCCCCGCTCGGCGAGGTAGGCGACCAGCGCCTCGGCCTTCAGCGCGCCGGCGCGGCGCAGGTCGGCGAGGATCTGCCGGCTCCACGGGCCGTAGGGTTTCTGCACCCCGGCCAAGCCGTCAGCCTCCCTTCTCGATCTCGGCCAGCACCGCCGCCGGATGCTCGGCGGCCTTGGCGACCTTCGCCCAGTGCTTGCGCACCTTGCCGTCGGCGCCGATCCAGACGGTGGAGCGGATCACGCCGGTGGTCTTCTTGCCGTAGCTGACCTTCGGGCCGAAGGCGCCGAAGGCGCGCATCGCCGTCTTGTCTGGATCAGACAGCAAGCGGAAGGGCAGGCGGTGCTTGGTCGCGAACGCCTGGTGCGATGTTGCCGAGTCGGGTGAGACACCGATGACCTCGACGCCGCGGGCGGCGAAGCGCCGCTGCAGGTCGCGGAAGGCGCAGGCCTCCTTGGTGCAGCCGGAGGTGTTGTCCCGGGGGTAGAAGTAGAGCACCACCTCCCGGCCGGCCAGATCGGCGAGCGACACCTTGCGGCCGTCGGCGTCGGTCAGCGTGAACGCCGGTACGCGTTTGCCTTCCTCGAGCATGGTCTTGGCCCTCCTGCCGCCCACTATCGACAGGACTTCGGCGCCGCGCAAGGGCTCACCGCCCTCACTGCTCCCATCGACGTCGTGTCCCGGACCTCGCGCCGTTTGCGCGCGACGCTGCGCGCGCCCGCGGCGCCCGGCAGACGTTGTTGGCCGTGCCGGACGAGGCCTCCTGCAGCAGCTGAGTGTGCTCGCCAGCATGCCGTACATGCTCGGCTCGACGCGGTGACATCACGAGAAACAGAACCATGATGTCATGCCAGAACCGAAACAGATCACAGTGCGCAGCGTGCCGCCGGAGCTGGTTCGGCGGCTGCGCGCGGTGAGCAGGGAGGGTGGGCAGAGCCCGATGTTGGTCTTGGGGGTAGTGCACCGGCCAGGTGATTGGCAGAGGCTCGCATCCGAGGGTGTGGTGAATTCTCAAAAGGCCGGCCGCGAAGGCGGCCGTACCTTTCGTGCACGTAGTCCTCCGTCGGGGACGGTTCAACTGCCGTTGCCATTTCGGGTGGGGTAGTCGCCGTTGAGCGAGGCCGAGGCCGAATGATTGGCGCCGGCGAAGGTCAGGCCGGCGCCGCTCTGTCCATCCGGCGCAAATCCGTGGTCCAGCCAAGGCAGCCGGTGATGCAACCGGGGTTGCCGGTCGTGCGTTGATGGTCGTCGCGATGGAGGGGGCAAGCCCACGGGGTACGTCATCAGGGGAGGGGATTTGTGCCGCTTATGTACTCCGTCGCGGCCAGGACGTCCCAGTGGGCGCTCAAGAACTGCCGCCAGGTGGTCTTGCGGTCGGGTGCTGGCGAGAGGCCGTCCCTGGCGAGCACGTTGGCGATGGTTGTGCGAGCAACCTCATGGCCGAGGTTGGCGAGGGCGCCGGTGATTCTGAGGTATCCCCAGGTTGGATTCTCGGTCGCCATCTTGATTCCGAGCGGAGATCGAGGAACACGGGCCGGTGTCTGAGCTCCACATCGACCGCGGATACCTCGCGAGCCAATGGGTCAAAGAGCGGCATGAGGCGGGAGAGCGCGTAATCGGGAAACCATGGCCCGTTCGCAATGGCGCGTTCTTCCCAAAGACAGCCTTCCGAATCGACCTGGCCAAGAATCGAGTCACATGGGCCTCGGGGCAGCTCGCATCGATTGCGGGTTCCAAGGCTCAGTTCTCGGCGAGTGATTGCGACAACTGCGCGATGCGCGGCCAATGCTCGCGGGCCGCCGCTGGGCGTGGTCGAAGCATTGCCATCCACGACCAGGAGTCTCTGCTGATTGAGCTTCGGGGCCTGATGACCACTACAGAGGGGCGGCAACGCCTCCGTGAGCGCGTGGGCATTGAGCACTCTCTTGCCCACCTCGTGCGTCGGCAGGGCCCACGTGCCCGCTACGTCGGAACCCGGAAGAACACCTTCGACGTCAGGCGCACTGCCGCCGTCGAGAACCTTCACACTCTCGATCGGCTTCAACGTGCGGCGTGACTTAACCTGTTCGGTGCTCTAATTCTTGGTGGCCGTGGTGGAGAAGTTGTCGAACTCGACCGCCGTGGTCGGGCCCTCGCCATCGCCGCCGTACAGGCTGAGGTAGGCCGTATCCTTGCGCGCGCCGAGGAGCGCCTGACTGACCGAGCCCCGCGTCGTCCAGGTCTGACCATCGGGAGAGGTCTGGTAGTCAATCGAGTCGTCGCTCGGATCGTGGAGGATCCTGAGCCAGCGGTGCGCCACCAGATCGTAGGGGACAGAGGGAGCAGCATAGACCCACAGCCCGCTCACGCCGTGGTAGGAGTAGATGAGATCGGTGCCCTTCTTGTACATCTCCACCGTCCGCTCTCGGGCGAAATCGATGGCGATCCCGGCCTCGGGCCCGCCGTCCACAGGCGGTACCACGAGCTCGACCGTCATCCTCGCGCCCCAGAAGTAGTAGGGCCGGCTGGTCACGAGGCCGTTGTAGAGGCAAACGGGGCACGAGACGTCGACGGCGAAGCGACCGCCAACCTCGGCCACGGTTACGAGCGGGTCCGTCGCCCATTGCAGATGACTGCACGTCGAGCTGACGCACCACTCGGCCCCGATCACGTTGTCGTCGAAGTTGTCGGTGAAGCCCCCGGTCGGCACCACGGTCGCGGCGACGAGCTCACTCGACGCATAGGCAGTACCGAGGAATTCCACCTGGCGAAGGTGACCGGTGAAGTACCAGCCGTCCCAGTCGGTCGCGCCCAGATAGAACAAGGTCGGCACGGGTAGCGTTGCGGCGACGGGCCCCTGGACCGTGCCGCCATCCAACACCGTCCAAACATCGCCGGGCGTCACCGTGAACCCCACGATGTGTCGCTCTCGCGTCGAGATCCCGGTCCACGGGGAGCCGAGCCGCGTCTCCACACCCGCCGCCTGCGAATAGAAGAAAAGGCTAGCTTCAGAAGTCGCCGGCGCCTGCGCGAACGGCACCGTCGCATATTCGTAGTGGTCGGCACCTTCGAAGCCGGCGAAGACCTCATTGGGGTCGGTCGGCTGTGGCATCATCCGGTCCTGACTGTAGTCGAGCAGCCACGTCCCGGCCGCGGCGTTGTACCAGGCGCCGCCGGCGAACGTCGCCCGCTCGATCGCACGCGACACCGCTACGTCTTCGGTGGGCATGTAGCTCGTGCCGAACTTCGCCTGCTCGAGCTGCGCGCCCCAGACGTAGATGTTCTCGGTCGGAGCGCCGGGGTAGTTGTCGGTCTGGAAGTCCGCCATCGGCCCGACGTTCAGAGTGATGGACGCGGCCGCGCTGCTCGTCGCCGAGAATGACAGCCGGTACCAGCCGTTGCCGGCGTATTCCGACTGCGCGGAGATGAACGTCCAGCCGGTGCCAAAGACGACGTTGTCCAGGCTCGCCCCGGTCTCGGCGTTGAACCGACTCAGGATGCCGCCGTTGGCATCGTCGAGCCGCATCTCGACGAAGCGCCGGCTGCCGGCCTTGACGAAGACCGAGAAGGTGTAGGGGAGGCTGGCGGCGGCTTTGGTCAGCGTTTGCCGGATGTAGCGGTTGTCGCTGACCGCGGTCTCGTTCAGCCGATCGGCCGACTGGTTGCCGTCGGGCGCCGGTGCGCTGTCGGCGGTGACCGTGACGTTCCAAGCATTCCAGACCGCGGCAGCGTCGAGCTCCTCACTCCGGAGCGCGAGGTTGGTGCGTGGCTCCTCGAAGAGCATCCCCCTGGGCGCGAGCGTGCCGGCGTCGTGGTTGAAGCGCGGGCCGTCGTAGCGCGGGGCAGACGTGGTCGGAAGGTAGGTGGCGCTCGCCGTGAGGTTCTCTTCGAACTGAGCGCCCCAGGCCTGGAAGGTGACCGGGCCGTCGCCCGGGTAGAGGAGGATGCGCGGGAAGATGGAGCAAGGTCCCGCCTGCGTCGTCATCGTGAACTCGTATCGAGTCCAGGCCGCGGTCAGCGCCTGCGCTGGCTCTGTTTCGACGATGCAGTTGCCGCCTATGCGGACGCTGTTCTGCCCCTTCATCCAGATCGAGAAGGTGTACTTCGTGACGTACTTCACGGAGGGAGGCACCCAGCCGAACACTTGCGCGAAGCTACCCGGATCGGAGAGCGTGATCGTGTCCGCCGTCAACGTGCCGTCCGGCGCGATGTCCGTGTCGGCGGTCACGGTGGCCGCGGGGTGCTTGCCCCACGAGTCGTCCGAGAGAGCCTCGCTGTGTGTGACGAGGTTGTGCGGCGCGCGGCGCAGCTTGCCGTCCGGACCATAGTGGGTGGCCACCGGGGCGACATCAGGCCGGGTGAACGTCATCGGCTGCGAGCCGATGGTGGGCGTGAGCGACCCTGTCGTGAAATCGTAGCTGAGGCCGAAGGTCGGCCCCGGGTCACCAGGTTCGATATCCGATGGTGATGGATCCGTGACCCCGATGGAATCCCCGGGCCTGATATCACCCGCGGCCGTCGAGTCTCCGGAGGCGGCGGCCCGGCCGTCGCCCGAAGCCCGCGTGGGCCACGGCTCGAACCCGGTCCGACCGCAGGCCACGCCAGCGGTCACCATCATCAGGCCGAGTCCCGGCCAGCTTCGAGGGTTCCAGTGGTTCATGGGGTTCCCATTGTGCCAGTATGCCAGAAGTGGCACAGACAAGCATGGGGAGCGAAGGAAGCGTAAACCCAGTCTCTGCCTGACAACCCCCAATCCGTTCGCGTGCGCATTGTGCATCCCCATCCCCAACTCGACCATCAACGCACGACCCAACGCTCTTGGCAACCACTTCTCTGCTCGCGCCTTCCACGATTCTTACCCACCGCCCACACCTCGGCGACACGACCCGGTTGATCGGCGGGACATTGCCCGGCGGACATCAACCCGACCGGGCCCATACGCTATCTGAACGAGAAGCCCAGCTGACCACTCGACCCAGGCGGGCCGCGCGCCCACCTGCTGCGGTCGCGGCTCCAGCCGCAACCGGACTTCATCGAGTCTACAACCCTACCCTGCGACGACAGCTGCTCACCGGCTCGAGGGCCGTGCACCAAACCAACCAGACGCAGTGGGCTGTGACCACAGCGCGGGCACGACAACACATCCACCGAGAACGTTCGCTTCGCCAATTCACGCCAGCTCAGACGACGAGGACGCGACCTGCCTTCCCGCCCCGCTCCGCCTCGCACCGACGGCAACGAATTGCATCTCTTTCCAATGAACGGTCGGGGATTGGCGGAGTCGTCGAGCGGAAAGGGGTTTTGTTTTACCTATGGACCCGTCGACCAGATCTGGCCCCAGGACTGAGCTGACGTGTCAGTCCTCGTCAGGTGCAAAGTCGGTGTTCCACCGGACGATGGTACCGAGACTTCCCCAACCGACGTCCGCGGCGTAGACGTATTCGCTGTCGGCTGCGAGCGACACAAAGCGGGACCAATCCGCAATCGTGACCTGCTTGACGGCACAAATGATTGGCGCCGGCGAAGGTCAGGCAGGCGCCGCTCTGTCCATCCGGCGCGAATCTGTGGTTCAGCCAAGGCAGCCGGTGTTGCAAAGGGGTTCCGGTCGTGCGTTGACGGTCGTCGCGTTGGAGGGGGCAAGCGATGA
>JBFYZW010000278.1:0-3014 GCA_041309305.1 Deltaproteobacteria bacterium | reverse complement strand
CCATCGGCACGACCAGCACCGACCCGACCAAACCGGTCTCCCGCCAGCGCTCGCGCGGCCTCAACCTGCCGCCGGCGCCGACCCCCGATCCGCCGCCGCCGGCCGACGCGCCGCGCAAGGTGAAGAGCATCCGCTCGGTCGAGCCGAAGCGCACCGAGATGCCGGTGCAGGACGCCGCCGCGCGGCGGGGCAACTTCGACGAGGTCGCGCTCGGCTTCTCGCTCGCCGACGCGCTGCGAGAGGCCGACCGCTGCATCATGTGCAAGAAGCCCAAGTGCATCCCCGGCTGTCCGGTGGAGATCGACATCCCGGCGTTCATCAACGCCATCACGCGCAAGGACATGCGCGAGTCGTACCGCATCCTCAAAGACGCCAACGCGCTGCCGGCCGTCTGCGGCCGGGTCTGCCCGCAGGAGAGCCAGTGCGAGGCGACCTGCATCGTCGGCAACAAGCTCGAGTCGGTGGCCATCGGCCGCCTCGAGCGCTTCGTCGCCGACTACGCGGTCGGGCGTGGCTGGGACCAGGCGTCGACCGCGGCGCCGACCGGCAAGCGGGCGGCGATCGTCGGCTCCGGACCGGCGGGCATCGCCTGCGCCGGCGATCTGGCCAAGGCCGGCGTGGCGGTGACTGTGTACGAGGCGTTGCACGTCGCCGGCGGCGTGCTCAAGTACGGCATCCCCGAGTTCCGCCTGCCGAAGGAGATCATCGACATCGAGCTCGAGGCGCTCGAGAAGTGGGGCGTCCGCTTCGAGCTCGACACGCTCATCGGCAAGGTGTTCACCATCCCGCAGCTCCTGGGCGAGATGGGCTACAGCGCCGTGTTCGTCGGCACCGGCGCCGGCAGCCCCAAGTTCGCCGGCATCCCGGGCGAGTCGCTCAACGGCGTCGTCTCGGCCAACGAGCTGCTCACCCGCGTCAACCTGATGCAGGGCTTCCGCCAGCCGCTCTACGACACGCCGGTTGGGCTCGGCCGTCGCGTCGCGGTGATCGGCGCCGGCAACACCGCGATGGACGCCTGTCGCGTCTCGCTGCGCATGGGCGCCGAGTCGGTCAAGCTGGTCTACCGGCGGACGATCAAGGAGTCGCCGGCGCGGGAGGAGGAGCTGCACCACGCGATCGAGGAGGGGGTCGATTGTCATTGGCTGACCAACCCGGTGCGCATCCTCGGCAACGACGCCGGCTGGGTCACCGGCATGGAGGTGCAGAAGCAGGAGCTCGGCGAGCCGGACGCCTCCGGGCGGCGTAAGCCCGTGCCGGTGCCGGGCAGCGAGTTCGTCATGGACGTCGACACCGTCGTCTACGCCCTCGGCACCTCGGCCAACCCGATCATCGCGCAGACCACGCCGGGGCTGAAGATTAACAAGTGGGGCTACATCGAGACCGACAAGGACAGCGGCATGACCTCGCTGCCGGGCGTTTTCGCCGGCGGCGACATTGTCACCGGCGCCGCGACGGTTATCTTGGCTATGGGGGCAGGGCGGAAGGCGGCGCGCGGCATGCTGCGCTTCATGGGTCTAGGCGATCGAATCAAGGCGAGCCCGGTGGCCCAGGCCTCCGGCAGCGACGACGAGTGAGGAGGAGCCAATGGCGTCGAAGTGTCCCAAGTGTCATCAGGTCGTCGGCGACGACATGGTCTGCTGCGCCGAGGTCAAATACACCTGGAAGTGCAAGGCGTGCGGCAAGCTGTCCACCGGCTTCGTCGTCCCCTACGGCCGCTGCTACCTGTGCGGCGGCGAGAACCAGGTCGTCGAATCGTACAAGGGCGCCGACCCCGGCAAGGTGGCGGTGATCCAGGAGGCGATGCAGTACGAGCTCGACATGTTCCACTTCTATCGCATGGGGATGGAGCGGACGTCGAACCCGCAGCTGCGCATCGTCCTCGAGGAGATGTACCGCAAGGAGGAGGACCACCTCTCAGAGCTCGAGGAGAAGTACCACGTCCACCTCGACCCATCGCTCAGGCAGGTGCCGCCAGAGCGCGAGAAGCTGATCGGCGGCTTCATCTTCGCCGGCATCGACTTCGACGACGGCACGCACGTGCTCAAGCTCTACGACAAGGCGATCGAGATGGAGAAGCGCACCCGCGACCACTTCAAGGCGCGGGCCGATTCTCTACCAGCCGGAGCAGAGAAGGAGATCTATCGCGAGCTGGCCGCCGAGGAGGAGGATCACGTCGCGATCCTCGAGACCGAGCGCGACCAGTTCGCCTGAAGGGGTCCGGGAGCGAGCGGCGCGGCTCAGCCGTGCAGCTTCTCGTACTTGGCCTGCAGCTGCTCCTTGGTCTCCTTGTGCGCCGGGTCGATGACGATGCAGCCGTCGACCGGGCAGGCCTCGACGCACTTGGGCTTGTCGTGCGCGCCAACGCACTCGGTGCACTTCTCGACGGCGATGACGTAGATCGAGTCCCCTTCGCTGATGGCCTCGTTCGGACACTCCGGCTCACAGGCGCCACAGTTCACGCACTCTTCGTTGATCAGCATTGCCATGACGGACTCCTCGTTCTCCCCACCACTTGATCACGAAGGCCTGGCATACGCGCCTCCGTGGGGTTTGCCGGCTCGGGCCGCGGCTCAGGCGGCTCGCGCGGTCGTGTAGCACAGAAGTCCGGGCAGGGGTAGGGCGTCGTTGCGATCGTTCATCCGCCGGCGATCTGCCCGAGCGCCAGCGCGACGCCGGCGAGGCTCTCGCCGGCGATGAGCCCGGCGGCGAGAGGCCAGAGTCCGGTCTCGGCGGCCGAGGGCCGCAGGCGGCGCCAGGCGAGCGCCAGCAGCGCGCCCACCGCGACCGCGACGGCGACGTAGGCCGGCACGACGAAGGCGAGGCCGACGCTGGCGGCGCTGGGGCAGAAGCGCCGCCAACGGGACGGACCGAGCCGCTCGAGCGCGACCAGCGCGACGCCGAACGCCGCGCCGAGCAGCAGCAGCTCGATCGCGCCGGGGGGCAGGCCGGCGAGGCCACCGGCCAGCGCCTCGGCCAGGGTCCGCCAGGTCGCCGCGGCCGGCGCTGGCCATTCG
>JBFYZW010000277.1:0-3574 GCA_041309305.1 Deltaproteobacteria bacterium | reverse complement strand
GAGCACCTGCTCCAGGTCGAAGGGCGACGCCGGGCGCGTACCGATCATGCGCCCGGTCGGGTGCCCCATCGCGCACACCGCCGGGTGCTCGAGCGCCCGGAGCACGCGCGCGGTGGCCTCCGCGGGTGGCTGGCTCAGCTTCGAGTGCAGCGAGACGATGACCCAGTCGAGCAGGTCGAGCGCGTCGTCGTCGAGGTCGAGGGCGCCGTCGCCGAGGATGTCCACCTCGAGCCCGTGCAGCACCTCGATGCCCGGCACCTCGCGGCGCACCGCCTCGATCTCCTTCACCGAGCGCCGCACGCGCGCCTCGTCGAAGCCGCCGGCCATGGCCAGCGACTTCGAGTGCTCGGTGATGGCGACGTAGGCGTAGCCGCGGTCCTTCGCGGCCCGCACCATCTCGGGCAGCGAGTGCCGGCCGTCGCTGCGCGTGGTGTGCATGTGCAGGTCGCCCCGGAGGTCGTCCAGCTCGATCAGCCGGGGCAGCCGGCCCTCGCGCGCCAGCGCGATCTCGCCGTGCGCCTCGCGCAGCTCGGGGGGGATCCAGTCCAGGCCCAGCGCCCGGTAGATCTCCTCCTCGGTCCGGCTGGCCACGGCCTTCGCGTCCCGCTCGCGCGCCAGCCCGTACTCGTTCAGCGTGAGCCCCCGGTCGTTGGCCACCCGCCGCAGCTCGATGTTGTGCTCCTTGCTGCCCGTGAAGTAGAGGAGCGCCGCGCCGAAGGACTCCTCGGGCACCAGGCGCAGGTCCACCTGCAGGCCGCCGGTCAGCCGCACCGCGGACCGGGTGTCGCCGCGGGCCAGCACCTCGGCCACCTGGTCGTGCGTCGTGAAGGCGTCCATCACCGGCCCCGTCCCGCCTCCGCAGACGAGCAGGTCGAGGTCGCCGACCGTGTCGCGGCGGCGGCGGAACGAGCCCGCCAGCTCGACCCGCGTCACGCCCGCCACCGCGCGCAGCCGGTCGGCCAGGGCGTGCGCCACCGCCCAGGCGTTCGCCAGCAGCAGGCGGCCCGAGACCTGCTCCGCGACCGCGAGCGAGTGCAGGAGCTTCTGCTCGAGCTTCTCGCCGAAGCCCGGCAGGCCGCGCAGCTGCCCGGCCTTCGCCGCGGCCTCGAGGCCCGGCCGGTCCTGGATGTGGAGCGCGTCGAACAGCGCCCGCACGCGCCTGGCGCCCAGCCCCTGCAGCTCGGTCAGGCGCACCAGCTCGAGCGGGTACTTCTCGAGCATCTGCTCGTAGAGGGCGGTCGAGCCGGTGGCCAGGACGTCGCGGATCTTCTGCGCCAGGTCCTTGCCGATCCCGGGCAGCGCCTCGAGCGCGCCGGGCTCGCCGGCGAGCCTCGCGACCGGCTCGGGCAGCGCGTCCACGATGCGCGCGGCCTCCCGGTAGGCGCGCACGCGGAAGACGATGGCGCCGTCGATCTCCAGCATCGTGGCCAGCGTGCCGAGGACGCGGCCCACGTCGGCGTTGGTGAGGACGGGCATGGTCAGGCCTCCCAGGGACGCCGGCCCCGGACGGAGCCGGCGCGGACGCTCACTTCCCCCCGATACGCTTCAGGAACGCGGCCTCGTCGATGACCTCGAGCTTGAGCCTGCGCGCCTCGTCGAGCTTGGTGCCCGCGCCCGGGCCGGCCACGACCAGCGTCACCCGCTTCGAGATCGCCGAGGCGATGCGCGCGCCGGCGTCCTCGGCCTTCCGCTGGGCCTCGGGGCGCGTCATGGTCCCGAGCCCGCCGGTGAAGACCATGACCTGCCCGGCCAGCGGCTGCGGTCCCTTCGCACGCGCCTCGTGCACCGGCGCGATGCCGGCCCGCAGCAGCCGCTCGATGACCTTCCGGTTGCGCTTGCCGGCGAAGAAGTGCGCGACCGACTCGGCGACCTCGGGCCCGATGCCGTGGATCCGCTGCAGGTCCTCCGCCGTGGCGTCCATCAGCGGCGCGAGCGCGCCGAAGTGCCCGGCCAGCAGCCGCGCGACGGTCTCGCCCACGTGCTCGATGCCCAGCGCGAAGAGGAAGCGGTCGAGGCGCGGCCGCTTGCTGGCCTCGAGCGCGGCCATCATGTTCTCGATGGACTTCTCGGCGAAGCCCTCGAGCGCGGCGAAATCGATGGGGGTGAGCGCGTAGACGTCGGCCAGGTCCCGGACCAGGCCCTGCTCGATCAGCTGCTGCACCGTCTTCTCGCCCAGCCCCGCGACGTCCATCGCGCCCCGCGCGGCGAAGTGGACGACGTGCCCCTCGAGCTGCGCCGGGCAGGAGAGCCCGTTCGTGCAGACGTGGTGGGCGCCCTCGCGCTCGACCGCGGCGCCGCACACCGGGCACTTCGCCGGCATGGCGAAGGCGGTCGTGCCGCGCGGGCGCTGCTCCTTCAGCACCCCGACCACCTCGGGGATGACGTCGCCCGCGCGCCGTACGCGCACCGTGTCGCCGACGCGCACGTCCTTGCGCAGCACCTCGTCCTCGTTGTGCAGCGTGGCGCGCGAGACGGTCACGCCCGAGACGTCCACCGGCCGGAGCGACGCCACCGGCGTGAGCTTCCCGGTGCGCCCGACCTGCACGACGATGTCGAGCACCCGGGTGACCTCGATGCGTGGCGGGAACTTGAACGCCACCGCCCAGCGCGGCGAGCGCGAGCGCATGCCGAGCAGGTCCTGCCAGTCGCGGCGGTCCACCTTGACGACCACGCCGTCGATCTCGTAGTCGAGCGTGTCGCGGCGCTCGCGCAGGTCCGCGTGGTAGGCGAGGGCCTCGGCGATCCCCTGGCAGACGCACACGTCCCGCTCGACGTGGAAGCCCCAGCCGCGCAGGGCGTCGAGGACCGCGGTCTGCGTCCCCGCCGCGAGGCTGCCGGCGGCCATCACCTCGTAGGCGTACAGGTCGAGCCGCCGCGAGGCGGTGACCTGCGGGTCCAGCTGCCGCACCGTGCCGGCCGCCGCGTTGCGCGGATTGGCGAAGGGCTCCTCGCCGCGCTCGATCAGGCGCCGGTTGAGCGCCTCGAACTCCGCGAGCGTCATGAGCGCCTCGCCCCGCACGGCGATGGTGCCCCGGGGCGACGGGCCGTCGGCGCCGAGCCGCAGGGGCAGGGCGCGGATCGTGCGCAGGTTCCCGGTGATGTCCTCGCCGGTCTCGCCGTCGCCCCGGGTCGAGCCCCGGACGAACACGCCGTCCTCGTAGACCAGCTCGACCGACAGGCCGTCGAACTTGGGCTCCGCCACGTAGGTTACGCGCTCGACCTCGAGTGCTTTGCGAACCCGGCCGTCGAACTCCAGCACCTCCTCGGGGGCCATCAGCGAGTCGATCGAGAGCATGGGCTTCAGGTGCCGGACCTTCTGGAAGGCGGTGCGCAGGCCGCCCCCGACGCGCTGCGTGGGGGAGTCCGGCGCCCGCAGGTCGGGATAGCGCGCCTCGAGGTCCTGCAGCTCGCGGAAGAGCCGGTCGTAGGCGGCGTCGGCGATGCTCGGCCGGTCGAGCACGTAGTAGCGGTGGTCGTGCTCGCGGATCTCGCCGGCGAGCTGCCCGATGCGCTTCTTCGCCTCCGCCCTCGTCATGGCGCGAGAGTAGTCCCGGGCCGGGGGCGGCGCAACGCC
>JBFYZW010000276.1:0-3419 GCA_041309305.1 Deltaproteobacteria bacterium | reverse complement strand
CGCGCTTCCCCTTGCCGCCGCCGCCGCTGATCCGGTCGGCGACCGTCGGCGCCGTCGGCGCCGGCGGCGCCGGGGCGTACTCGGCCTCGGCGGGCGCTGACGTGGGCGCGTAGCCGTCGTCGCGCACCGCGTCGGTCGACTCCTCGGCGCCGGTCGAGGTGATCTGCGCCCCAACCTCCTCGCCGCCGCCCGGGCTGGCGCGCGGCCCCTCGCTCTTCGCCGCCGCGCACCCCATCGCCGCCACGATCGCCGCCGTCCCGAGGAGCCGTGTGCACCGCCGCATAGTCATCTCCTTGTTGCCGATCTGCTAACACAGTGCGGGCGGCGGGTGAACTCTCCCACCGTTGCCCACATCTCGGGCTTGGTCTACACAGAGGGCCGCATGACCCAGCACTATGATGTAGCGGTGATCGGCGGCCAGCTCTCGGGCCTGATCGCCGCGGCGCTGCTCGGCAAACGGGGCCGCCGGGTCGTGCTGATCGATCATGGCGAGAACACCACCTTCTATCGCCGGGGCGGCCTGCGCCTGCCGCTGGTCCCGACGTTGATCCCCGCGGTCGATAGCTCGCCGGTGATGCAGAAGGTTCACGACGAGCTCGGCGTCGGCCCGGAGCTGCGCTCGGCGAGCCGACCGCTCGCCCCCTCCTTTCAGGCGGTCCTCCCCCACCACCGCCTCGACCTGTTCGGCGACCGGCAGCAGCTGGTCGCCGAGCTCGGCCAGGAGTTCCCCGAGCTCTCAGAGCCGGCGGCGCGCCTGTTCGACCGCCTCTTCGCCCTCGACGAGCAGCTGTCCACCTTCCTCGCCCAGACGCCCCCCTGCGCCCCGGCCAACGCGCTCGAGCGGCTGCGCTGCCGGGGCCTGTTGCGCCGCACCGCCGCCTACGACGCGCCGTTCGAGGCCGAGGCGCTGTTCGACGGCATCCCCGCGGACCACCCGCTGCGCGAGATCCTGCTCGGGCCCCTGGCCTTCTTCGCCCACCTCTACCCCGACGCGCCGTCCACGTTGCACGCGGTGCGCCTGGTCGCGCGCTACTTCCACGGCACGATCAGCTTCACCGATCGACTCGGGGGGCTGCGCGCGCAGCTCTGGCAGGCGGCCGAGACCGCCGGCGTCGAGCGGCGCCGCGGCGCGGTGGTCAAGGCGGTCCGCCTGCACGGCGGCCGGCTGCACGCCGTCGAGCTCGACGGCCAGAAGACCGAGACCACGGCCGACTTCTTCATCGCCAACACCTTCGGCCCGTTCCACGATCTGCTCCCGCCGCACCGCCTGCAGGCCCGCTACGGCCTCGGCCACCGCCGCGCGCAGCCGTCGGGGAGCCTCTTGGTCGTCAACCTGGTGGTCAACCGCGAGGTCATCCCGCGCGGCATGGCCGAGGCGGTCTTCCTGCTCAACGGCCGGCGCAAGCCGCGCGGCGAGGCGGGCGTCGACCCGCCGCTCCTGGTGCGCCGCTACCCGGCCCGCCGCGGCGAGGTCGGCAAGGTGCACGACGGCACCGCGCTCGACGACCCGACGCGCGAGGTGCTCAGCTGCGCCTTCCCGGTGCAGGTCGCCGACGTCGCCCACGCCCCGGAGCGGCTCGCAGCGCTGCGCCAGCAGGCCCTCGAGCGGGTCGGCCGGCTCGTGCCGTTCTTGCGCTCGCACCTGCGCGACACCTCGCTGCCCACCGACACCGCCGGCTGGGAGCTCGACAGCGCCGCGCCGCCGCAGCGCATCGACCCGTGGCGGCTCCACCCGATCTTCGAGCCACCGGAGCGGCCGTGGTGGGGGGTCGCCTGCCGCGCGCAGGCGACGCCGTTCGCCAACCTGGTCCACTGCGGCCAGGACGTGTTGCCCGGCCTCGGCCTCGAGGGGGAATACCTCAGCGGCAGCGCGGCCGCCGAGCTGCTCGCCCGCCGCGCCGGCAAGGCGTGGCGGCGCTGACGCGCAACGCGCTCAGGCGACCTTGACGACCTTGCCAGAGCGCAGGCACCGGGTGCAGACGGTGACGCGGGTCACCTTGCCGCCGACCTTGGCCCGCACCTTCTGGATATTCGGCCGCTGCTTGGTCTTGGTCTTGATGTTCGAGTGGGACACCTTGTTGCCGACCAACCGTTGCTTGCCGCAGATCTCGCACTTCATGGCGCGCCTCGCTCCCTCGGGAAGGGGGCGGTCTTAGCAGAACTGCTCGCCGGTGAGAAGCCCTCTCGGGCGGCAAAGCGGCGCGAGGAGGGCGATAGAAATATCCTTGTATTTTTAAGATCACACTTTAATAATACAATGCATGGGATTCGTGCCCAGGTACGGCCTGGCTCGCCTGAGACAGCTGATGCGCACCTTCGCCGCCGTCCTGGTGCTCGGGCCGCGCCAGTGCGGCAAGAGCACGCTGGTGCGCCGCGCCTTTCCCGACTGGCGGCTGATCGACCTCGAGCGGCCGAGCGACCACAGCCTGGTGCAGGCCGACCTCGAGGGTTTCCTCGCCGCGAACCCGCGACGGGTGATCTTCGACGAGGCGCAGCGCCTCCCGGAGCTGTTCGCCGCGCTGCGCTACGCGCTCGACTCCGCTCCGAGGCGCGGGCGCTACCTGCTGCTCGGCTCGGCGAGCCCCCACCTGGTCGGCGCCGTCTCCGAGACCCTGGCTGGCCGGGTCGGCCTGTTCGAGTTGACCCCGCTGCTCAGCCGCGAGCTCGCGCCGACCGCCGGACGCGACCGCTGGTTCTGGGGTGGACTGCCGCCGGTGCACGCCCGCCGCGGCCCGACGGCACGCGGCGATTGGCTCGACGCCTTGATCAGCACCGTCCTCGAGCGCGATTTGCCGCTGCTCGGGCTGCGCCTCCCGGCGCAGCGCCTGCGCGCTCTGCTCGGCATGTTGACCCACGTGCACGGCAACCTGCTCAACGTCGCCGACCTCGCCCGTTCGCTGGCGGTCTCCTCCCCCACGGTCGCCGCCAACCTCGACGTGCTCGAGGCGACCTACCTGATCCGCCGGCTGCCGCCGTTCTTCGCCAACGTGCAGAAGCGGCTGACCAAGAGCCCGAAGCTCTACCTGCGCGACACCGGGTTGCTCCATCTCCTCGCCGGCCTGCGCCGCCCGGCGGAGCTCGAGACCTGGTCGCGCCGCGGGGCCTCGTTCGAGGGGTTGGTGATCGAGGAGCTGGCCGCGTTGGCGCACCTGCAGCTCGGCAACCCTCAGCTGTTCTTCTGGCGCACGCAGGCCGGCGCCGAGGTGGACCTGCTCATCGTCCACGGCCGCAGGATCCTGCCCATCGAGATCAACCTCGGCGCGAGCATCGACCGGCGGAGCGTCGCCGGGCTGCGCCAGTGCATGGCCGATCTATCGCTGCGCCGCGGGTGGGTGGTGTGCACCGGCCCCACGCCGAGCCGGCTGGGCCGGGACATCGAGATCATCCCCTGGCATCAGCTCGCCCGCGGCGAGAT
Organism: Deltaproteobacteria bacterium; assembly: GCA_041309305.1. Lineage (GTDB taxonomy): Bacteria > Myxococcota > XYA12-FULL-58-9 > XYA12-FULL-58-9 > XYA12-FULL-58-9 > JBFYZW01. The sequence continues at coordinate 4 of JBFYZW010000276.1, read as the reverse complement.
CGAT
>JBFYZW010000275.1:0-7666 GCA_041309305.1 Deltaproteobacteria bacterium | reverse complement strand
GGGTCGGACCGGTGATCGCCAGCTTCGAACCCATCCCGTTCCCGGGGCACCTGAGCACGCCGCTTCCCGAGCCGGTGTTGGGTGGCTTCGCCGGTCGGTGACCGACCTGCGGGGCGGGAGGGCAGAGCAGAGACGGTCCCGCCGGCGGCTTGGTCTCTAGTGGAGCAGCCTGTCGAGCTCGTCGAGCCCGACGCCGAGGGCAAGCTCTCCCGCTCCAAGGTCACCTACGGCTCGGAGCCCGGCGACCTGGTGGCGCCGCGCGACAACGCCGTCCGCACGATCATGGAGCTGCACGAAGGAGGGGCCTTGCGCCTGTGCCGCCGGGGTTGAGCGCGCCCGCATCGGTCCGAGCCCACGCGTCTGCCGCGTGGCGGTCGAATGGCGAGCCTCGACCGCCACCGTTCAGGGGATGACCTCGTAGCCCATGCCCAGATCCAGGTCGGCGAGCTGCAACGCACCGGCGTCGATGCGGGCCCGCAACGCCGGCTCGACGCGGCGAAGCTCCGCGACCAGGTGGCGAATGCTGTCGCAAACGAGAGCGAAGCCCTCCTCACCCCAACGGCGGTAGAGGTTGGCGCTCAGGCAGCGGCCGCCGCACACGCCGAGCAGGTCGCAACCGTCGCAGGGGGGCTGCAACGCGCAACGGAGGTTCCAGCGCGATGGCCGCAGCTCACGGATGGTGCCGACCGCGTAGGGTGCGTTGCGCCGCATCACCGGACACGGGTAGACGCGACCGTCGGTGGCCACCGTCCACATCGTCGATCCGGCGCCGCAGCGTACGTGCGTGACCTGCCGCCCGGCGATGAGGTCGTGCATCAGCGCGGCAAACGGGACGATGCGCCACAGCCTCCCGTGGGCCTCGAGCTCGCTCACCCAGGCGTCGACCAGCCGGGTGATCTGGGGGTTGTAATAGCGCTCGAACCAGCGGCGGATGAAACGCTGATCATTGCGCCAGTCGCGGTCGTGGAAGAGCACGTTGAGCTGCCAATAGACCGCATCGAAGGGGAAGTCGGCGCCGCTGATGAGATGGGTGACGGCGTCGTAGATCTGCCCGCCGGGGGAGAGAGTCATGCGCGCGTCGATGCGGCCGGGAAAGCCGCGATCGCGCAGCCGTCGTGCCTGGGCCAACGCCGTGTCGTAGACCCCTTCCCCGCGCGCCCGGTCGGTCACCGACCGCGGGCCATCGACGCTCAAACAGATGATGGTGATCCGGTCGAGCAGGTGGTCGGGGATGCGCTCGAGGAAGAAGCCGTTGGTCTGCAACGTGACGTGCTTGGGTCGGGTGCGCTCGAGCAGGGCAACGGCGAGGTCGGCGCGCAAGAGCGGCTCGCCGCCATAGAGTTGCAGGCCGAGCTGATCGTCGTCGTTGAGGAAGTCGACCAGGTCGTCGACGGCGTACTCGATGTCGACCGCCTGCTCTCGTTGCGCGTCGGGCGCATCGCAATACGCGCAGCGCAGATTGCACCGCTCGGTCAAGTAGACGAGATAGTACATGGCCACCTGCCCCGCGCCGACCTGCCTCCATCTGATGCACGGTCGCCCACGCAGGGCAAGACACTCGTTCGAGCACGCACCTTCCTCCTTCACGGGGAGGCTCCGACGAGACCACCCTCAACCTCGGCCGGGCCCTGCACCTGCTCCACGGCAAGAGCGTCGACGCGATTGTGCACCTGAATCCGATGTTCTGCTGTCCCGGCGTCGTCACCGCCTCGCTCTTTCGGCGGCTCCAGGCGGAGCATGCCACGCCGATCATCGACATCTTCTATGACGGCACAGGTGACCCGAACAGCGTGTTGATCCCCCACCTCGCCTTCCTGGCCGAGAAGTCGAGCTCCCGTTGACGGGATCAAGCCGCCGGCGGCTCCCAGTCGAGGCGCAGCGGGATGGCGCTTCGAGGCCCAGACGACCTCTGCTACACTCCCCCGCATGCGCCGCGCCGTGCCCAATGCTGGCCAGCGAGCCCTGCTGATCGCCGGGGTCGGCTGCTTCCTGCTCGTCGCCGGCTGCCGGGCGGCAACACAACCGTGCGCCGTCGACCGTGACTGCGGCGGCGGCGAGATCTGCATCGCCGGCTATTGCGGCGTCGGCAATCGGCGACTCCTCGTCGGCGATGCCGACCTTCCGCCGGCGGTGATCTACGGCCCGCGCCTGCAAACCTTCACGCCCTCGGGCCCGATCACGCTCTCCTCCGGTCAAACGGTCAGCGGCCTGAAGATCAGCACCGCCACCGGGCCGTGCATCACCGGCACCAACGTCACCAATGTCCACATCGTCGACAACGAGATCGGACCGTGCGGCTCGGGGGCAGCCGGCGCGGGGATCAGCCTGGACAACCCAACGGCGATTCTGATCGAGCACAACGCCTTTGACGATGTGGCGGCGGGGCTCTTTGTGGATGGGAGCGGCGGCGGCTCGGAGATCGTCTTTCACCACAACAGAGTCACGCACCTGCGCAGCGCCCAGGACAGCCAAGGCCATATGGTCGCATTGTGGCGGGTCAACGGCCCTGGCAACGCCGTCCGCTGCAATCTGAGCGATCAGGGGACCCCCGGCTACGAGGACGGCCCGCGTTTCCAGATCTACTTCGAAGACTCCTCCGGCACCGCGATCAGCCCGATCGAGGTGGGATTCAACAAGCTGCGCGGCGGTGGACCGAGTACCGAGGCCGGCGGAATCTACACCGGCTCCGGTATCGGTGGACACTTCGTGGTCCACGACAACATCCTGGTCGAAACCGGTCGGGTCGCGTTGGGGCTCGCCGGGGACGGCGTCAGCGCGCTGCGCAACATCGTCTACGGCCCCACCGGCCACGCCTGGACCAGCACCACCGGCGTGGGTCTGTGCGTCATGCGCGACGGCACCTCGCCGTGTCAGAACATCGAGGCCCGCGACAACCGGGTCCTCTTCTTCAACACCGCTGGCCAGAATGACGAGTACGACGCTGGCGACTGCGGCACGGTCGCCGGCTGGAGCTCGAACACCTTCGGCGATGCGACGCTCGACGCCTCGGTGTGGGAGACGCCGCTCCCCGACTGCCTCGAATAGCCGCCGGCCGGCGCACCAGGGTCAGGCGTCGTCGTCGGGGGTGCGCGCCAGCAGGCCGTGTCGTCGCAAGATCCGCTTGAAGTAGCTCCGATCCATGCCGGCGAGGCGCGCGGCCTGGGCGATGTTGTTGCCCGCGCGCTGGAGTTGCGTCACCAGGTAGTCGCGCTCGAACGCGTCGAGCACCCTCTTCTTGGCCTGCAGGTAGGACTCGCCGGCGCCGCCCGGCGCGTCGCTGCCGGCCTCCGCCCCACCCTCGGACGGGCGCAGGGCGTCAGGCACCGTGCCGAGAGCGAGGACGCGGGCCACGGCGTTGCGGAGCTCGCGGACATTGCCCGGCCAGTCGTAGCCACAGGTGAACAGCTCCAAGGTGTCGGCAGAGATCGCAACATCGCCGGCGGCCGCGGCGACGAAGTGCTGCACCAAAGCCGGGATGTCCTCCCGCCGTGAGCGCAACGGTGGGATGGGCAGGGTCACCACGTTGAGGCGGAAATAGAGGTCCTCACGGAAGGTCTTGTTGCGCACGGCGGCCACGAGATCGCGATGGGTCGCGGCGATCACGCGAACATCGACCGGCAACGCCGCGTTGCCGCCGACGGGCCGAACCTCTCGGCTCTCGAGCACGCGCAACAACTTGGGTTGCAGCTCGAGGGGCAGCTCACCGATCTCGTCGAGCAGGATCGTGCCCCCGTTTGCCCGCGCGAAGACGCCGCGGCGCTCGGCCACCGCGCCGGTGAAGGCCCCCTTGGTGTGACCAAACAACTCGCTCTCGATCAGGTTGGGCGCCACGGCGCCGCAATCGAAGATCTCCCACGGGCCGGTGGCGCGTTTGGAGTGCTCGTGGATCTCGCGCCCGATGACCTCCTTGCCGACGCCGGTCTCACCGATGAGCAGGACGGAGTAGTCGACAGCCTCGAGCCGCTCGAGCAACGCGAAGAGCCGACGCATCTCCAGGCTCTCGCCGAGCAGCCGGCCGTAAGAGGTTCTGGCGCTGGCCTGAGCGCCTCCGCCCTGTTCGAGCGAGCTCAGCGCGATCCGGCTGCGGCCGACCTTCAGCACCGCCCCGACACCGAGCGTCGCCCTCCCGATCCGAGAGCCGAGGTACCAGGTGCCATTGGTGCTGCCGAGATCTTCCGCCTGCAACCCGGCGTCGGAGACCGCGATGCGGCAATGTCGAGAAGACACGGCGGCGTCACTGAGCCGGAAGTCGGCCTCCTCCCCGGAGCCGACGACCAGCTCCCCGGTGGTCAGCGGGAAAACCTTGCCCACGTCGGGGCCGTCGACGACCCGCAGCGTGCAACCTTTGGCGCCCATCTCTTCACCAGAACGAGCCTCGAGCTGGAGAGTGCTGCCCGGCGACGCGACGCGAGACGTCATCGGTCGACTATAATGGGAGCCCCCGCCAACGACAACCGACCGCAGCGACTACGGAACGGACGTGGGCAGATGAATCGTCCGGCGCACGGTTTCACCCCGCCCGACCTCGACGACCTCGATCCGATCGATGCCGAAGCGCGGGTTCACCAGGCGCAAGCGCAGCCGGCCGGCCGGCACTTCGACGTTGACGAGCGGCGTGACCCCGAGGGACTTCCCGGCGAGGTAGACGTCGACCCAGGGGTCGACCTGAAGCGTCAGACGGCCGGTGCCCAGCTCCTCGGGTCGCGCCGGCTCACGGTCTCGCGCCGGCGTCGGCGTCGGCGTGGGCCGCTTGGCGCGCGGGGAGGACCTTGGCGGGGCGTTTTTGCCGTGCGCAACGGCCGGCGCCTCGACCTCCGGTGATGGCGACTCGATGACGACGTCGTCCGACGCCGGGGCGACGGCGGCGGGCCGGGTCGGGAGAGGCCCCGGCGACGAGCGCGACACCGTCGCGGCGGGCGGTGCCGCACCGACGTCCGACGTCGGCGACGGTGGCCCGCCGCGGGTCGCCATCAGGATCGTCCCCGCCACCACCAGCGCACCCGCCGCCGCGATCGCCCCGAGCCAGCGTCGAGAAGCAAAGCGGCGAGTCACCGACCCGGCCGGCAACGGCGGGGCGTCAGCAACCGTGCGCGCCGACTCGAAGCTCGTCACCGTCTCCGCCACCCCGACCTTTTGGCTCGAGATCACGACCGTGGTGGGTTGGCGCACCCAGGAGCTGATGCTCCGCTCCGCCTCGGACAGGGAGGGACGCAGGACGCAGCTGGTGCCCTCGAACAGCTGGTTCAATGTCGCGGCGAGCTCGGCGCGCACCCCTGAGCGGCGCTCCGGGGTCAGGAGCTCGCTGAGCGCCGCGCCCATCTCGGCGGCCGTGGCGTAGCGCAGCTCGAGGTCTCGATGCAGCGCTCGCATCGTGACGCGGACCAACTCCTCGGGCAGCGGTTCCGCACCGCGGGCGGGTGGAAAGATGGGTCCCTCGACGCCGGGGCCGAGAGCATCCTCCGACTCGCGCCCCTCGAACAGCGGCTTGCCGGCGAGCATCTCGTGCAGGACGATCCCCAGGGAGAAGACATCGCTGCGCCGATCGAGCGGTTGGCCGAGCACCTGCTCGGGCGACATGTAGGCCAGCTTGCCCTTCACCTGCCCGTGGATGGTCTGCCGACGTTGGATGGTCGTCTTGGCCACACCGAAGTCGATGAGCTTGAGTTGCCCCTCGGCCGTGATGAAGAGATTCGCCGGGCTGATGTCGCGATGCACCAGGTGGAGCGGCCGACCGCCCTCGGTGCGCGCCTCGTGGGCGGCGTGCAACCCGGCCAGCGCATCGCTGGCGAGGAGGATGACCGCGTCGACGGGCAAAAATCTGCCGGCCCTCTCCAGGGCGTTGAGAATGGCGCGCAGATCCCAACCGACCAACCGCTCCATCACCATGAAGTGGCGCGCCTCGGTGAAGCCGAGCTCGTGGATGCGGACGATGTTGGGATGGTTGAGCTGCGCCAGGACCCGCGCTTCGTCGAGGAACATGGTCACATAGTCGTCGCTGGCGCTCAGGCCCACGCGCAGGCGTTTGATCACCACCCGGCGGTCGAGCCGCGGGTCGCGGGCGAGGAGGACCTCACCCATTCCCCCCTCGGCGAGGCGCTGTTCGATCTCGTACGCGCCGAAGAACTGCTCCGAGCTCACCCGGTCAGGATAGCGGCCGGGCGCGGCCAAGGCCAGAAGCGCCGGCGGCGGTCAATCAGGGCCGTGCCGCCGGCGCTTGGCGGCCGACCTGCCGCTCGGGTAGGGTTGACCGCATGCTGGCGTTGGTCATCTGCGTCGCCCTGTCGTCCCCGAGCGCGGGCGACGAAGCGGGCGCGGTCTCCGCTGGCGTCGCCGCCTACTACAGCCTCGACTTCGCCGGTGCCATTGCGACGCTGGCCGCGGCGCTGCGCAACCCGGAGCTGAGCGCCGCGGATCGCCGCGAGGCGCTCGCCTTTCTCGGGCGAGCCTATGCCTCCGTGCGCGAGGCCGAGAAGGCGACGAGGGCCTTCGCCGACCTGCTGGCCCTCGAGCCTACCTTTGCCGTCTCGGAAACAGAGTCCCCGCTCATTCAGGAGGCGCTGGCGCGGGCGCAGGCAGCGGCCGGGCCACCGATGCCGACGCCGACGCCAGCACCAGCTGCCCCGCCAGCGCAGACGCGCGAGACCACGGTGGTCGCTCCGCCCCCCGACGCGGCCACGCCGTTTTGGCAGTCGAGCCTCCCCTGGGCGATCGTTGGCGTTGCCGTCATCGTCGCTGGCGGCGTCCTGGCGTTGACGCGGCCGTGGGCGCACGACGCACCACCCGCCGGCAGCCTCGGCACCTGGAGTCTTCCGTGAGGCTCGTCGCCACCTTCTCCTTGTTGCTGCTCGGTGGCTGCGGCGGGGCAACGGCCATCGTCGTCGACGTCGATCTCGGTGGCCTGCAGGTGCCGGCCGAGATCGATACGTTGCACTTCCAGCTCGTGCGCCAACCGGACTATGTCGCCGAGCGCAGCTACGACCTCACCGCCGGCGAGCGGGAGGCGAGTCTCACCATCGAACAGGGCCCGCACACGCCTGATCGCGTCACGATCCAGGTGTTCGCCGATCGGGCTGGCGTCCCGGTCGGCTCGACCGCCGCCGCTGCCGCCCGGTTCGAGCCTGGTGAGATCGGCCACCTCTCCCTCGTCGTCGAGCGTTGAGCGGCCGTCGCTGCCCGCCGCAGGTCGGTCGACCGATCTGTCCGCGTCGACGACCGAGACCCGTCGACCCATCTGGGGGGACGCGCCGTCCCTGGTCGGCCGGCTCGGCTGCACCTCCGCCCGGTTCCGGCCAGACCTCGGCCGGCGAAGAAGCGACGTAGATTCTGGCCTTCGTCGCGACGGCAAGCCCGCGGTGGGGTGACTCGCGTCGCCTGGAACGAGAGTTGCTTCACCGAGCCGCATGCACAACACACATCTCGCCGCTCTCCGGTCGTCTCGTGTGTCACTGGTCGTGTGTCTGGGCGTCGCCTCCGGCTTCATCGGCTGCGGTGGCGAGCAGGCGGTCGATGTCCGGATCCCGGAGTCAGGGCAGCTGATGCTCGACATCGGCCTCAACGGCATGTCGATGACGCTCGGCGAGTCGGTGCAGATCGAGGGCACGCCGACCTTCGTCGACGGCAGCCCGGTGACCGGCCTGTACACGATGACCTGGCACAGCTCGAACGA
>JBFYZW010000274.1:0-3891 GCA_041309305.1 Deltaproteobacteria bacterium | reverse complement strand
GGTGCCGGCCGGCCTCCCGGCGCGGCGCTGCCCCCGGGGCGGTCGCCCCCGCGCGCGGCGCCGCGCCGCTCCGGTGCACCGGGGGTGAGCGCATGACGATGCCGGCCGAGCCGCTCGACGAGCCGCTGCCGACGCCGGAGTGCCCGGCGCCGCCGCCGCGCAACAACGCCGCGCCCCCCTTGGTCATCAGACCCCCGCCCCCGCCGCCGACCGACAAGGACGAGGCCGGCAGCTTGCCGATGAGACCATCGACGCGGTAGCCGCCGCCGCCCTCCTCGTCACCCGGCAGGGTCAGAACCCAGGTGACCGTCCCCGGCTGGTTGGTCTCGGCGAAGCGGAGGCGCAACACCCGACTGAGCAGGCACGCCTCCAGCTGCGCGTCGCGCACCGTCGACTTGCTCGCCACGACCTCGGCCTCGGCCGCGCGCCCGTTGGCGCCGATGGTCCACTCGAGCGTGACGGTCCCGGTGAGGCGCACGCCATTGGCGGCGCGCTTCTCCCGGCAGTAGTCGAACACGCGCAGGTGCCGGCGCAACACGCGGTCGACCGCGGTGGCGTCGAGCTCCTTCGAGACCACGAGCGCCGTCGGCTTCACCCGGGCCGACGCCGCGGCGCCCGCGAACCAGAAGCCGAGCGCCAAACACACCCCGACCGTTCGCGCGACCATGGCGACCTCCCACAGCCTATCAACGGCTGACGCGACCCGAGGATCTCAGGGTCGCCCGTGGATCGGTGCCGGATGCGCGAGGCGGACATCCACTGGCGTCCCCGCCTCACCAGGCGTACGGCAGGTCTCGGCCCGGCCGACTGCTGGATCTACTTTTTGGATTCTTCAGACCACGCGACGAGAAGCTCTTTGAATACGGAATTATCTGGCTCATACATGAGAGCCATTTTCAGATTTTTCAGTGCCCCCTGGAGGTCGCCGTTGGCGTGGGCCAGCCGGGCGGAGTTGTAGAACTGCTTGACCTGGGGGGTCTTGCCGGTCTCCTCTTCCTTCGCCTGGCGCTCCTGGGCCTCGTCGGCCTCGCCGAAGCGGAGCCGCGCCGCCCGGTCCGGGCCGGTGATGCCATCGATGTAGCGCTTGCGCTTGGCGTCGTCGCGCAAGACGACGTAGGCCTCGGTGACGCGCTTGGAGACCCGGGTCAGGTCGGCGACGAGCGCGGCGTCCCCGAGGTGCTGGTAACGGTCCGGGTGGAAACGCCGGGCCTGGCGGTGGTAGGCGGCGCGGATCGTCGCGGCGTCGGCCTCGGGGGTCAACGCGAGCAGTTGGAAGTAGTCCAGCTGGTCGAGCGTCGCGGCGATGACCTGGACCTTCTTGATGAACGCGGGATCGAGGCTCACGGCGTCACTCGAAGGGTGAGATCTGGGTGGTGTCGGAGCGGCTGCGGCTCTCGGCCAGCTGCGCGTCGGTCAGGCCGCCCGACAGGTGAATGACCTGGGTCGCGGTCTTGCCGGTCGCCGGGTCACGCGCCGAGACGTTGACGATGCCGTTGGCGTCGATTTCGAAGGTCACCTCGATCGACACGTCGCCCCGGCGGGCCTTCTTGAAGCCGGAGAACTCGAACTCACCGAGCAGCGTGCAGTCGGCGGCCATGCGCTCCTCGCCCTGCAGCACGCGGATCTTGACCTTCTCCTGGAAGTCCTGCGTCGTCGTGAACACCCGCGTCCGTTCGATCGGCACCGGGGTGTTCTTGTCGATGATCGGCGCCGTCAGGCCGGCGGCGATCTCGATCTTCAGGGTCAGGGGCGTGACGTCGAGCAGCATCGTCTCGACGCCCGGGTTCGACAGCGCGTGGGCCTGCAGCGCCGCCCCCATCGCGACGACGTGCTCCGGGTTGAGCTTGGCGAACGGCGGCTTGCCAAAGTACTGACTCACCGCCCGCTGGATGAGCGGCAGGCGCGACGGTCCGCCGACGAGGATCACCCCGTCGAGGGCGCTGGCGGCGATCGCCGCCGAGCGCACCGCCTCGTCGCAGACGACGAAGGTGCGCTGCAACAGGTCGAGCGTCAGCTTCTGGAACTCGGCCTCGGTGAAGCTCGAGCGGAAGCCGAGCACCTTACCACCCTCGACCTGCAGCACGCTCGGCAGGTTGATCTCGACGCTGCTCTTCTGCGACAGCTGCACCTTGGTCCACTCGGCCAGCGCGCGCAAGGTCGCGAAGGCGCGCAGGTGCTCACGCGGGTCGAGCTGGTGCTGGGCCTTGAACTGCTCGACGAAGACCTCGACGATGCGGTTGTCGAAGTCGTCACCGCCGAGGAAGGTGTCGCCGGCGGTGCCGAGGACCTCGAAGACGTCCTTGCCGATCTCGAGGATCGAGACGTCGAAGGTGCCGCCGCCCAGGTCGTAGACCGCGACCCGCTGGTTGAGCCCCTTGCCGAAGCCGTAGGCGAGCGCGGCGGCGGTCGGCTCGTTGATGATGCGCAACACGTTGAGCCCGGCGATTTGCCCGGCGTCGCGCGTCGCCTGGCGCTGCTTGTCGTTGAAGTAGGCCGGCACGGTGATCACCGCGTCCTCGACCGGGGCCTTGATCGTCAGCTCGGCGATGCGCTTCATCTCGCGCAGCACCAGGGCGCTGATCTCCGGCACCGAGTAGCGCTTGTCGCCCACGCGGATGAAGACCGACTGATCGAGCCCCTCCTCGATGGTGTAGGCCGACACCTCCTTGGCGCGCTTGACCTCCTCGGCGAAGTAGAAGCGCCCCATCAGCCGCTTGGCGCTCTTGACGGTCTCGGCCGGGTGGGTAACCAGGCGCGCCTTGGCGGCGTTGCCGACCACCACGTTGCCGTTCTCGAGGAAGGAGACGACCGAGGCATGGACCAGGTTGCCCTTCTCGTTCGGCAACAGGCGCGGCTCACCGTCGAGTACGGCCGCCACGCACGAGGTCGTCGTGCCGAGGTCGATGCCAACCGCTTGCCCCACGCGAGACTCCGCAGAGGAAGTGACGCTGCATCATGGCAGCCGCGGGCCGACAAGACAAGCGACGCCCGAAAGGCGGTAGCGGGTGGCACCGCCGCGCGGGCCTGTGGTAGAAGCCCCGCGGGGTTAACCTGGAGCAGGTTGAGGCATGTACACGATCGTCAAGCGCGAGCAGTTCGGGCCGGCCACCTTCCTGTGGGAGGTCGAGGCCCCCTTCGTCGCCAAGGCCGCCGAGCCGGGGCACTTCATCATGTTGCGCATCGACGAGACCGGCGAGCGCATCCCGCTGACGGTGGCCGACTTCGATCGCGCCCGCGGTACGGTCACCATCGTCGTCCAGGCGGTGGGCAAGACCACCCACCAGATGATGGCGATGAAGGAGGGGGAGAAGGTCCTCGACTTCATCGGTCCGCTCGGGCTCGCCTCGCACCTGGAGAAGAAGAAGAAAGCGGTGCTGGTCGGCGGCGGGCTCGGCGTCGCGCCGGTCTTCCCGCAGCTGCGCCGGCACAAGGAGCTCGGCACGGAGACCATCTCGATCATCGGTTTCCGCAGCAAGCCGCTGGTCTTCTGGGAGGACAAGTTCAAGGCCTTCTCCGACCAGCTGCTGATCGCCACCGACGACGGGTCGTACGGGACCAAGGGTTTCGTCACCGTCGTGCTCAAGGACGTGCTCGAGCGCCACCCGGACGTCGAGGAGGTCATCGCCATCGGGCCGTTGCCGATGATGAAGGCCTGCGCCGAGGTGACCCGTCCGCGCGGCATCCGCACGATGGTGTCGCTCAACTCGATCATGGTCGACGGCACCGGCATGTGCGGCTCCTGCCGGGTCACCGTCGGCGGCAAGATGAAGTTCGCCTGCGTCGACGGGCCGGACTTCGACGGCCACCAGGTCGCCTTCGACGAGCTGATGCTGCGCCAGAAGCGCTTCGAGTGCGAGGAGCAGGAGTGCATGCGCCGCTACGAGTCGGAGC
>JBFYZW010000273.1:0-11233 GCA_041309305.1 Deltaproteobacteria bacterium | reverse complement strand
GCATGGAGGGGGGCAGCTCGCGGCCCCGCTGCCGCCAGCGACGCACCAGCTGGTCGAGGTCGAGCCCCGGCACCCACTCCATCGCAATGAACACCCGATCGCCATCGACGCCCGCCTCGTGCGTCCGAACGATGTTCGGATGGTGCAACGAGACCAGCAGGCTGGCCTCGGCGAGCAGCCGCTGCCGCTCGACCGCTTGCCCGGCCAACTCCGGATGGAGGACCTTGATCGCGAAGACCTGGTCGCCGAAGCGTGGATGCGCGTGTCTGGCGCGCAGGACCCGCGCCAGGCCCCCTCGGCCGATCTCCCCTTCGATCAGGTAGTGGCCGATGCTCCACGACTCCGACGGCTGCGATGGCCCACGACCGGCGAGCGCGCCAACCTCCCCCGTCCGACACGTTGCCGGCGCGCTCGACATGCTCAGGCGTCCAGCTCGCCGGGCTCGGGGAAGAAGAGCGGTTGCCGGCGTTGGACGAAGGCCTCGATCGCCTGGCGGTCCGCGTCGGCGAGCCCGATGAAGTGCAGCCCCATCCCCGGCGCGCCGTCGCGCATCTCCTCGCCAGCCTTGAACTCGCGCACCCAGGCGACCTCGACCAACGCCGTGATCGGCCGCGTCGTACCCGGGAGGCTGAAGACCACCGCGAAGCGATCCCCCAGTGGTCGGAGCTCCTGGTAGCTGACCACGAACAGCCCGCCGCGCGAGATGTCGTTGGAGAACCCGACGTAGAAGTTGGCGTCGCTCGAGAAGCTGACCTCGACCTGCAGCGGAACCCGCGGGTAGACGCGACGCTCGGCGCCCGAGGCCACAGGTTGCGGCGCGAGTGCCACCGGCGCGTCAGCCGTTGGCACCTCGACCGGCGTCGCCTCACCCGCCGTCGCCGCGACCATTGGCATCTCGACCGGAGGCAGCGCGATTGGCGACGAGGCGACCGGCGGCAGGTTCTCGCTCAACGCGACCGCAAGCTCGGCGCCACGACGAATGACGCGATCGTGGATTGCCGCGAGGCGCTCGAGCTCCGGAGTCAACACGAAGAGGGTCCTGTTCGCCTGCTGGATCCGATCGTCGAGCGCGCGGAGCTGCGCGGTGCACTCGGCGAGTTGCCGCCGCGCCACTTCGCGCGCGGCGACGTCACGCAGCCGCTGCTCGGTCGTCCGCTCCACCGTCGCCCGACACCGGCCGAGCTCTTCCTCGATGGCCACCGGGCTGCGCGGCCGCGCCGCGGGCCCAAGCTCGGTCGGTTGTCGCACCTCGATCGCAGTCTGGCCGGTCATCTCCCACATCGCGCGCTCCTTGTCGGGGCAGCAGTGCACCTTGCGCGCCAACACAGGGTGCCTGATCCGCTCGCCTTGGCGGGCAGTTAGTCGCTCGCCCCACGGAGATCGGCGGCTCGGAGCGACCCTGGGTGGTCCCGACCCGGGCCGCCGACCGCGGCCCGGCGGCGAATCGGGTTGCTTTCGCAGCGGCGGTCACTCACAATGCAGGCGCGAGGACGTGGCATTGAGCGAGCCGTCATCTCCCAACCGGCCTCTTCGCGATACCGAGACCTTCGAGCGCGAGATCAACCTCGATCTGCTGCTCGCGATCCGACCGCTGCTGATCGTCCTCACGGCGGTGATGTTCGTCTACACACCGATCGAGGCGCTGACCTTCGACCCGCCAGAGGTCTACTTCATCACCGGCTTCAACATCGTGCTGACCGCGGCGTTCGCCACCGCCGCGCTGGCGGTGACTCGCGGCCAGCTCAACCCTCAGACCTCCCACCCGCTGCTCGCGTTCTTGACTCTTCTGACCTTTCTCAGCGTCGTCGATTCGTTCATCGCCCGTCCCGACCTGGTCTACAGCATCTACATCATCGTCATCCTGGTGGTCAGCGGCTCGTTCATGCTCTGGCTGCGGTGGTACCTACTCGTCGCCACGATTGTCGTGGTGACCTGGTCGATCCTCCTCGCGGCATGGACCCCCAGCGAGCACTGGATGCACCACACGCTGGCGTTGATCGTCGCCGTTGTCGCCGGCCTCGCAACGCACATGGGACGCAACCGCATCCTCGGGCGCCTGCGCGCCAGCCTCGCCGCGAGCCGCAAGGCGCGCCAGCAGCTCGACCAGGCGGCCAGGCTCGAGGCACTCGGGAATCTCGCGGGCGGCATCGCGCACGACTTCAACAACCTGCTCGCCCCGGCGCTCTCCGCCGCAGAGCTCGCGCTCGACGAACCGGACGCCCTGTCGCCGCAGATGCGCGCCGACTGGCATTCGGTGCGCGCCGCGGTTCTGCGCGCGCGCGAGCTCACGGATAAGCTCTTGGCCATGAGCCGCGCGCAGACCTTGACCCTCGCCCGAGAGAACCTGGTCGCGGTGGTGGACGAGGCCAAGGGCATGCTCGACCGCCTCATTCGCGAGGATATCCACATCACCACCACCAACGCCGGCACGCCGCTGTGGGTCGAGATCGATCGGCGGCAGGTCGTGCAGGTGATCCTGACCCTGGCGTTGCGCGCTCAGGACGCGCTGCCGCACGGCGGTCGCCTGACGCTGACGGTGGCGGTCGTAGACGGCAGTGACCGCGCGCGCCTCGAGGTCAAAGACAACGGGCAGCGGCTCGCCCAGGATGCGCTGGCGCACATCTTCGAGCCAGTCTTCGACCGCGAGGGCTCCACCTTCCGCGGGCTCGGCCTCGCCTCGAGCCACGGCATCGTCAAGCAGCACGGAGGCTCGATCGAAGTTGCGAGCTCGGCCGAGGGAACCACCTTCACGATCGGGCTGCCGCTCGCTGAGCCACCCGCGGCCGTTCGGGCGCGCGGCGAGGCTGGACCGATCGGGGACCAGGCGGGCAAGCTGGTGCTGGTCGTCGAAGACGAGTTCGGTGTACGAACAATGGTCGGCCGGATCCTGCGCCGGGCGGGGTACACGGTGCAGCTCGCCGCGACGCCGAGCGAGGCGATCGCCTTCGCCGCCGATCCACAGCAGCCTATCGCCCTCGTCCTCACCGACGTGATCATGCCCGAGATGGACGGCGTCCAGCTCGGCGCGCGCCTACGGGCCGAGCGCCCGGGGTTGCCCGTCGCCTACATCTCCGGTTATCCGGCCCAGGTGCTCGCCGCGCGCGGGGTCGACAGCCACCCCGAGGCCTACCTGGCGAAGCCCTTCACCGCCGAGGCCCTGGTCGAGCACGTGTCTCGGGCGATCGCCAGACAGGCCGCTGCCCCCGAGGCCTGAACGGACGGGCACGCTTCCCGGTCGCCACGAGCTGCTTCGCCCGCGGGAACACCGACAACGGGGTGTGCGCGAATCGCGCACCCCCATTGAGTCCGTCACGCCTTGCCGACGGCGGTCAGACACGACAGGTAGGCGGCCAGCTCCGGCGCGACCTCACCGAGCTCAATACCGAACCCGGTGCACCCGTGCGTCGCGCTGTGGCCCGCCCAGCGCACGGTGCCAGCCAACCCGATCGATGGTCCCTTGGGCAGCTCGAGCGTGATCGTGATCCGGGTCTCAGGCGGCAAGAGCTGCGCGGCGCTAACGAACATCCCCTCGGGGCTGACGTCCAAGACCTCCGCGGCAAACTGGCTGGCGTCGGTGTTGAAGGTCGCCGACCAGCGGACCACGAAGCGCGGCGCGCGCCGGACCGGGCCGTGGGAGGCGAGCAGGCGCGAGACCAGGTGGCTCCACTCCGGGGACGGCGCACCAGTCGACGCGTGGGCCAGCCAACGCAGGTCGATCGGGTAGGTCTCGAAGCCGGGCTCGCGCCCGCCGAGAACCAGACCGACCGCCATGCGCAGCGCATCGACGATCGTCTCAGCGCGCGGCGGCACCGGGCTCGCGCCGTACTGGCGAGCGACAGCCTCGACCACGGCCTCAGGGAGCCCCCAGATGCCGAGGAGATACGCACCGACGTCGGCGTGGGTCACGCCGAAGCGCTCGCGCTCGATGTCGACCACCGGCCGCGTCGCCCGGGCCGCTTCAGCGAGCACCTCATCGTACGCGGCAGTCACCTGCACAGCGAAGACCAGCTGGCCGACGCCACGCAAGAGACCGGCGGCGAAGGCCGCGTCTCGCTCGGCGGGCTCGGCGAGCAGTTGGCTGGCCACCTGACCGACGAACAGGGATACCGCCTGTAGCCGGTCGATCGCGAGCTGCCCGGTGGGGCGGTCGAGCGCCGCCCACAACGCCGCGGCAATGGTCAGGTGGTGAATCGTCCTGACACCGAGCCGGACGACCGCCTGCTCGAGACTGGTCGTCTGGCTGCTGACACCGAAGAAGGCCGAGTTGGCCAGCTGAAGGAGCTTCGCGGCGATCGCCGGGTCGCTGGCGACGATCCGCGCGATCTCCGCCGCCGAAGTATCTGGCGCCACGACCGCGGCGTTCAAGCGTTGAACGACACCCGGCGCCGCCGGCAGCGTGTCGATCGCCGACGCCGCCTGACGCCAGCGCGGTGACTGCAGGGCTCGGACCACCCGCGCCGTGCGCTCGAGCGCCGCGAGCATCGTCTCGGTCTCCCACGGCTTGGTCCAGTATTGGTGGACGAGGCCGAGCGCCTGCTCCTCGCAGACCGCGCTGCTGAGGACGACCCGGACGACGGCCGGGTGCTCCGTCCGAACGCGCCGGAGCAGCTCGTAGCCGGCCATCTCCGGCATCTGGATATCGCTGACCACGACGTCGAAACCTTGCTGGCCGAGCTTCACCAACGCCGCCTCGCCATTGCCGGCGGTGTCGGTTTCCAGCCCCGGGCGTCGGCGCAGGATCCGTTGCAACGAGCGAAGGATCAACGGGTCGTCATCGACCAGGAGGACGCGGACCGGTGCGAGGCCGTCGGATTGCATCGGTTGGAGACCCTCGGCCCTCCATCGACGGAGCCGGGGATTCCTTGAGCGGTGGCCGACGCGGCAACCCGCCTGCCGCCGGCTCAGCCTTCGAGCGCCGCTTGGACCGCCTCGAGGGTGGGGGGGACCGGCGCCGGGAGCGTGACGGCCTTCATCGCGCCGCGCACGTCCTTGAGCCCGTTGCCGGTGCTCATGATCACCACCGACTCGCTCGCGGCGATGAGCCCCTTGCGCCTCGCGACGCCGGCGCCGGCGAGCGCCGCGACCGCGGTCGGCTCGGCGAAGACGCCGGCGCCCCGCGCCAGCCGGGGGATCATCGCCAGGATCTCGGCGTCGCTGACCGTGACGTAGGCGCCGCCGCTGTGGCGCACCGCGCGCAGTGCCTTGCGCCAATTGCGCGGCGTACCGACCGAGATCGAGTCGGCGATCGTCTGCGCCTCGACCGGCACGAGCCGCTCCTCGCCGGCGGCGAAGGCGCGGGCGATCGGCGCCGCCCCCTCGGCCTGCACGCCGATGAGCCGCGGCAGGCGCGGCAGCACGCCGAGGCGATGCATCTCGCCCAGCCCCTTGCCGATGCCGGCGATCGTACAGCCGTCACCGACCGAGACGACGACCACGTCCGGCGGGGTCGCGGCGAGCTGCTCGCCGATCTCGAGCCCGCCGGTCTTCTTCCCCTCGACCAGGTAGGGGTTGACCGCGCAGTTGCGGTTGTACCAGCCGAAGCGCTCGACCGCCTGCTGGCACAGCTCCCAGACCCGCGAGTAGGGCGCCTGCACCAAGAGAACCCGGGCGCCGTAGATGAGCAGCTGCGCGACCTTCGCCTCCGGTGCGGTGGCCGGGACGAAGATGCGCGCCGCCAGGCCGAGGTCGGCCGACAACCCGGCGAGCGAGCTGGCGGCGTTGCCGGTCGAGGCGCAGGCGATGTCGGTGCGGCCGAGTGCCACCGCCCGCGCCGTGCCGATGGCCGAGGCGCGATCCTTGGCGCTGCCGGTCGGGCTGAGCCCGTCGTCCTTGACCCACAGGCGCGCGACGCCGAGCTCTTGCGCCAGCCTGGGCGCCTCGTAGATCGGCGTCCAGCCGACCCGCAGGCGCGGCCGGCGCGCGCCGCGCGGCAGCGGCAACAGCGGCGCGTAGCGCCAGATCGACGGCTCGCGTGCCTCGCGCAGACTCGCGGCGTCGAGTTCACGCGCGACCGCGTCGTAGTCGTACTCGACGTCGAGGATCCCCTCGAGCCCGCAGGCCGGGCAGGTGTACTCGACCTCGCCCGGCGGGTGGACCTTGCCACACAGGGTGCAGCGTAGACCGGTGACGTGCATGACGACGAGGTTCCTCGTTTGCGCGCGTCGGGTCAAGCGACGCTCCGTCGCTCGCGCCTCGCCGCC
Source organism: Deltaproteobacteria bacterium (assembly GCA_041309305.1). GTDB lineage: Bacteria > Myxococcota > XYA12-FULL-58-9 > XYA12-FULL-58-9 > XYA12-FULL-58-9 > JBFYZW01. Next base: position 5,033 of record JBFYZW010000273.1, on the reverse strand, counting down.
CGCGCGGCTCGAACTCGCTCGCGCCTCGCGGCCCGCGCGGCTCGGGGGCAAGTGCTCGGCCCCTCGGCCACCGCGACGCGTTGCTCACCTCGACGCCCTCACTCACGCCACCAGGCCGAGAAGAGGCTCAGGCATCACTTGCGGCCTGCGTGGGCCTGCGCGCTTGCCCCCTGCGCCGCTAGGCTGCGGGCGCTCGCTGTTACACGGCGATCCCCCAGCCCCCAGCCTCCAACCTCCAACCTCCAACCTCCAACCTCCAACCTCCAACCAGCGGGCGCTCACTGCCAACGACGATTCCCGTGCGCCGCTGGGCGGAGGGCGCTCGCAAAAACACGGCGACCCCCGTCGGCGGTCTGCGGGTCCAACGAGCACGGCCGGACCACGGCGCAGGCGCCAGCGCTGCGGGGCCGCGGCCGCTCAGGGCTTGCCGCCCTTCCACTTGCGCAGCTGGGCGACCTCGTCGGAGAGCTGACCCCAGACGCGCTCGGCCTGGCGGCGGCGCCGCTCGTCGTGGCGCAACTCGAAGGCGCGCGCCTCGCGCTCGAGCTTGCGGTAGTGCTCGAGCCGGTCGGCCTCGAGCGTCCCGTCGGCGACCGCCGCGAGCACCGCGCAGCCGGGCTCGCCGTCGTGACGGCAGTCGCGGAAGCGGCAGCGCGTCACCAGCGCGGCGATGTCGTCGAAGACCGCGGTCAACCCCTCCTCGTCGACCAACTGCAGCTCGCGCATCCCGGGCGTGTCGAGCAGCAGGCCGCCGGCCGGGAGCAGCACCAACTGGCGGTGGGTGGTGACGTGACGGCCGCGGCCGTCCGCGGCGCGCACGGCGCCGGTGGCCATGCGCTGTTCGCCGAGCAGCGCGTTGACCAGCGTCGACTTGCCCGCCCCCGAGGAGCCAACCAGCGCCAGCGTCAGGCCGGGCGCGAGGTGAGCGCGCACCGCGTCGAGGCCGTCGGCGTGCAGCGCGCTGATCTGGTGCACCGGCACGCCGGCGGCGCGGCCCTCGACCTCGAGCGCCCGGGCAGCGGCGTCGGCGCAGAGGTCGGCCTTGTTCAGGAGGACCACCGGCTGGGCGCCGCTCGCCCAGACGCGGGCCAGGTAGCGCTCGATGCGGTGCAGGTTGTAGTCGGCGTCGAGGCCGCAGACGACCAGCACCAGGTCGACGTTGGCGGCGATCACCTGGGCGCGGCTCTCCCGACCGGCGGCGGCGCGGGTGAAGAGCGTGCGCCGCTCGAGGACCCGGTCGATGATCGCCGTCCGGCCGGCGCCAGGCGCGCCGCGCAGCAGCACCCAGTCGCCGACGCCGGGCCACGCCTCGCCGGCGAGCGTATGGCGCAGGCGCCCGGCCAGCTCGGCCGGGCCGTCCCCGACCGCCGACCAGACCTCGTAGAGGCCGCGGTGCTCGGCGGCGACGCGGGCCGGGACGAACGGGTTGTCGCGGGCGTCGTCGAGTTGTTGAGCGAAGAAGGGGCCGAAGCCCAGAGCAGAGAGCGTGGTCACGGCAGATCCTCCGCTGGCGCAGCGACGAGCGCGCGCCATCAACGCGGGTAGAGATGGAGAGGGCGCGGCGTTTGACGTGGGCCGCGCCTGACCTCGAACGGGCTCTCGCGCTCAGACCGACTCGCTCATCCAACCTCTGGGTGGCCGGTTCCAACCACCAACCGGAGCAGCATAGCACGGCCGGGCCGATGACGCAGCAAGGGGCGGCGCTCGACCCTCACCCGACGGTGAAGCCCTCGCGGCGCGCCGCGGTGGCCAGCCGGCGGTCCAGCGTGTGCAGAACCGCGCCGCGCGGAGCCCGCCCGGCCCAGAGCAGGGCCGCGCCGAGCTGCAACGCGTCCGCCGCCCGCAAGGGGTGAACGCGCAACAGGCGGGTCGCCTCGCGCTTGCCCCCCTCGACGTCGGTGATGACGTGCAGGCGCGGCACCAACCGCGCGAGCATCTCCTCGGCGGCGAAGGCCTGCTCCTCGGTCATCGTCGCGTCGCGGACCAGACGCCGCAGCGCGGAGACCACCTCGACGGGCGTCAGCGTCCAGATGACCAGCTCACCGTCGGCCGCGAGCCAGCGCTCGGCCTCGCGCGTCGCCGGCTGGCCGATGACCAGCGGCACGATCGCCGAGCTGTCCCAGAACCTCACCGCCCGTCCTGCCGCTCGTCGATCAGCGCTGCGACGACGTCGCCCGCGCAGCGGACGCGGCCGGCGAACAACCGGCGGTCGATGGCGCCCCTCCCCCGACGCAGCGTGCCCGCCTGCTCCAGCGCGGCCAACGCATCCTCGCCACGCGTCGTCTCCGACCCGACCGGCTCCAGCCGCGCGACGATCCGGTCGCGGTTGCGCACCAGCACCGATTCGCCGCGGCGAACTCGGCCGAGGTAATAGGAGAGGCGGCTCTTCAGCTCGGCGACGTTGACGACTGACATAGTCACATGATGACTATTATTGTTGGACTTGTAAAGCCCATCGAGCCCCTGCCCGCGACGCGCCAGCCGGCCGGCTGGCGGCGGCGGCCGAAGGCCTGGTATGGAGACGCGATGAGCGAGGCGTTCTGGGCCGGCGGGTTGCGCTTCGGCTGCACCGGCTGCGGGGATTGTTGCCGGGCCCGCGCCGGCTGGGGGCCGGTCTACGTCACCGCCGACGACCGGCGCCGCCTGGCCAGGTTCCTCGGCCTGCCGATGGCCACCTTCACCCGCCGCTTCTGCGAGCGCCAGGACGGGGCGTTGATGCTGCGCGAGCCAGCGCGCGACTGCGTCTTTTTGGCCCCCGACGGCTGCGCCGTCTACGGGGCGCGCCCCGCCCAGTGCCGCACCTGGCCCTTCTGGCCCGAGAACCTCAACGCCCGGGCTTGGGCGCGCATCGCCCGCGACTGCCCCGGCATCGGACGCGGGCGGCGCTATTCGGCGGCCGAGATCCGCCGGCGCCTCGCCTCTGGGCTCTGACCCCGCTGATCTGCTATAGCCGGTCCGCCGATGCTTCGCCTGTCGAGCTACATCCACCGCGACAAGCTGGCCGAGATCATCAGCCGGTGGATGATCAACCAGCCGCAGCCGGAGGACCTGGCGACCCTCAAGCAGATCGTCAACTTCAACTACTTCGCGATGCGCGTCTGGTTGGAGGACCTCGGCCGGCTGCTGTTCAACTACATCCACCACACCACGCCGACCCGCCACCGGATGCGCATCAAGGGCGAGATCAAGGACTTCGCCGTCGGCCACCCGAGCTACACCAACCTGCGCATCGAGCAGATGCGCGAGCGCTACACCAAGTACCCGGAGGACTTCTACCGCGAGACGCCGATCGACGGCGCCTTCTGGGTCGTACCGGTCGGCGAGGCGCCGCACCTGGTCGGCTGCACGCGGATCAAGCGCTTCCGGCGCATCGCCGAGAAGGGCAGCCGCCGGATCGTCGACTTCATGCTCGAGCGCATCCGCGCCAACGCCGACACGTTGGCCGAGCAGCGCGCCCGTTCGCTCGGCATCCCGAAGAGCCAGCTGATCACCTCACACGACGAGCAGGTGGCCGAGTTCGCTCACGCCGAGCGCCGGGTGCTCAAGGGGATCAAGCGGGGCACGATCCGCGCCGAGCTGTCGACCTTCCAGATCCCCGACGTCGCCGGCGTCAAGGTGATCGTCGAGCCGGACCAGCGCGCCCGCGTCTTCGAGGCGCTCAGCGTCACCGGCTCGTGTCGCATCCTCGAGGTCGAGGAGCACCGCGGGCCGTACAACGCGACCAACGTGCGCGTCGCCTACCGTCTACCGCGCGAGCTGCTGCTCGGCCTGCCGCCGGTGGCCCCATTCACCCACGTCTTCGCCGCCCGCGGCTTCGACCTCGATCGCCTCGCCGACGACTACCGCCAGTTCATCCTCTCCGGCGACGAGCAGGTCGAGCTGGAGATCATCGTCTCGACCTTCCAGGACTACCTCGAGTCGGAGATCGGCCGCAGCATGCACGAGGAGCGCATCCTCTCGCAGCGGTCGCACAAGGAGTACAACGCCCACCTGGCGACCAACGTCCGCTACCTGCTCGACTACATCTTCACGCTCTGCCGCGCCCCGCCCTGCGCCGCGATCCAGGACGTGCCGGTCAAGCTGTGGGTCAAGTACATGCCGGACACGATCGAGCGGCTCGGCCGGCAGCTGCTCGACCGCGGCCTACCCTACTTCGACACCATCGCCGAGGGACCGGCCGACGGACCGCCGCCCGCGGCCGGCAACGGCGGGGGCCCGTGATGGAGCTCGGCGAGTCGCTCACCGCGCACCTGCTCGAGCTGAGCCGCAACGGGCGCGCCGCCTACCTGGCCGCCCACCCGGAGCCGGCGCTGATCCTCGAGCGGCCGCCGGAGGCCGAGGCGGACGACGGCGGCTGGGCGTCGTTCAACACCAACACCTTCAACGTCAAGGCCGGCGGGGCGATCGCCTCGATGACCGACGCCGAGCTGGACGCGGCGGCGCGGATCGAGGGGCTGCGCCTCCTGGCGCTGGTCAAGGCGGCGCACAACCCGTGGCGGGGGAGGATCAGCATCGGCCGGGCGCGCAGCAACGACCTCGCCCTACCCTCGGCGGCGGTCTCCAAGCTGCACGCCCACTTCACCGTCGACGAGGACGGCAGCGTGCGGGTGACCGACGCCGGCAGCCACAACGGGACGATGCTCAACGGCAAGCGACTGGTGAGCGGCGAGCCGGTGCTGCTCACGCCGGGCGACCGGCTGGAGCTCGGCAACGTCAAGGCCGTCTTCCACACCCCGCAGAGCCTGTGCGACTTCCTCGCCGCGCAGCTCACCCACTGAGGTCAACCGCCCGATGCACGCAGCGCTCCTCTCCGGCCTGCTCGGCCTCACCCTCGCCCAGCCCGCGGCAGCGCCAGCCGCCCTCGCGCAGCCCACGCCGTCCGCCGACGAGGAGAGCGCGGTCGACTTCGCTGCCGAGGAGACCGAGTCGGATCGGCAGAGCCAACGGATCATCGCCGCCGCCGGGGGCCAGCCGGCCGAGGCCGGCGGGGGGACCGGCTTCAAGCTGTTCGTCGACCTGTTGGCCGAGTACCC
>JBFYZW010000272.1:0-2486 GCA_041309305.1 Deltaproteobacteria bacterium | reverse complement strand
ACTCCGCCGACCGACCGACCCGGTGCTCGCCAGCGCCACGCTGGCCGAGGCGCTCGCCCCGGAGCTCGGCACCGCGGCGCGCTCCGCGGTCGATCTCGCCCGCCGCAGCGAGGCGGCCGAGGTGCCGTTCTCGCGCGACCTGGTTGCGCTGCACGTCGAGCGCACCGCGCGTACGCTCGACGAGGCCGATCTGCCCGCCCGGCTCGAGAGGCACCGCCGGCCCGGCGCACGCCGTCTGGCCTGGCTGCTCGGCGGCAGCCTGCTCTGGGCGGTGACGCTCTGGGCCGGGCTCAACCAGGGGCGCGGGCGGCTCTGGGCCGTCCTGCTCGACCCGACGGCCGCCACCTGGTCCGACGTGCCGCTGGCCGGCGACATCAGCCTGACCTATCACTACCCCGCCTACACCCGCCTGGCGGTGCGCCAGCTCGCAGGGGGAGACGGCGGCATCACCGCGGTGATCGGCACCGAGGTCGAGCTCGCCGCGGTCGCGGAGCGCCCGGTGCGCTCCGCGCTGTTGCGCCAGACCGACCTCGCCGGCGGCCGGCTCGCCGACATCCCACTGCAGGTCGAGGGGGACACGCGCCTGCGCGGCAAGCTGGTCGTCACGCGCGACAGCCGGTACCACTTCGCGGTCACCACCACCGATGGAGAGCGGCTCGAGGAGCGGCTCAGCCGGCCGATCAGCGCAGTGCTCGATCAAGCGCCCCAGCTCGATCTCGACGCCCCCAGCGGTGACGTCGAGCTGAAGGACGACCAGAGCGTCGACCTGGTCTGGCGGGCGCGCGACGACTTCGGCGTGGCCGAGGTCAACCTGGTGCTCGAGCGCGCCGGCCGGCCGGCGACGCGGACGTCGCTCGGCGGCGCCGCCCAGACCGAGGCGCGACGCGAGGGCCGCTACCGCTGGACCCTATCGGCCGAGGCGCTCGAGCCCGGCGAGGAGGCGCGCTTCTACCTCGAGGCGCTCGACAACGACGCGGTCTCCGGGGCCAAGCGCGGCGTCTCGGCCAGCCGGCGCCTGTCCTTGTTCAGCGCCAAACGCCAACACGAAGAGCTGCTCGCCCGCCAGCGCGCGCTGCTCGCGGCGCTCGTCGACTGGCTCGGCCAGGAGTTGGTCGCGCCATTCCCGAGCGCCGGCGGCGCGCCGGCGCTCGCCACCCAGCGAACCCTGGTCGACGCGATGCAGCGCCTGCTCGAACAGCTCACCGCGCTCGGGCAGGCGTTGGCCGAAGACCGCCTCAGCCCACCGGCGATCCGCGAGGCGTGGAGCAACGTCACCGAGCACGTCGGCACGACCCGCGGCGAGCGGGCCCGCGATCTGTCCGCCGCCGAACGGCAACCGACCGCCGGCGCCTTCGCCCGCCTCGCCGAACGCCAGCGGCGACACGTCGCGCGCCTCGAGCAGGACATCATCTACCTCGACGACCTGCTGGCGCTGCAGCGCATCGACCAGCTCAAACAGACGGCCAAGGACCTGCTCACTGCCCAGCGCGAGCTGCAGGCGCTGCTCGAGCAGTACCGCGAGACTGGCGACGCGGCGCTGAAGGCGGCGCTCGAGCAGCAGATCCGCGCCCTGCGCGAGCAGATGCTCGCGCTGCTCGCCAAGATGGCGGAGATCAAAGAGGGGCTGCCCGGCGAGTACCGCAACCTCGAGGCCGCCTCGATGCTCAAGCTCGACGATCTGCTCGACCAGCTCGACCAGACGCTCCGCGCCGGCGACCTCGACGCCGCCGCCCGCGAGCTGGAGAACCTGGCCAACATGGTCGAGAACATGATGAACACGCTCGAGCGCGCCGAGGAGGAGTACGGCGGTGAGCGCTACGCCGAGCTGCGTGAGCAGCTGCGCGCGTTCGCCGACCAGTTCCGCGAGCTCGAGGGCGAGCAGCGGGCCCTCGCCGAGCGTGCCGAGCAGATGGTGCGCGACTACCGCCAGCGTGCGCTCGAGCGCGCCGGCAACAACCTCGACCAGCTCCTCGACCAGGTGCGCCGCAAGACCGCCCAGGCGCTCAGCGAGCTCGACCGCGCCGCCGCGCCGGTGAACCTGCCCCGCCCGACCACGCAGGAGGCGGACCAGGCCCGGGCTCGGCTGCTCGATCTCGACGCCTTGCTCCAGAGCAAGGACCTGGCCGAGGCGGCCGAGATGGGCCAGGCGGCCGAGGAGCACGCGCGGCTGCTCGAGGGGCTGCTCGACAACCAGCTCGCCTGGGAGCCGGACGGGCGCGATCCCGAGCTCGAGCGGGCCCGGGCGGCGAGCGGCCGCGCCCGGCAGCGCACCGAGGAGGTCAACCGGCTGCTCGATCGGCTCTTCCCCGACCCGGACGAGGTGCTCTCGCCGGAGCGACGGGCCGAGCTGCGCCGCATGGCCCAGAAGCAGCGACAGCTCGAGGGACAGGCCGGCGCGCTGGGCGAGAAGATGCAGGCGCTGAGCGAGAAGCTGCCGCTGTTCGGCGGCCAACCGCGCGACGACCTCGAGCGCGCCGAGCGCGAGA
>JBFYZW010000271.1:0-7906 GCA_041309305.1 Deltaproteobacteria bacterium | reverse complement strand
GTCTCCTCCCCGGAACCGCCAGTGACCGTCCGGGCCAGCTCCTCCGTGGTTGTGGGGCAAAGCGGTGGTTCAGGTTCCGGTTCACGAGCCGCGCCCGATCGCCGGTCGCGCCTGGGTCAGCGGCGCAGTCGCACCGTCAGCCGCTCAACGCCCGGACACCGATGTCGCCAGGAAGCTGTAGAAGCTCTCGGCCGTGTGGAAGACCGCTCGGACTGTTCCGAACTGGAGGTCGTCCCTGGGCCGAAGCGGCACCGTTTGGCCTCTGGCGACGGCGGTGCCGTTGACCAGCGTGCCGTTCTGTGATCCCGCGTCACTAACGGACAGGCTGCCGTCGCTGTCGACCAGGAAGTGGGCGTGGAGCTTCGAAATCGAGGGTGCCTTGACCACCAAGTCGTTGTTGCGGGCCCGACCAAGACAGATGCGCCCGCGCCAGGGGCTGTCCATCGACTTGACGATGGTCAGAACCTCAAGCGCCTCCATTCTGGCGATGGCGGCAAGTTCTTCATCGCTCAGCAGATTCGCGGCGGAAGCCGCATCGGCTTGAATGGAATCGGTGGTGAAGTTCGACCAACTCCCGTCCGACACCGCCTTGTCAGATGCCAGCAGCAGCAGCGGCTCGGGATGCACCCTGAGGAAGGCCTCTCGTCCCAAGCGAGTGAAGTCATCGATGTACGTCGCGATCGGCACCGCCGCCCCCATGGCCGCCATCTACCACCGCCTCGAGGCTCCGGACAAGACAGGCGAGAACTGCGTCATCCTCTCAACAAGCGACCACCGTGCCGCCGCGGACATGCCGCCCTCCGTCGACGGAGGCGTGATCACAGCCCCATCTCGACGAGCCGCGCCCGCGCCGCCTTGGCCTCATCCACCAGCTGGGCGACGATGTCGCGCACCTTGCGCGCCGGCGTTGGCGATTGCCGCGACGAACGGTGCCAGCGACAGGTCCACCGTCGTGCCACCGATGATCGGGTGCTCGATGCCGAGGAGCTCCGTGACGCGCGTCTTCATCGGCATCGCCGACCGCCGGGCCCCACCACGCACAGCTCGAACCAGGAGATCAGGACGACGTCAGAGCAAGGTCGGCAGGAGCTGCACGGCCTTCTCGACCTGCTCGGTCGGACAGGAGAAGGCGAAGCGGATGTGCCCTTCGCCCGCCGGGCCGAAGACCTCGCCCGGCGCCGAGCCGATGCCGCCCTCGTCGATCAGGAAGTCGGTCATCGCCCAGCCGCCGCGCCGGCCCTGGTAGCCGGGCCAGCTCTCCTTGATCCGCGCCCAGACGTAGAACGCCCCCTGCGGCGCGAGCGGCTCGAGGTGACGCGTCCGCCGCAGCCCGGCGAGCAGCACGTCGCGCCGGTTTTCGTAAACCCGGTTCATCTCCTCGGTCGCCGCCGGCGGCCCCTCGAGCGCCGCGGCGCCGGCGTGCTGGGTGGCCGAGTTGACGCCGTTGATCGTACAGCGCAGGAGCTTCTGCATCCGCTCGCATAGTTGCGCGTCGTTGACCGCCAGGTAGCCGAGCCTCAGGCCGCTCATCGCGAAGCTCTTCGAGAGCGAGAAGATGCTGATCACCCGCTTCTCGCCGCCCGGCAGCGCGCCGGGGCTCACGTGCTCGCGCCCGTCGAAGATGACGTGCTCGTAGGCCTCGTCGCTGACGACGAAGAGATCGTGACGCTCGGCCACCGCCAGGATGCCGGCGAGCGTCTCACGGTCGAGCACCACGCCGGTCGGGTTGTGCGGCGAGTTGACGACAATCGCCCGCGTTCGCTCGCTGACCAGCGCCTCGATCGCGGCCGGGTCGTAGCGATAGCCGCCCGCCGGATCGAGCCGGCAGCGCACCGCGGTGCCGCCGGCGAGCAGCACGTTGTCGGCGGTCTCGGTCCAGGTGGGATCGGGGATGATCACCTCGTCGCCGGGACCGACCAGGGCGCGGAAGGTGATGTACAGGCCGTGCATCGCGCCGTTGGTCACCAGCACGCTGCCGACCCCGTCGACCGCGATCCGGTTCTGCTCACGCATCTTCGCCAGCGCCGCCTGGCGAAGCCTCGGGATGCCGGCGCCGGCCGTGTAGTGTGTGTGGCCGTCGCGCAGCGCCTTCTCCAGCGCCTCGCGCACGTGCACCGGGATGTCGAACGACGGGTCGCCCGACTCGAGGCGCATGATCGGCCGGCCCTTGGCCTGCAGCTCCAACAGCCGGTCGCGCACCGAGACGATGCCGCCGAGCGCGATCCGATCGATCGCGTGGCTCGGCAGCGACCCGCGCGGTGTGCCCGGCCCGTCAACCAAAGCTGGCCAGCGCCTTCATGTAGTTGGCCCGCTCGAAGGTCGACGGATCGGCGACCGACTTCTGGCTCATCGAGCCGCGCAGCTCCTGGACCGACTTGTACTCGTGCTGCTCGAGCCAGCGCTCGAAGCCCTCGCGCACGGTGGCCAGGTGCCAGATGCCGTGCTTGAGCAACGCCGAGGTCATCATCGTCACGTCGGCGCCGACCGCGATCAGCTTGGCCACGTCCTCGGCGGTGTGCACGCCCGAGGAGGCCGCCAGGCTCGCCTTCAGCTTGCCGTGCAGGATGGCGATCCAACGCATCGGCAGCCGGTTCGAGGCCGAGGTCGAGAGGATGACGTTCGGCGTCACCTCCTTCTTCTCGAGGTCGATGTCCGGCTGGTAGAAGCGGTTGAACAGCACCAGGCCGTTGGCGCCGGCCTCGACCAGGCGGGTGGCCATGTTGGCCAGCGAGCTGAAGTACGGCCCGAGCTTGACCGCCACCGGCACCTTGACCGCCTTGCGCACCGCCTTGAGCACGTCGAGGTAGCGCTGCTCGACCTCGGCGCCGGAGAGCTTGGTGTTGGTCGGCAGGTAGTAGATGTTCAGCTCGATCGCGTCGGCGCCGGCCTCGGCCATCTTCGCGGCGTAGTCGGCCCAACCGCCGACGGTGACGCCGTTGAGGCTGGCAATCACCGGGATCTTCACCGCCGCCTTCAGCTTGCGGATGTGCTCGAGGTACTCCTCCGGGCCGATCTTGTAGTTGCCGAGATCCGGAAAGTAGCTCATCGCCTCGGCGGAGTTGCCGACGTCCCGTTCTAGATAGTGGTCGAGCTCGTGCTGCTCGTGGCGGATCTGCTCCTCGAAGACCGAGTACATCACCACCGCGGCGGCGCCGGCGTCCTCCATCGCCCGCACCGCGTCGACCTTCTGCGACAGCGGCGAGGCCGACGGCACCAGCGGGTTCTTCAGCTTCAATCCGAGATAGGTGGTCGAAAGGTCCATGGTCATCTCCCTGGCGGATGCGTGCGCCGCTCAGTGGGTCTCTGGTTTTTGGGTGAAGTTGACGTTGGTCAAAGCCTCGTAGATGCCCCAGCGGGTGGCCACGTCACGCTGCGCCTCCTCGAGGAGCTTCTTCGCCCGCGCCGGGTCGCTCTTCGACAGCATCTTGTAGCGCGTCTCGTTGTAGGCGTAGTCGACGAAGGGCATCTTCGGCGCCTTGCTGTCCAGCGAGTACGGCGCCTCGGGCTTGGCCGGGTTGTAGCGCATCAACGGCCAGTAACCGGTCTCGACCGCCGCCTTCTGCTGCTGCATGCCGCGCGCCATGTCGATGCCGTGGGCGATGCAGTGCGAGTAAGCGACGATCAGCGACGGCCCGTCCCAGGCCTCGGCCTCGGTGAAGGCCTTCACCGTGTGCAGGTCGTTGGCCCCCATCGCCACGCGGGCGACGTAGACCGAGCCGTAGGTCATCGCCAACAGCGCCAGGTCCTTCTTCGCCACCGGCTTGCCGGCGGCGGCGAACTTGGCCACCGCGCCGCGCGGCGTCGACTTGGACATCTGGCCGCCGGTGTTCGAGTAGACCTCGGTGTCGAGGACCAGCAGGTTGATGTTGCGGCCCGAGGCGAGCACGTGGTCCAGCCCGCCGTAGCCGATGTCGTAGGCCCAGCCGTCGCCGCCGAGCGCCCAGACGCTCTTGCGCACCAGGTAATCGGCCAGCGACATCAGCATCCGCCCCTCGGAGCTGTCGACCTTCTTCAGCTTCTGCTTCAGGGTCTCGACCCGCTCGCGCTGGGCGAAGATGCCCGCCTCATCGCGCTGGTCGGCCTCGAGCAGCGCCTTGCACAGCTCGTCGCCGAGCTGCCCCTCGAGCTTCTTGACCAGCTCCTGGGCCTGCACCGCGAACTTGTCGATCGTCAAGCGGAAGCCGAGCGAGAACTCGGCGGCGTCCTCGAACAGTGAGTTCGACCAGGCGACGCCGCGCCCCTCCTTGTTGAAGGTGTAGGGCGTGGTCGGCAGGTTGCCGCCGTAGATCGACGAGCAGCCGGTGGCGTTGCCGATCACCGCCCGGTCACCGAACAGCTGGGTGAGGAGCTTGACGTACGGCGTCTCGCCGCAGCCGGCGCAGGCGCCGGAGTACTCGAACAGCGGCTGGAGGAAGCTGACCCCCTTGACCGTGTCCTGCTTGACCGCCAGGCGATCGACCTCGGGGAGCGAGAGGAAGAACTCGTAGTTGGTCCGCTCCGCCTCGCGGAGCGGCATCTGCGGCCGCATGTTGATCGCCTTGAGGCCGGCCTCCTTCTTGTTCTTCGCCGGGCAGAAGTCGACGCACAGCCCGCACCCGGTGCAGTCCTCGGGCGCGACCTGGAGGATGTACTTCATCCCCGCGAACTCCTTGCCCTTGAAGTCGACCATCTTCAGCGTCGGCGGCGCGCTCTTGAGCTGCGCCGGGTCGACCACCTTCTGCCGGATCGCCGCGTGCGGGCAGACCAAAACGCACTTGCCGCACTGGATACAGGTCTCCGGGTCGAGCACCGGGATCTCGAGCGCGATGTTGCGCTTCTCCCACTGGGTGGTGCCGGTGGCGAAGGTACCGTCCTTGGGGAAGGCGCTGACCGGCAGGGAGTCGCCGTTGCCGGCGATGATCGTCGCCAGGGTCGTCTTGACGAACTCCGGCGCCTGCGCCGGCACGAGCGGCGGGCGCTTGAGCTTGCTGGTCACGCTCGCCGGCACCTTGACCTCGAACAACCCGTCGAGCGTCGAGTCGACCGCCTGGTAGTTCTTCTTCACCACCTCCTCGCCGCGGCCGCCGTAGGTCTTCTTGATCGCCTTCTTGATCTGCGCGATCGCCTCGTCGCGCGGCAGGATGCCGGAGATGGCAAAGAAGCAGGTCTGCATGATCGTGTTGATGCGCGTGCCCATGCCGGTGGCCTTGGCGATGGTCGGCGCGTCGATCACCCAGAGCTTGATCTGCTTGTCGATGATGTCCTTCTGCACCTCCTGCGGCAGCTGGTCCCAGACCTCGTCCTTGCCGTAGGGGGAGTTGACCAGGAAGACCGCCCCCTTCACCGCCGCGCCGAGCATGTCGTAGCGCTCGAGGAAGCTCCACTGGTGGCAGGCGATGAAGTTGGCCCGGTTGACCAGATACGTCGACTTGATCGGATCCGGCCCGAAGCGCAGGTGGGAGACGGTGACCGCGCCGGCCTTCTTCGAGTCGTAGACGAAGTAACCCTGCGCGTGGTTGTCCGTCTCCTCGCCGATGATCTTGATCGAGTTCTTGTTGGCGCCGACGGTGCCGTCGGAGCCCAGGCCGTAGAACAGGCAGCGCACGCAGCGCGGCGACTCGGCCTCCCAGGTGGCGTCGACCTTGAGGCTGGTGTGGGTGACGTCGTCCTCGATGCCGACGGTGAAGTGGTTCTTCGGCGTGCTCTTGCTCAGCTCGTCGTAAACCGCCTTGATCATCGCCGGGGTGAACTCCTTCGACGACAGGCCGTAGCGACCACCGATGATCCGTGGCATCGCCCTGAACGGCGTCTTGCCCTCGGCCATCGCCTCGCCGATCGCGGTGCAGACGTCCTGGTACATCGGCTCGCCGGCGGCGCCCGGCTCCTTGGTCCGATCGAGCACGGCGATCGCCTTGGTCGTCGTCGGCAGCGCGGCGACGAAGTCGGCGACCGAGAAGGGGCGGTAGAGCCGCACCTTGACCAGGCCGACCTTCTCGCCCTGGCCGTTGAGCTTGGCCAGCGCCTCCTCGGCGGCATCGGCGGCCGAGCCCATCATCACGACCACGCGCTCGGCGTCCTTCGGGCCGAGGTAGTCGAACAGGTGGTAGTGCCGGCCGGTCAGCTCGCCGAGCCGGTCCATCGCCTTCTGCACGATGCCCGGGCAGGCGGTGTAGTACGGGTTGATGGTCTCGCGGATCTGGAAGAAGACGTCCGGGTTCTGCGACGTGCCGCGCAGCACCGGGTGATCCGGCGACATGCCGCGGGCGCGGTGCGCGAGCACCGCCTCCTCGTTGAGCATCTTGCGGATCACCTCGTCGGGCAGATCATCGACCTTGAGGATCTCGTGCGAGGTGCGGAAGCCGTCGAAGAAGTGGACGAACGGGATGCGCGAGTCGAGCGTCGCCGCGTGGGCGACCACGGCCATGTCGAGCACTTCCTGGATGCCGCCGGCAGCGAGCAGGCCGAAGCCGGTGCTGCGCACCGCCATGATGTCCGAGTGGTCGCCGAAGATCGACAGCGCGTGGGTGGCCACGGTGCGCGCCGAGACGTGGAAGACCACCGGGGTCAGCTCGCCGGCGATCTTGAACATCGTCGGGATCATCAACAGCAGCCCCTGCGAGGCGGTGAAGGTGCAGCTCATCGCGCCGGTGGTCACCGCGCCGTGCACCGCCGCGGCGGCGCCGGCCTCGGACTGCATCTCGACGACGTTCGGTACCGTGCCGAAGGCGTTGCGCAGGCCCTGCGCCGCCCACTCGTCCGACATCTCCCCCATGCCGGAGGACGGCGTGATCGGGTAGATGGCGATGACCTCGCTGCAGCGGTAGGCGACCTGCGCCGCAGCGGTGTTGCCGTCGATGGTGACCTTGCGCGAACCCATGGTGAACCTCCAAGAAGGCCGGTCTGGCGCGGCCGTCCCCCCCAGGGACGCCGCGGGGGGGTCATACAACGCGGGCTGCCCCCGGGGCAAGCGGTGGCCGAGGGGTCGATCGGGGGTCGATCGACCAGGAACATGGCCCCCCCCACGGGCCGATGCTCCGTTGACCAGCTGGCCCGAACCACCGAGAATCCCTCGGGATGTCAATGCCCTTGCGCGTCGCGGTGATCGGCATCGACGGGGCGGGGAAGAGCACCGCGGTGTTGCTCGCCTGCCGCGCCCTCGGAGCCAGGTACCGGGTCGCCAAGGCCGGCCGCAACCCGCTCTCGGTCGACGGCGGCAACGAGCGGGCGCTGACGCCTGGACTGGCGCGCTTCTGGGAGGCGCTCTTCGCCCGCGCCGACCGGACCCGCAACCGCTGGGTCATCGGCGCAAGCCGGGTGCTCTTCGTCCTCGGTCAGGGGCTGTTCGAGCCCTGGCTCATCCGTCACCTGCGACCGGAAGTCGTCGTCAACAGCCGCTGCATGGTCATCGACCCGGCGGTCTACCTCGGCGTCTACTTTCCGCGCACGCGCCGCCTGTCGCTGCGCTCGCGCTTGCGGCTCGCGCGCCTCTTCACCCGCCTCCCCTTCGCCGACCTCTACGTGTTGCTGCGCACCCCGGCGGCGACGGCGATGCAGCGGATCCAGGCGCGCATCGCCCGGGCGCCCGGCTACGACCGCGAGCCGCGCGACTACTGGCTGCACCTGCACGAGCAGGAGCCGATCCTCGCCCGGATCGGCGACGACCTCGAGGCCGCGCTCGCGATCGCCGGCGGCCGCTCAGCGGTCGTCCGCATCGAGACGGCGCTGCACGGCGAGGCGGCAGTCGCGGCGCGCATCGTCGAGGAGGTCGCGGGCGCGCTCGACCGGCTCACGGCGGCCGGCGGGCGGGTGGGTCGTTGACTGCCGGCGCGTTGCCCGAACATCGCATCGTGGTACGATGCACGGTCAGCGCGGCCGGCCAGGTGCCGCTGAGCGGCAACCGAGCCATGCTGGCCGTGACTCGCGGAGG
>JBFYZW010000270.1:0-2552 GCA_041309305.1 Deltaproteobacteria bacterium | reverse complement strand
CGGCGGCGCGCCCACCGGCGGCGCCACCCGGTGATCCGGGACGAGCCGCGCCCCGGCGCGGCCGAAGCGTGACAGGCGATCCTCGACGACGAAGGCCCCGACGCCGAGGCCGGCGGCCGCGGTGACCCCGCCGGCGGCGATGAGTACCCGGCGGCGGGTGACCAACCGACTCCCGCCGTGACCGCGTCCGTCTGCCGCCACGCTGCACCTCCCGGCCAGGCCGAGCGGTGAGTGTAGCACAGCAGGCGGGCGGTCAACCGGCGTGAACACCAACTCCCCGATCCGCGTCGACCCGAACCGTCGGCTCGGCACCTGCTCCCGACGCTGGCGCTCTCGGTGGATGACCAGTACCATCAGGACTGGCGATCGGAGGTGCCCAGGGCTGGTGTATCGCCAGACACCTGTCGTCGGGCTCACTGCATCATGAGACTTCGTTCGGCCGTCACCCTCGTCGCACTGTCTTTGGGCGTCGCTCCAGCCAGCGCCTCGCCTCCGGAGCTGAACCTGGTCTACTACGAGAGCGCGGCGTATCCGAACATCGAGACCTTCTACTACATCTACCTCCCGGAGGGTTACCGAGACTCTACGACCTCCTTCTATCCGATGATGATCTTCTTCGTCGGCTCGGGCGAGGTGGGCACTGATCCCGCAAAGCTGACCGTCAACGGTCCGCTCAAAACGATCAAGGCCAACGCCAATCGTGCCCCCACGGGGTTCGGCATGGACCAGTTCATCTTCGTGGTCAACAGCCAACCCTACGACGGCAGTACTCACATGGGACTCGCCAAGGAGGTGTACGACCTGGTGGTCAGCGGCTACCGGGTCAACCCCGCGCGCGTGTCGGTCACCGGTATCTCGATGGGCGGAAACGGCGCCCACACCTTCGCGATCACCTACCCCCAACTGGTGAGCGCGGTGATCCCGGTTTCCGCGGCGAACATGCGCGATCCGATCCCGACCAACGCGTGCAGCCTCTACGCCACGAGCGTCCCGATCTGGATCCTCCACGGCGCCGAGGACAACGTGGGTTGGGGGATCAGTGTCGCGAATTCCACGGCGCTCTACAACACGATCAATGCCTGTGTGCCTCTCGTCCACCCGGCCCGCTACACTCTCGTGGACGGGTTTGCCCACAGCAGCACCTTGTGGAACGACATCTACTCAAACCGCGGCGCCGGGGCCGGGATCTGGACCCTCGTGACCCCAGGCCTCGACGCGCTCAACAGCGGTGGGTACCTGAGCATCTACGACTGGGCCGCTGCCCAAGCTGGAGGTGCCTCCCCCACCAATCGCGCGCCGGAGTTCGAGCCGGTGGGGCCGCAGTCCGTCGACGCCGGCGACAGCTTGACCCTGGACGCCATGGCCACCGACCCGGAGGGAAACGACATCATCCTCACCGCGGTCGGCCTCCCTCCCTTCGCTTCCTTCACGGACCTCGGTGGCGGGCACGGACGATTGACCTTGTCACCCTCGATCGCCGAGGTCGGGGTCTTCGCGGCGCGGCTGCGCGCGGCCGATACCGGCGGCGCTTCGACCGACCTGGTCATCTCCATCACCGTGATCCCGCCTGACGACGGCAGCATCAACCTGGCACTGCTCAAGCCGGTGACCGTCTCGAGCACACTGAACCAGACCTACGTCGGCCCCAACGCTGTCGACGGCGTGATCAGCGACGCCTCCCGTTGGGTGTCGGACGCGAGCCCAACGCCCCACACCCTGGTCGTCGACCTGTTGGGCACCTACGAGGTCCGACGGGCGATCATCTATACCGGCTTCGGCGTCGGCTATGCCCTGGCAGACGCCGACCTCGAGTACGACGATGGAACGGGCTGGACCCTGGTGCCCGGCTGCTCCGTTCGGGGCAACACCCTCGATCGTCAGGTGGTCCCGTGTCGCGCCGATCCGCCCGTGATCGCAGATCGACTGCGCCTCGTCGCCTACGACAGCGGCTACGTCCGCATCCGCGAGCTCGAGGCGTTCGGGATCCCGGCACCGTCGGCCGACGGCGCCGGCGGACCCGACGGCAGCCCCGCTGGCGGTGACCCGATGCCCGGCGGCGATGATCAGACCTGGGACGCCGACGACGCGGACGCGAACGGTGACGCCGCAACCGCCGGCGGCGACGCGGTCGGCTCGAGTGGGGACGGGGCGACCTCGGACAACGACGGCGGTCCCGGTTCGATGCCGGCGCTGATGCCCAATGGCTGCGCGGGATGCAACAGCAGTGCGGCGATGGCGCCGGGCTGGTGGGGCCTTCTCGCGGCCTTGCTCGGTCTCCGGCGGGTGCGGCGCCCTGCAGTGCCCGCGGGGGCTTCGCGACGGACCGGCAGCCTGGACCACGAGCGACGGCCGCCAAGGTGATCTATGGCGCTTCGCCGCCGCCTCGCGCTGACCCGACGAGCAGGAGCTGAACGTCGGCGACGTTGGTCGCGGTGGGCCCGGTGACGACCAGGTCACCGAGCGCGGCGAAGAACGGGTAGGCGTCGTTGCGCCGCAGGCTGGCGGCGGCGTCGAGGCCGGCCGCCCGCGCCCGGGCCAACGTGTCGCCGTAG
>JBFYZW010000269.1:0-8069 GCA_041309305.1 Deltaproteobacteria bacterium | reverse complement strand
CCTCGACCGGCAGCGGCTCGGGCGCGCGGGCGATCATCGCCGCTTGGTCGCGTCGCGCGTGGGTCAGCAGCGCGCCCGCCTCGCCCCGGCGCTCGAGCTGCTCGCGCAGCGCCTGCCACTCGTTGTGCATCCGCGCGACCGCCCGCTGGGTGTCGGTCAGGCTGTCGTCGATGGCCAGGAGCCGCTCGCTCAGCCGCCGGGCGCGGCCGGCCTTCACCAGCGCGACGATGCTGAGCACGTAGGGGAGGAGGAGCAGGCCGCCGACTAGCACGACGATCAGAAAGGCTTCCATGGTTCATCTCCCCCGCGCGTGCGGCAGGGTCAGGGGGTCGTGGTCGAGCTCTCGAGCAGGAAGGTGATGCCGTCGACCTGCGCCTCGAGGAGGTGGTCGTTGTTGTCGCAGTAGAGCGAGTAGGTCTCCTCGCCCGGGGTCAGGTTCCACCCGATTGAGCAGTGGGTCGGCCGGATGTCGTGGGCGAGCAGGTAGGCGCGCAGCGCCGCGTCCTGCCAGACGGCGCGGAAGGCGCGCATCAGGAAGGCCTTCTGCTCCGGCCGGGGGAAGAAGGCGAAGAAGACGTCGTCGGCGTGCGTCGCCTGCAGGATGCGTACGTTGACCGCGCGCTCCTGCACGGTGGCGGCGAACCGCGCGTCGGCCGGGACCCCGGCCATGTGGGTCTCGAAGGCGGCGATGAAGGCGTCGAGGCTGTCGGTCACCTGGGCCTCGTTCGGGTAGTACTCGGCCAGGCGCCAGAGCAGCACGTTGTCCGGCACGGTCATCCAGACCGCCGGATCGAAGAGGATGACCACCAGCGCCTTACGTCCGATGGCGGCGACACACTCGGCGGTGTGCGGCATGTCGCAGATGCTCCAGTGCTCGGGGTGGTGACAGGCCTCCTGTGAGGTGTGCCCCGACCCGGTGTACTGGACGTAGAGCCCGTCGCTGTTGGTGCGCGTGCCGACGCCGCTGGTGGCGCCGGCGCAGTAGGCGACGTTGGTCAGGTTGCCGAACAGCGCCCGCTCGGTGAAGCCGAGCCAGGCGATCGGCTCGAGCTCGACGAGCGGCGAGGTGCCCCCCTCGACGCCGATCTCGTTGATCGGCCAGCCGCGGGCGTAGAGGTCGACGAGCAGCTGCAGGCCGACCGCCTGCTCGTCATCGGAGCCGTGCGACTCGCCGAGCAGCAGCGCGGCGCGGCGCGCGTCCTCGCGCAGCCGGGCGTCGAGCTCGTCGACCAGCTCGGCATAGGTGAGGGGCGTCGCCGCCGCCACCCAGTCGACGAAGGCGAAGTAGTCGTCGACAGGCAGGTCGCGCGAGATGCCGTAGGTGGTGTCCTCGCGCGCCGGCATGTCGTCGCTGTAGCAGTAACTCTCGTAGCAGGTGTGGCCGTCCGGGCAGCCGCAGCGGGCGCAGTCGTAGCTGGGCGGCTGTGCGTCGCAGACGTACGGCTGCTCGATCGCGCACAGGTCGCTCTCGCTCGGGCAGGTGAACAGCCACGGATCGACGCAGCGGTTCGCGGTGGTGTCGCAGACGCCGAACGGGCAGCCGGCGTCGGCGCAGCAGGTCGTCGGCGTCTCGCCGGCCTCGGCGACGCCGTTGCCGCAGCGCGGCCCGGCGGGGTCGGGATCGTCGCCCTTTGCGTCGTCGCAGCCGCCGAGCAGGGTGATGGCGGTCGCGAGGGTCACAAACCCCATCAGTCGCTTCGCGGATCGCATACGATACTCCATTGTTTATCACGGTTTAACGGGCCGGTCCGGCGTCGTCAAGGCGCGGTCGATCGGCGCAACGCCTGTGCCGCGGGCGGCGACAATCTGAGCTTGGGAGTGGTGTGATCTGCCCGGGAGGTCTCGTGATGACCAAGCTGTTTGCCCTCGTCTTCCCCAGCGTCCTCGTGCTCGCCGGCGCCGCCGGCTGCAGCAAGCGCGACGCGGCGTGCGCGTCGCACAACGACTGCGATCAGGGGGAGGTATGCGTTTCGGGCGCCTGCCAGCCGGTGCCGGCCGGCGGTGACAACGACTTCGTCCCGACCGACCGCGACAACGACGGCGTGCCGGACGGGCAGGACAACTGCATCGACGTCGCCAACCCGGACCAACGCGACGGCGACCAGGACGGCATCGGCGACGCCTGCGACCCGGACAACGACGGGGACGGTATCCCCGACGAGGCGGACAACTGCCCGACCGTGCCGAACCCGGACCAGGACGACCTGGACGACGACGACCTCGGCGACGTCTGCGACCCTGACCGCGACGGCGACGGCGTGCCGAACGGCAGCGACAACTGCCCGGACGTGGCCAACGCGTCGCAGGCCGATCAAGACAGCGACGGGGCCGGCGACGCCTGCGATCCGGATCGGGACGGCGACGGGGTGCCGAACGGCGAGGACAACTGCGTGACGGTGCCCAACCCCGGGCAGGAGGACGGCGACCAGGACGGGATCGGCGACGCGTGCGAGGACGTGCAGGATCGCGACCAGGACGGCGTCGAGGATCCGGACGACAACTGCCCGGACGATCCGAACCCAGAGCAGACCGACTCGGATCTCGATGGCGCCGGCGACGCCTGCGATCCGCCGACCACCCGGCGCAGCGGGCTGCCGTACGACGTCAACTGCAGCTTCACCCCACCGGTGAATCAGTTCTCGCCCGAGGAGACCTGGCGCTGGCCGACCGCCGGCGACACGGTCAGCTTCCCGTCCAAGACGCAGGTGATGTCGACGCCGGTGGTCGTCAACCTCGACGACGACAACGGCGACGGGCAGATCGACGAGCGGGACGTGCCGGAGATCGTCTTCATCTCCTTCGACACCACTGTTTCGTCGGGCGGCGATCCCTCCGACCCGACCCAGCACCACCCGCAGGGCGGCGTGCTGCGCGCGGTCAGCGGTGACGACGGCAAGACCCTGTGGACCGCCGGCGGTTCGTTCTACCTCGCGCCGGCCTCGAGCGTCGCCGCCGGTGACATCGACGGTGACGGCAAGCCGGAGATCGTCGCGCTGCGCGCCGGCGGCAACGGTCTGGTGGCCTTCAACCACGACGGCAGCGTGCTGTGGAGCTGCGCGACGTTGAGCAACTGCTTCACCACCGGCTCCTGGTTCGACTGGGGTGGTGTGTCGATCGCCGATCTGGATCAGGACGGCGCGCCGGAGATCATCTACGGCAATCGCATCGTCCGCGGCACCGGCGCGGCGTGGCCGATCAAAAACAGCGACGGCACGACCCGTGACACGACCAACGACGGCACCGGCGACAACTTCGTCCGTCCGGAGCTCTCTCACCGGGTCGGCGCGTTGTCGTTCGCGGTCGACCTCGACGGCGACGGCTCGGCGCTCGAGCTGGTCGCCGGGCGCACGGTCTACCGGCTGAGCGCGACGCTCGGCGCCTACGTGCGCGACGCGACGATCTCGGACAACCTGGCGGCGGCCATCGCCTCCGCGGTGGTCGACTACCCGGCCGAGCAGGATGGCTTCCCGGCGGTCGGCAACGTCGACGGCGACGCGAAGCTCGAGTTGGTGCTGGTCGCTGACGAGCAGGTGATCCTCTGCGACGACAACGGCGCGCTGCTCGACGCGCTGCGCGTGCCGCAGGAGGCGAGCTTCGCCGCCTTCGCCGGCGGTCCGCCGACGATCGGCGACTTCGACGGCGACGGCCAGGCGGAGATCGGCGTCGCCGGCGAGAGCCGCTATGCGGTCTTCGACGTCGACGGCGGTCTGCTCAGCGTGCTGTGGGAGAAGCCGATCGTCGAGACCAGCTCGTCGCGCACCGGCTCGAGCGTCTTCGACTTCGACGCCGACGGGCGCACCGAGGTGGTCTACAACGACGAGCGTGCCTTGCGCATCTACACCTTCCACGACGGCAACCCGCCGGCCGGCCACACCGGCTGCGACGCGACGCTGTGCGTCTGGGAGCGGCCGAACTCGTCGTTCACCGCCTACGAGCTGCCGGTGATCGCCGACGTCGACAACGACGGCAACGCCGAGATCGTCGTCGCGGCCAACGACTTCGGCCGGACCGACCCGGAGGACCTCGCCGCCGGCATCGTGCCGACCCGCGGCGTCGCGGTCTTCGGCGACAGCCAGGACAACTGGGTGCCGACGCGCCGAATCTGGAACCAGCACGCCTACCACATCACCAACGTCGATGAGCGCGGTGGTGTGCCGCGCTACCAGACGGCGCTGGGCTCGCACAACTCGTTCCGCAAGAACCTGCAGGGCAGCGCCGCCCAGCCCGACCTGCGCGCGCCGGACGCGGTGCCGGGCGACGTGATCGTCGTGCCCAAGTGCCCGGCGAGCGGCGTGGTCGGCGTCTGGGTCGAGAACCGCGGCGCGCTGCAGCTGCCGGCGGGGGTGAAGGTGGCGATCCTGGCCGGCTCGGCGAGCACCGGCACGGTGCTGGGCGTGGCCCAGACCACGGCGCCGCTCGCGCCCGGGGAGGCGGAGCTGGTGGTGGTCAGCGTCCCGGCGGCGGGGAGCAATGGTCAGCCGGCCTTCGCGGTGGTCGACTGGAGCGCCACCGGCGGGCAGAACAACGAGTGCAACGAGAGCAACAACGTGCTCGCGCTCGGGGTGCTCGGCTGCTAAACGGACGGTCACGATTCCCGATCACCAAAGAGCGGCCTCGCCCGAGGAAGAACCGCAAACGGGGCGTGCGCGAATCGCGCAGCCCCGTTTGGCGGTCAACGCGCCGGCGGATCGGGCTCGCGCATCCGTTCGATGAAGGCGGTGATGTACTCCTGGATCGCCTTGCGGTCGCGTCGGCTCAGCTTGGTGAACGCCAGCCCCATCCCCTCGGCGTCGTAGCCGGCCGGCCGGTCGGCCGGGTTCGAGGCGGTCGACCAGCGCACGACGCAATCGGCGGTGATCAACCGGTCGACCGTTGGCAGGCGGAACGAGATCTGTACCCGGGAGCCCTTGGCGAACGGGCTGCGCGTGGTGATGAACACGCCGTTCTGGGAGATGTTGGTGATCCGGCTCTGGAGCAGCAGCTCACGGCCGGGGTAGTCGACCGGCAGGCCACGCGACGGGACGCGGAAGTATCGGCTCAGCTCCTTGAGCGGCACCTGCCTTGCGCTGGCCTTGGCCACCTCTCACCCTCCAGCCTCCGAGTGTAACCCAGGAGCGGCGCGGCGGCGAGCGTCAATACGGGGGTGCGCGATTCGAGCGCACTCCGTCTGCGGTCTTCCCGCGCGGGAGGCCGCTCGTGGCCATCGGGAATCGCGATCGGCCGTCACGCGCGGCTGAGCGGACCCGGGTAGTGGATCGCGTGGGTCTCCTGGATGTGGACGCCCTGCTCCTCGAGCTCGGCGAGCACCGGCTCGTAGATCTCGGCGTAGACCGGGATCTGTACGCCAGTGAGCTGGAGCTCACCGTCGAGGAGCAGGCGGGCGGCGATCGCCGCCGGCAGCGACACCGTGCGCGCCATCGCCGTGTCACCGAACGGCTGACCGGCGGCGACCAGGGAGGAGGTCACGTCCTCGCGGTGGCCGTCGGGGAAGGTCGCCGAGAAGGTGTGGCGCATGGCCACCATGTCCCGCTCGCCGGGTTTGTAGACCATCAGGCGAGCCAGCCGGTCGCCGAAGAGGTCCAGGGGCGCGGCCGTCTGCCCGGCGGCAGGCAGCGGTCGGTCGGAGAGCAGACCGGCCCACTCGAGCCGCGCGATGACCTCCGAGTCAGGGGCGACGCCGGCGAAGTCGGCCAGGCGGTGGACCAGCGGCCCCGGACCGGACGGCACCCGCCGGGAGGTGAACGCCGCGTAGGTGGTGCCGGCGGGCCACGGGTGCGCCTCGAGGTCGAACAGGCCGAGCGTCGCCGCGACGCGCATCGTGTCGCACCAGCCCGGGTAGCGCAGCGTGCCGCGGAACATGCCGGTGATGCCGGTGAGGCTGTAGGCGTCGACGTAGATGAGCGAGTCGCGGTTGGGGTACATCTCGAAGACGCCCTGGCCCTCGACCTGGTAGGGCCAGCGGTGTGCGAACAGCTGGTCGCCGGGGATCTCGATGATCTCGCCGCGGCGCAAGAAGCGCGCCGCGTTGCGACCGGCGAGCATCACGCCGCGCGGGCTCCAGGAGAACTTGTAGCCCCACGGGTTGGTGTTCGCGTCCGGCGCCGGGAAGCCGCCGCAGCAGGAGGTGAACTCGGTCACTCTGCCGCCCGCCTGCAGCAACAGGTCGATCACTCGCACCGCGGACATGTGGTCGATGCCCGGGTCGAGCCCGATCTCGCAGAGGAAGAGCACACCCCGGCGCTCGGCCTCGTCGTGCAGCGCCGCCAGCTCTGGGCTGACGTAGGAGGTGTTGATCAGGCTCTTGCCCCGGTCGAGCGCCACCCGGGCGACGCGGGCGTTGAGGGCCGCCGGGAGCAGGCTGATCACCAGGTGGCACTCCTCGACCAACGGCGCGAGCGCCGCCTCGTCGCTGACGTCCAGGCGCAGCACCCGCGCGTGCGGGTGGCCGCCGACCAGCGCCTCGGCGCCGCCGGCGTCGATCGTCCCGATGACCATCCGGACGTCGCGTTGGCCGAGCAGGTAGCGGATCAGTGGGCGGGCGATTCGCCCAGCCCCGAGGACGAGGATCTGCTTCATCGCCTAGTCTCGAGTCTCCCCCCCTGTTGGAGCCAGGTCGACAGGTGCGCCGCCTCTCGTCGCCAGAGCTCGCGGCGCAGGTCGAGCGCCTCGAGCGCCTTGTGCACCGCGCGCTGCGCCGCCGGCACCGGGTGGGCGGTGAAGAAGCGCTCGACGTCGTCGCGCAGGTCGAGCGGCAGGTTGCCGACGCTCTCGACCAGGCGCGGCAGCGCCATGTCACCGACCAGCGGCATCAGCTCGGTCCAGTGCTGCTTGATGAACGCCCAGGCGCGCCGGCCGGTGCTCCGGCCGTGCAACAGCGGTGAGAGCAACAGCCGGAGCTGGTCTTGCGGCACGGTGCCGTCGAGGCAGAGGCGCAGCACCCGGTCGACGGCGCGCGGCTCCTCGAAGCGGGCGAGGGCGTGCAGGTAGCGCGCCTGCAGCTCGGGGGCCAGGCGCATGCGTCGTCGGGCCAGGTAGGTGCGCACGAACTGATCGAGGCGCCCGCGGTCGCCGGTGCGCGCCGCGAGGTGGATCACCACCGGCGCGAGGTCCGGGTGCACCGCCCGCGGATCGGCCATCTCGCGCCGGCACAGCGCCAGCGCGCGGCGCTGGATCTCCGGGTCTTGTCCGACATGCCCGAGCAGGTGGACGAGCGTCGCGCGACGGCTGGAGCGCTGCGGCGCCTCGTCGGCGGCGCCCTCCCAGCCGAGGCTGGCCCACGGCGCGGCGACCAGCTCGCGGACGAACTGGGCGAAGCGCGGCCGCGCCTGATCGTCGACCAGGAAGTTGTCCAGGTAGCTCAGGCGCGCCGCCATCGCCCGGGTGACGACGTGGTCGGCCTCGTCGTGCAGCGCCGCGAGCACGCGCATGAACTGATCGCTGCGCGCGAGGCCGGCGTGGACGAGCGCCCACTGGTCCTCGAGCAGCGCGACGCGCTCGGCCGGGCGCAGGTGGGCGAGCCCGGCGCCGACCAGAGCGTCGAGCAACGGCGGCTCGAGCTGGACGCGGAAGAAGCCCACCGCGTCGGCGTTTGGGAAGCACCACTCGGCCGGCGCCGGCAGCTCGACGCTCTGCTCGGGCTCGGTGAGCAAGAGCCGGCGTTGGTGCGCGCCGTCGGCGTCGGCCCAGCGCAACAGCAGCGGGATCTGCCAGCGCGCCGGGTCGGGTGTCGACGCCGGGCGCGGGTGGGCGAAGAAGCGCCGCTGGGTGAGGCGCAGCCGGCGTCCGCCGGACCCGGGCTCGGTGCTGAGCGTGACCAGCGGCAGGCCGGGTTGCATGATCCAGCTCTGCATCAGCTCGGCCACCGGTTGGCCGGTGCTCTGGCCGAGCGCCGCCCACAGATCGGCGCCCTCGGCGTTCGCGTAGGCGTGCTTGCGCATGTAGCGGCGCAGGCCGGCGGTGAAGGCCGGCGCGCCGAGGAACTGCTCGGCCATGCGCAGCACGGCGCAGCCCTTCTCGTAGGTGATCAGGTCGAACATCTCGGTCGCCGCCGCCGGGCTGTCGACCGGGGC
>JBFYZW010000268.1:0-10672 GCA_041309305.1 Deltaproteobacteria bacterium | reverse complement strand
CGACCGCCGCGGCCGAGGCCGGCGGCGTAATGCGCTCGGTGACGCGCGCCGCGCCGGGCGACGGATCGGTGGCGCGACGGGTGGCCGGCAACGCCGTTGGCGCCAGCGGCGCGGGGGGCGGGGTCTTCTCGTCGCGCCAGATCTCGGTCCGCTCGACCGGCGGCTCCGCCGCCGCGTCGCTGCCCCAGCTGCGACCGCTGCCGCTCTGCGTGCGATTGCCGATGCCGCGCTTCGCGTCGCTCACCGCCGCTCCTCCCGTGGCTCGGGGCGAGCGTACACCATCAGCGCCGCGCCCCGCCACCGCCGGCGAGCAGGCGGAAGAGCACCGGGAAGATGAGGCCGGAGAGGACTGCCAGCGCGACCAGCGTGCCACCGGCCTCCGGAGGCAGCGCGCCGAGCTGTTCGCCGAGCGCGGCGATGGCGACGATCAGAGTCAGCGGCGCGGCCAAAAGGCTGGCCGCCGCCGCGCTCTGGCGCAGGTCGAGCCCCTGGCCGACCAGCGCCGCCGCCGGCAGCGCGCGGACCAGCCCCATCACGACGAGCAGCAGCAGGGCCAGCCGCACGTTCGGGCCGGTCAGCGCGGCGAGGTCGACGCGCACGCCGACGAGCAGGAAGAAGAGCGGGACGAACAGGCCGTGGCCGACCGCGGCGAGCTTGCGCTCGAGGATCTCCTTGCCGCGCAGGACGAAGGCGATGAGCGCCCCGGCGAGGAACGCGCCGACGATCGGCTCGACGTCGGCGAGCAGGGCCAACACCGCGAAGGCGACCATCAACAAGAGCGAGGCGCGCACCCCCAGCTCGGCGCCGTCGTGCACCTCGACCACGCCGCTGAACCGCTCCGGCTGCCACCAGGCCCAGGCGACGAAGAAGCGCAAGGTCAGCGCGACGACCACCAGCACCGCGGCGAGCTTGCCGACGCCGGCGACCATCGGCCAGGATGGCCCGTGTTGCAGGCCGAAGTAGACGAAGGTCATCACCAGGAGGGTCCAGAACTCCCCGAGCGAGCCGACCAGGATCACGGTCTGCCCGAGCGGCTCGCGTAGCCGGCCGGTCTCCTTGAGCACCGCCAGCGGCATGCCGACGCTCAGCGCCCCGATCGCCAGGCCGAACAGCGGGTGCAACCCGAGCGCCGTGCTGGCCGCGAAGGCCAGGGCCAAAATCGCCGCACCGACCAAACCGGCGCCGACCACCAGCCGCCGGCCGCGGCTGCGGATGGCGTTGAAGTCGATCTCCAGCCCGGCGAGGAACATCAGGACGACGAAGCCGAGCTCGAAGAGGAAGTCGACCACCGGCCCCGGCTCGACCAGCGCCGCGCCGCCGGGGCCGACCGCGGCGCCGTAGACGATCAGCAGGACCGCCGAGGGGACGTGCAGCCGGCGGCCGAGCACGGTCATCAGGAACGAGCCGACGAGCAGCACCAAAAGCGCGAGCAGCTGGCCGTGGTCCTCGGCCATCGGCTACTCCCCCGGCCGTCGGGTCAAGACCAGCACCGAGCTCGAGGCGGCGCGGGCCACCCGCAGCGCCACGTCCGGGTTGGCGAAGCCGTCCGGCCGCCGGTGTCGGCGGGCGACGACGACCAGCTCGAAGTTGTCGGCGGCGCGGGCGATCTCGCGCACCGGGTTGCCGTGCGCGTGCAGGTAGTCGAGCTTGAGCTCGTACAGCTGGCAGAGCTTGCGCACCGGCACGACCTCCTGGTGCAGCTCCTCGTCGGCGGCGCCGGAGAGGTAACCCGGCAGGTCGACGCGGATGGCGGTGAGCGCCGCGCCGAGCTGACGGGCGAGATCGATCGCCACCTCGGCGGCGAACAGGCCGAGGGCCGAGTCGGAGACCGGCAGCAGAATGCGGCTGTACGGCGCGCGCCCGCGGGCGAAGAGCACCGGCGCGGCAAGCGCGTCACAGAGCAGCCGGTCGGCCTGGCCGCGGCCGAGGAGCCGCTCGGTCCAGGTCGGCCCGCACGGCCCGGTGACCAGCAGGCCGGGGCGCTGGCGCAGCGCCGCGGCGAAGAGGGCCGCGCCGAGCGGCCGCGCGGCGGGGAACGAGCTGCAGCGCACGTCGCCGCGGCAGTCCCGGTCGACCGGCTGGTCGCCGGTGCCGTCGAGCGGCTGGTGATCGGCGGCGCCGGGCAGGCCGCGCACCAGGCCGGTCGCGGCGGTGGTGCGCGCCAGCTCCTCCGCCTCGCGCGCGACCTGCGCGTCGGCGCCGTCGAGCTCGAGCGTGACGACGTTGGGGCCGTACGAGCGGGGGAACTGCGGCGTGCCGAGGCGGAGGTAGTCGACGACCGAGGGCAGGATGGCCGGGTCGCCGACCAGAAGGACGCGATCGCCGCGCGCGAGCTCGGTGTCGCCGGTGGGCACGATCAAGGCATCATCACGGAAGACCGCGGCGACGCGCCAGCGATACGGCGCGAGGTCCTTGAGCGACCGGCCGATGAGCGGCGACGTTTGCTGCAGGTTGATCTCGACCAGCTCGCCGCGCCCGAGCCCGATGCCGGTCGGGACGATCGCGCCGCGCGCCTTGAGCGAGCGATCGATCTGGTCGGCGAGCAACGCCGGCCGGTCGAGCGCGGTGATCCCGGCCTCGCGGTAGGCGGCGCTGCTCTCTGAGTCGTGCTGCACCGCCACCACCGGCTGATAGCCGATCGCCTGAGCCAACCGCCCGGCCTCGAGGTTGCCGGCGTCGAAGCCGCAGGCCGCGACCAGCGCGCAGTGCAGCTCCGGGTCGAACAGGGCCTGCAGCACCAGGCGCGAGGTGCCGTCGCCGTGCACCTCGATCAGCCCGACGTGCTCGTCGTGCGGCGCGACCGCGCGCTCGGGGGTGAGCGCCCGGCGCAGCGTGCGCTCGGCGATGTCGAGCAGCAGCACCTGATGGCGACCGGCGAGCTGGCGGGCCAGCCGCTGGCCGACGTCCCCGGCGCCGACGATGACGACGCGCATCTCGACCTCCCGCAGGCGAGGTTAACGACCCCGCCCCGGCCTGGCAATGGCGCGTCGGCGGTTGTCCGCCGGCCGGCGGGCCGCTACAGTGCGGCGATGCAGACCAGCTTCTTCCGCACCCACCCGTTGACCAAGGGGCTGAGCAGCGCCGAGATCGAGCGGCTGCGCGGCCTGCTGCACGAAGAGCGCTTCGCCGCCGGCGAGCTGCTCTGCCGCGAGGGGGCGACCTCGCGCGGCCTGTTGCTCCTCGCCGAGGGGGCGGTGCGCATCACCAAGCGGGATCCGAGCGGCGCCGAGCGCGACCTGGCGATCGTCGAGGCGCCGAGCGTGCTCGGCGAGCTCGAGCTGTTGAGCGGCCGGCCGAGCCTGGCCTCGGCGGTGGCCGCCGGCGCCGGCCGCTCGCTGCTGCTCAGCACCGCGTCGTTCGAGGAGCTGCTCAACAACGGCGACCCGGTGGCGGCAAAGATGACCCGGAACATCGCGCGCGTGGTGATTGATCGTCTGGCCGAGACCAGCAGCCGCGTCGCGGCGCTCTTCGCGCTCGCCAACACCTGAGCGTCAGTCGGGCAGCCACTCGCGCTCGGGGCGGCACTCGGGCGCGTCCTGCCACTCCGAGGCCGGCAGGCCGACGCTGACCAACGTCTGCCCCAGGTCGGCGACGTGGTTGACCTTCATCCGCGTGCTCGAGAACGAGAAGACGTAGTCCTCGAGGAAGACGCTGCGCTTGACCTGCGAATCGGGGTCGGTCCACCAGGAGCCGCACCCCTGCTCGACGTTGTCGCCGTCGCGGTGATCGACGCCGCCGATCAGCTCGAAGCCGCTCGCGGCGGTGACGTTGTAGACGTACAGGCCGTTGAAGGTCAGCTCCTCGTTCCAGAAGCCGTCGCTCTCGCAGATGCCGATCGGGATGGCGAGCAGGTTGCGGCTGGGGAAGTAGTTGAAGGCCAGGTGGTTGGCGGTCGCGTCCGACATCGTGCCGCGGGTGCCGATGATCTCCCGGTGGACGAGCTCGGGCGCGGCGAGGTCGCCGACGGCGAAGATCTGCAGCATGACCCCGCGGAACATGCCGGAGTCATCGGCGTCGAAGCCGATGCTGAGCAGGTGGTCCGGGTCCATCAGGTGGATGTAGGTCGAGAACCCCGGCACGTGCAGCTCGCCGACCAGCCGCGGCTCGGTCGGGTCGCTGAGCTCGAAGGTGAACAACGGGTCGGTCTGGCGGAAGGTGACCACGAAGCCGCGCGCGCCGGCGAAGCGCACGGCGCGGATGTCCTCGCCCGGCGCGATGTCGCGCACCGCGCCGATGGTCAGCAGACCCGCGCCGCCCGCCGCCTCGGCGAGGACGAACAGGTTGTTGGTCCGCTCGGCCCACTCGGTGGTCGCGATGCGCAGCGCCCCTTCGTGCTCGTCCATCGCGAACTGATTGAGCACCGTGCCGGCCACCGCCCCGCTGCCGCGGTAGACCGCCGGCGCGCCGCCAGCGGCGAGCGAGAACTTGTGCACCGCGGTCTGCTCGCGCGCGCCCCACCAGCCCGACTCCCACCCCTCGCCCGGCTGGTCGACGAACTCCTTGACCGCGACGTAGACGCTCTCGGCCGAGGCGTAGACCTCGCCGACCCGACCGATGATGTGGGTCGCGCCGAGGATGGCGTCGTCGTGGGTCGGAAAGGAGAGCACGCCGAGGTAACCGGTCTCCGGGCGGTCGGCGGCGTAGAAGTCAGCGCAGTCGGTGAACAGCTGCTCGCGCGTGCTCGCCAGCGCACCGGCGACGAAGTCCTGATCGACGACGCCGGGGAGGAAGTAGGCGAGCGGCGCGACCGCGATCGCCGCCAGGTTGGCCTCGAGCAGCCGGTCGAACTTGCGCTCGAGCTGCTCGACCGAGACGTCCTCGTTGCACAGGTTGCGCCGCAACCCCTCGGGCCAGACCTCGAACGGCGCCGCCGCGAGGTCGGGGAAGTCGACCACCAGGTGCACCACCCCGTCCACCAGCCGCGCGGCGACGAAGGCGCCGCTCAGCTGAGCGCGGCGCTCGAGCACCGGTGCGGTCGGCGTGCTGATGTCCCAGACCGTGACCTGCAGCGTCTGCGCCGACGGCTGGCTGCCGTAGTAGGGGTCGTAGCTGCAGGCGTACGGGTCGCCGGTGTCGGCCAGGACAATCACCCTGTCGCCGGCGAGGAAGATGCGCTCCGGCTCGCCCTCGAGCTCGATCGCCGCCAAC
The DNA here is from genome assembly GCA_041309305.1 of Deltaproteobacteria bacterium. Taxonomy (GTDB): domain Bacteria; phylum Myxococcota; class XYA12-FULL-58-9; order XYA12-FULL-58-9; family XYA12-FULL-58-9; genus JBFYZW01. The sequence goes on along the minus strand of JBFYZW010000268.1, from coordinate 5,524 downwards.
GCCTGGGTCTCGGTCGGCGGCCAGGCGGCAAAGATGTAGAGCGTGTCGTCGGCGGTGACCAGGATGCGCTGGCCGTCGTTCTTGACGAAGTCGGGTTCATCGACGCCGGCGACCTGGTTGTTGGTGGTCGAGAAGTCGCTCGCGCCGTTTTGCGACGGCGGCATCGTCGCCAACCGATCGTCCATCGCCGCGCCGGGCATCCAACAGCCGAGGCCGAACAAGCCGCAGCCGTCGTCCTCCGGGTCGTAGCAGTTCTGGTCGCGGTCGGTCACCACCGCGATCGCGTAGCGGCGGTTGGCCTCGATGCTGGCGCGCATGATGCTCGCCTCGCGCTCGCGCAGCGTCACGAGCAGGTCGTCGCAGCTGTCCATCGCCCGCAGCGCGTGCTGGCCGGTGGAAACCGGGGCGTTGCGTACCCGGCCGGGGGGATCTTGGTACGGCTCGAGGTGCTTGCCGCAGCCGGCCGCGAGGAGGAGGCAACCGAGCAGCTGGGAACGGGTCATTGAAAGGGTCATTGGGGTCTCCCAAGGTTGTGACTCGATGCGTGGACATATGCACGCGTCGGGCCAAACAATAAAAACAGCGTGTTACATGACAATCTCGCCGTGGGTCGGAGCTATTTGAGCGCGGATCACCATCCATGTCTTGGATCCTGGACTCGCGCTCTCTGCCGTGTCCGCAATTCTCCTTGCGTCGGCCTGGATCCGATTGGTAGGGAGCAGACACCGACCGGGGAGACGCTCATGCACCGACGAGTCCACGCCCTCCTGCCAGCCGCCTGTCTGCTGAGCGCCTGCGCGACCAGCGCGCCCCCGGAGGCGAAGCCGGGCGGGGAGCTGGCGCAGCTCTACGCGATCCGGTTGCACCAGCCGGCCGAAATCGGCGCCCGGCAGCTGCAGAGCAGCACGCTGCAGGCGCGCCAGACCCTGGTCGTGCGCAGCGGCGAGCGGGTGCTGCACGAGCGCCGGGACGAGCTGCAGCTCGCGCTGCGCGCCGAGGTCGAGGTGCTCGACGTCACCGACGACGGCACGCCGCGCGCGCTCCGCTACCGGGTCGAGGACTTCACCCAGACCACCCCGGACGGCCCGCAGAGCCTGCTCGCTCCCGGGACCGCGTTCATCGTCACCCGCGGCGCCGAGACGCCGTTCAACGTCGTCGAGGGGCAGATGAGCCAGGAGGTGCAGGACTACCTCGGCCTGCTCATCCCGACCCACGCACCGAGCGCGAACGACGACCAGCTGCTCGGCACCGACGCGCCGCAACCGGTCGGCGGCACCTGGCCGATCGACAGCCAGCGCGCCGCCGCCGAGCTCGAGACCGCCGGGCTGCGCATCGCACCGCAGGCGCTCACCGGCCAGTCACGGCTGGTCGGCGTCAGCGCGGTGGACGGCGTCGCCTACCTCGAGGTGCGCACCGAGCTGCAGGCCACCGAGGTCCTGCCGCCGCGCCTGCCCCCGGGCGCGAGCCTGCGCCGCTCGCAGCTCAACGCCAGCTTCAGCGGCCTGTTCCCGGCCGACGCGCGCGGCCCGCGGCTGCAGGACGGCGCCGAGCTGTCCGCCGAGGTCGTCTTCGAGCAGACGCTCGACGGCCAGCCGGTCGAGAGCCAGATGCGCCTCGAGCAGCAGTCGCGCACCAGCTACGCGCCGGCGCCGGCAGCCTCGTAGGGCGCGGGTGCCGAACGCCGCGTTCCGTGCTACGCTCTCCTCTATCCCGTCTACCCGTGAGGTGGCCATGACCCGGTCCCTTGGCGTTCTCCTGGCCGTTGGTGCGGCTCTGTTCGCCAGCGCGTGCAGCGACAAGACGCCGGGCGGCGACGGCTGCGGCGGCAACGCCGCCTGCGCCGCCGGCCAGGTGTGCGTCGACGGTGCGTGCCTGACCTTGTGCCGCACCGACAACGACTGCGACGGCCAGATCTGCCGCGGCGACGTCTGCGTCGACGGGACGCGCACCGACGTGCCGGAGATCACCGCCGTCGACGGCGACGGCGTCGAGGACGGCCTGACCGGGCACGCCGCCCACCACGTCCGCCGGCGGTTGACCGTCTCCGGCCGGCACTTCGAGGGCGCTGGCGTGACGCTCACCGGCACCGGCGCGCCGGTCGCGCTCGAGCTGTGCAGCGCGACGCCAGAGCAGCTGGTCGTCGAGCTGCCCGACGGCCTGACCGCCGGCAGCTACCTGCTGCGCGTCGCCAGCCAGGCGGGCTTCTGCGACGCCACCGTACCGGTGCTGCAGGGCGAGGCCGGCCCGGCCGGCCCCGAGGGCGACCCCGGGGTGCCCTGCTCCGGCTGCGTCGACAACGCCACCCTCGCCGCCAACGCGGTGACCACCGATAAGATCGTCGACGGCGGCATCCAGACCAACGATCTGGTCGGCAACGCGATCACCCACGACAAGATGGCCGACAACGCGGTCGGCTCGACGGAGCTCATCGACGGCTCGATCGAGCGCGCTGACCTGGCGGCGATGGGCTGCACCGCCGGCCAGGTGCTGCGCCGCGGCGCGAGCGGCTGGGAGTGCTACGGCGGCGAGCGCTGCTACTCGGTCACGATCTCGAACCGCAGCGGCACGGCCTGGAAGTTCGGCCGCTTCACGCTGCCGTTCGGCTGCAAGCCGCCGTTCCTCGCCACCGGCTACCCGACCAGCGCGCCGAACACCTTCGGCTGCACGCTCGAGATGTGGGTCGAGCACCACTCGGGGAACAGCGCCGGCTACTGGCGCGGGATGCGCGACGGCAAGATGACCATCTTCCCCAACGGCGAGGGCACCGGGCGAGCCTACATGCAGATCTGGGACTGGGGCGGCTCTGGCATCTTCGACATCGAAGGCGGGGGCGGCGAGACGCTGCTCCTCTCGCACTACGCCGACATGTGCCGCTTCACCGACAGCTACTACAACGGCTCACAGTGGATCCAGGCGTCCCCGCAGGGCGAAGGCTGGGCCGACCTCGGCATCATGGCCACCAGCTACACCCGCTGCACGCTACGCTTCTGCGAGCAGTCGCGCGACCCCGGCACGCACACCATCGCCGAGCGCACCTCCGGGCCGCTGACCGACTGACCAGCCCGCGTTTGCGATCACCCCGGGCCTGTGGATACAGTGCCCGGCCATGAACCGAACCCTGCTCACCACCTTCGGCCTCTGGCTCGCCGCCGGCGTCGCGCTGCCCGCGCGCGCCGAGGCGCCACCGCGGCCGGCCCCGTCGGTCTTCGACGCCTTCGCCGCGCTGCCCGAGGACGCGCAGATCGGGCTCCGGCTCGAGGCGGCGCTGGTCTGGGCCGACCTCGGCGCCACCGCCCGCGCCATCGCCGCCGAGCGCGCCCGCCTCGGCCAGACGCGCCTCGGCGCCTCCTACTATGCCCCGGCGGCGCAGCGCGAGGCGTTCGGCTTCGATCCGCTCGACGAGCTCACCCGCCTGGTCGCGCTCGCCGCCCCCGGTGGCGAGGCGGTGCCGGCGGCGCTCGCCTTCTTCTCCGGACCACAGGGACCGGGGCTGCAGCTGGTCGCCAAGGTCGCGCCCGGCTTCCTCGAGCGCTTCGGCCGGGCGCTCGCCAGCCAGGCGCCGCCCGCCTTCGCCGCGCAGGTGACCGACGAGACCATCACCTTCCCGCTCGGTCAGAACCAGCTCGTCGGCCGCGTCGACGAGGGCGGCTGGCTGCGCGTCGCGCCGAACGCCGAGATGCTGGTCGGCGGCGGCGTGCCGGCCTTCACCGGCACGCTGCGCAAGTGGAGCCAGGACTGCCACACGCTGCTGGTCGTCCAGGGGGGCGGGATGATCCTCCACGACCTGGCCGGCGAGCTGGGCAACGGCCCGCTCGCCGAGCTGCTGCGCGCGACCCGCAGCGTCGCCGTCGGCTGGGCGAACGGCGCCGAGGGCACCGCGATCACCCGCCTGCTGGTCGACATCCCGCAGCTCACCGAGCTGCGCTCGGCCATCCGCCAGCCGGACCTGGCCAACTCGCTGGCGCGGGTGTGGGACGACCAGACCAGCGGCTTCTTCTCGCTGTCGCTGCCGCCTCTGGTCACCGGCATGATCGCGCCGATGCTCGAGCAATCGCTCGCCGGCGCCGAGACGCCGCTGCCGCCCGCGCTGGTCGACGCGCTGGGCAAGCTCGACGGACGCCTGGGGCTGGTGATGTTCGACTCACCAGACGACTGGGCCTTCGGCGTCAGCCTGCGCGACGCGGCGAGCGCGCAGGCGGTGGTCCCGGCCCTGCACGCCTTCCTCGACCGGACGATGGCCCAGCTCGGCGCCGACGCGAAGAAGACCTACGCGCTTGAGGCCTTCCCCGGCACCTCTGGCCAGGTGATCCACATGCGCGCCCACGCGCTGCTCGAAGGGACGCGGGTCACCAGCGTCGGCAACACCGTGATCGCGGTGCGCCAGCGCGCCCGCCTCGCCCGGCTGCTCGAACAGCAGGCGCTGCCCGAGGCCGAGCGGCCGCGCGTCGCCGGCCCAGTGACCAAACCCATCCGCACCGCGCTCGACACGCCGGCGATGCTGCTCGGCTACCTGCTGCTCGGCACCGACGGCGCCTGGCTCGAGTGGGCCGGTTGGATGGCCTCCGGCGCCGAGGCGGCCTTCGCCAAGGAGAAGCCGGCCTTCCCCGGCGCCGAGCTCGCCGGCCGCGTGCTCGCCCAGCTGCCGGTGCTGCTCGCGCTGCAGGGCGTCGCGTTGAGCCTGACCTACGACGCCGCCTTCACCGCCGATCTCGAGGCCAGCGTCCTCATCCTGCAACTCCTCTCGTCGGAGGTCTAGGCGCGATGAACAAGACCGCCCTCCTGCTCTCTGCTGCCTTGCTCGCCGCCTGCGGGCCGAAGCTGAACCCGCGCGACCAGTACCTGCGCGGCGTCAACCAGCGCCTCGCCGGCGATGCCCACGCCTACACCGACACGCTGATCGCGCTGGCGCACGAGGCGCCCGAGTCGCGCGCCGGACGCCGCGCTCGCGCCACCCTGCAGTCGGGCAGCGCGATGACCAGCGTCGCGGTGATCGGCATCCTCGCGGCGATCGCCATCCCCAACTTCCTCAAGTTCTCGACCCGCGCCAAGCAGAGCGAAGCGAAGACCACGCTGAAGATGCTCTACACCGCGCAGAAGGCCTACTTCGCGGAGAACGGCCGCTACTGCCGCAACTTCACCGAGTGCGGCGTCGAGGTCGACCCGAACGCGCGCTACCTCTACTTCATGGGCCGACAGATGGTCACCGGCGGCGGCGGCAGCGCCGAGGCCGAGGCGCTGTTCGACCGGAGCGGCATCCTGCTCGACGCGCTGGATCTGCATCCCGAGGTCAAGAAGACCACCTTTCTCCTGGTCGCGGTTGGCAACATCGACGGGGACGACGATCCCGACGTCTGGAGCATCAACCAAGACAACGCGCTCGAGCACCACGCCGACGACACCCGCTAGCTCCGATCAGGGCACGGTAGAATCTCGTAACTCATTGAAATAACTTCATAGCTTCATCGTGAAGCCGGGGTGGCTTGCATTCCGGCGCTCGTTCCTCTAGAGAATATTCCCATGCGGG
>JBFYZW010000267.1:0-9661 GCA_041309305.1 Deltaproteobacteria bacterium | reverse complement strand
CTGCGCCTGCGTCAACGGCGAGATCCGCTGCGCGCCGTGCGCCCGGTGTGTGCCGGAGCACGAGCTCTCCCCCGACCGCCCGGTCCCGCCTCCGCCGGAGGGCTGAGGCCGACCGTGGTCCGCGCCCGACGAGCCGCGAGGCATCCCACGGCGAGACGTCCGATCAACTTGGGCTGACCACCGACGACGACAAGGCCGAGAGGAAGCCCTGCTCGCGGAAGGCGCGCAGCACGCGATCGGTGACGTCGCTGGCGAAGGCCTTCTCGAAGCGCGTGTCGAAGACGTAGGCCTTGGCGGTGATCTCGACCAGGAGCCGCCCGTGCGGCGTGAGGTGGCTGCTCACCAGCACGGTGATCGGTTTCCCCATGTAGAGGTACTTGGAGGCGAGCACGGCGTCGCGCACGATGTGGCGGGCACGGACGTGATCAGCGCCAGCGTCGATGAAGAAGGGCATCACCACCATGCAGTCGAGGGCGCCGGCGTTGGCGCTCGCCACCGCCTCGGTGAGGAACTTATTCGACGGCACGGTGACCAGGTTGTCGTCGAGGGTCACCAGCCGCACGGTGCGCAAGCCGATCGTCGCAGCTCAACACGGCGCCGGCGCATCGTGCTCGAGGATCAGCGTGCGTAGCGTCTGGCCATCCACCCACCCGCCAGGCCCGCGGGAGGTCACCTCGACGAACGCGACGTGGAGCTTGCCGTCGGGCCCACGGCTGACCCGCGGCTTGTTGATGTCCGGTCCGGGCAGGGTCACGCGTTGTTCCGGGCCGAACGTGCCGTCCTCGCGCAGCGCGCGGCGGTAGAGAGCGAACCCCTCGCTCGGCGTCGTGTAGACGTAGTAACAGTCGAGGCCGCCGTCGCTCCTGGACACGAGCGTCGTGTCGTGCACGTTGTTGCTCGCTTGGGTGATCGGCACCCGTGCGCTCCAGGTGCGACCGTCGCGGGAGAGGCGGACGTAGGACGTATAGGCGCCGCCGTCGTCGCGCTGGTAGGTCATGGCCAGCGCGCCGCTGCCGAAGACGCCGAGCTCGACCATCGCGGCGCCGGTCGGCTCCACGGTGCCCGGCAACGGGACGAAGCTCGCGCCGTCGGGGCTGTAGGCCAGGCGCGGCCGCGAGAGCTCGTCGCGGAACGCGACGATCAGGCCACCGCCACCGCGGAGGACATGGACGGTCGGCCATGACAACGGCCCGAGCCCCTTCAGGCCCGGCACCTCGACCGCGGCGCCGGCGCGCTCACCATCGAAGGGCGCGCGATACAGCCGCGCCGGCCCGTGCGTCGACGGGGCGGCCAGGAAGAACACCTGTCCGGCCGCGAACGACGGGGAGAGCTGCAGCGGGCCGGGGCCGTCGGGGAACAACGCGCGCGACGGGCCACCCGGCACGGCGACGCGGATCTCCGCCCGCGTGTAGTCGCGATCGCCGCGGTCAAAGAGCAGGAGCGATCGATCTCCGACGTGCACCACCCCGCCGGTCTCGTTTCCCTGCGCATCGCTCGCCGACCGACCGGCGCGCGGATCGACGAGGCCACGGCCGGGGTCGTTCGGCGCTGGCCCCGCGGAGGACGCAGCGAAGAAGGCAGCCTGCAGGCGGTAGAGCGCCGGTGTGACCTGGGGGAACGCGCGCGCGAACGCCTCGGCCACGAGCGCGAACTCATCCCAGCTCAGCTCGGTGAGTCGACCGTCGAGGTCGACGCCGCCCTGGCGCGGGTCGTTCAAGGCGACCCCGGTCGCCGCGGCCTGCGGGTCCGTCTGCGCCAGCCGCTCGAGGTTGAGCGGCCGCGGCGCCGACGACGGGGGCCAACCCGATCCGATGGGCACTGGTCACCTCCAGCAGAGGATGTCGAGGCGGTGGGCTGCCGCCGGCGCGCATTGTTGGCACAAAAGTCCGCTCACCGCTACCGGCGGCGCGGCGTCGCCGCGAGCCGCTCCTGATCAGCCGGCCGCCTGCGCCGCGCCTGGTCCGCCGGGTTGTCGACCACCGCGCCGACCTCAGTCCGCCGCGGTTGGTTTGAGCCGATCCCCCCGGCCCGCTCGTTTGCGTTAGCTCACTCCAAAGCGCGCAGCCAACCACACAGCCGACCGATGCCCTCGCGGGTGTGCGCGCAATGCTGTGCGACGATGCTGTCGGGCAGCGGCTGATCGAGCGGCACGCCGCGACTGGCCACCATTGCCGCCGCGCCGTCGAAGTCGACATAGGCGAGGCGCACGGTGAGTTCCCCACCCGGACGGCCGAACTCCTCGCCGGGCAGGAAGGCGACGCCCGCCTCGGCCAGAGCCCGGCGGCACAACTCGCCGCTGCTGTGGATGCCGCGGCGGGCGAGGCGCTCGGCGATCGGGGTGAAGTCGGGGAAGAGGTAGAAGGCGCCCTCAGGATCGTGCAGCCGAGCGCCGGCCGCGCGCAGCTGGGTCGCGCTCCACCCGCCGAGCGTCGCGAGCACCCGCCGGGCGTGCGCCAGGTAGTCCTCGATCTCCTGGCCACCCTGAAAGGCGCGGATCGCCGCGTACTGGATCGGCGCGGAGGTCGAGGTGAAGGTCTCGCTGGCCAGCGCGGCCATCGCCTCGAGCAACCAGGTCAGGCTCGGCGGGAAGGCGAAGGTGCCGAGGCGCCAACCGCCGGCGCCGCACCACTTCGACAGCCCGGAGCTGAGGATGGTCCCCTCCGGGTAGAAACGCGCGACCGAGACGTGCTCGCCGCGGTGATGGAGCTTGGCGTAGATCTCGTCGGCGAGGAGCACCAGCTCGTAGCGCCGCGCGACCTCGGCCAACCCCTCGAGCTCGGCGGCCGAGTAGGTCAGGCCCTCCGGGTTGCCCGGGTAGTTGAGGATGACGACGCGCGGGCGGGTCGGGTCGGGGGCGCACAACGCGTCGAGCCGTGCCGGGGTCAGGTGCCAACGCTCGGCGAAGGTGGTCGGGACGTAGACGACGCGATGACCGACGATCTGCGCCTGCGGCGCGTACGAGACCCAGCACGGGGTTGGCACCACCAGGTCACCGTAGAAGGCGACCTGGAGCAGGAACATCAGCTCCTTGGAGCCCGGTCCCACCAGGACCCGGCCGGCGTCGACGGCGACGCCGTCGCTCTGGCGATGGAACTGCGCCACCGCGTCACGCAGCGCCCGCAGGCCCTGCACCTCGAGGTAATCCTTCTGGTGCGCGTTGGCCCGCAGCGCCTCGACCACCGCGGTCGGCACCGGGAACGGGGACTGTCCCAACCCCAGCTTCCAGATGTGCCGGCCGGCGGCGATCAGGCGATTGGACTCCTCGTTGATCGCCACCGTCGCCGAGCGTTTCAACCCGCGGACGTTGAGGTTGAGGGAGACGTGATTGCGCGCCTCGTGGTCGGGTCTCTGTTCCATCGCGAGAGCTGTGCATAGCGCGAGGGCGCGGTGAGATCCACCCGCCGGCCACGGCGTTTGCGCGCGCCGCACGGATGACGCAGATTGGACCAGTGAAGACTACCGACAAGTTGCTGCGTGGCCTGGCCGAGGCCAACCCCGACACGGCGGCGCGCATCCTCGAGGGGGTCGACGCGCGCGAGGCTGCGCGCGCCCTCGATCGCCTCGACGTCGGCGGCGCCGCTGCGGTGTTGACGCGCATGACCGCCGAGCTCGCCGTCGCGGTGCTCGGCGAGACCAAAGCCGAGCGCCGGATCGCGCTCCTCGGGCACACCGCGCCGCAGGTGAGCGTCCGACTGCTGCGTCTGCTCGAACCAGAGCAGCGCGACCTCTGGCTGGCGCCGCTGCCGGCCGAGCTCGCCGCGCCGTTGCGCTCGCTCGTCGCCTATCCGGCCGACACGGCCGGCGGGATGATGGACCCGAACGTCACCACGCTGCCGGTCGACATCAACGTCGGCGAGGCGGTGGCCACCTTGCGCCGGGCAGCACGCGCCACGATCGTCTACCTCTATGTCGTTGATCGCGATCGCCGACTCGTCGGGTTGGTCGGCATTCGGGATCTGCTCCTCGCCGCGCCAAAGGACCCGATCGCGCCGCTCGTCAACCGCGACGTGGCCAGCATCCCGGCCGAGCTCGACCGCGATCTGTTGGCCGAGGCGATGCAGCGGCGCAAGCTCCTCGCGTTGCCGGTGGTCGACGCCCAGGGCCGGCTGCTCGGCGTCGTCCGTCACGATCAGGTGATCCGCGCCGTGCAGGCCGAGGCATTCGAGGACATGCTGCGCATCGTCGGCGCCGGCAGCGACGAGCGGGCCCTGTCGCCCGTGTCCGTGGTGGTCAAGCGGCGCCTGCCGTGGCTCTACGTCAACCTCTTGACCGCCTTCATCGCCGCGGCGGTGGTCGGGCTGTTCGAGAACGTGATCGCGGAGCTGACCGCCCTGGCCGTGCTGTTGCCGATCGTCGCCGGACAAGCGGGCAACAGCGGCGCGCAGACGCTCGCGGTCGTCATCCGCGGGCTCGCGCTCAAGGAGATCAGCGCGGAGAACCTCTGGCGCCTGATGGGCAAAGAGGTCGCCGGCGGGCTGATCAACGGCCTGTGCATCGCCGCGGTCACCGCGGCGGCGGTGTTCGTCTGGGACGGACGGTGGGGCTTGTCGTTGGTCATCGGCCTGTCGATGGTCGCCAACATGGTCGCCGCGGGCCTCGCGGGGGCGGTGATCCCGATCGTACTGGCCAAGGTCGGCCGCGATCCGGCGCAGTCGTCGTCGATCTTCCTGACCACGGTGACCGACGTGGTCGGCTTCGCCAGCTTTCTCGGCCTCGCGTTGCTGCTCGCCCCGTTGATCGGCTAGCGGCGCCCACGACCAGGTGGCGAATACCGGCGAGGGTCGTCTGGATCCGACCCCGGTCGCGGGCGCCCGCTCACCAGCCGCTGGCGACGCAACGGACCGGGTAGCTGTTGTTCTGCTTGCCCCACGAGTAGGGCTGGGCCCCGCCGACCGGCACCGTGAAGGCGTTGACGTACGTGTCGCTGTTCGCCGACCAGTAGTCGTCGTCCGGCGTGTTGGGGAAGGCGGCGTGGTCGATGTTCGGGGGGCTCGCTTGTGAGACGGCGAGCGTGGCCAGCTCGGCAACGGTCGGGACGCGCCAGTCGTAGCGGCCGCCCGCCGAGTAGGCGTCACAGCAGTTCCATGCTTGGCTGTGGACGCCCGAGGGGAACGGCGGCCCGAGCAACCCTTTGTTGGTGCCACCGTTGCAGGCATTGGTCGGCTCGCTGCAGTAGGTGAGCGGAGTGACACTGCCGAGGCAGTTGCCCGGCGGGCCAGCCACGTAGTCTTGGCCGCAGGAGCACGCCGCCCAGGTCAGGTCGGTGTAGGGATCGTAGATCGTGCCGTCCTGGTGGTCGACGTAGTAGCCGGTGCGCTGGATGATGGTCTGCCCCGCACAGCCGGCCGTGTTCTCGGCCTGGACCCAGATGCGGTAGGTCAGGTTGGCCGCAAGGCCAGTGAAGGTGCGGCCCTGGGTGGAGACGTCGAATGGGCCGTCGAGGTACGAGCTGATGTTGCAGCTGACGTTGCTGATCTCACCGTCGAGGCCGATGTAGGCCTGCACCGTCGGCAGCGGATTGCCGGCCGGCGAGATGGCCGGCCGGGCTAGCGTGATGGTCGTCGCGCTCCACTCGGTGATCACCAGCGGCTGCACACCGGGCGGCTGCGTGCCGGTGCTGGCGACCAACTCGGCGACGTCGGCGCCGGCGCTGTTCTGGCTGACGACGGCGATCCGGTAGGTCGTCCCGCCGGTCAGGCCCGACAGCTCGATCGTTAGGCGGCGACGTCGAGCGGGCCCTGCACGGCGCCGGTGACGCTCGCGCCGTTCACCTGCATCACCCCGTCGACACCGATGTAGACCGCCTTGGGCGGCAACGGGTTCGGGGCGACGCGGAACGAGGGTTGGTACAGCCGGATCTCGCCGGCGCTGATCGCTTGCAGCTCGAGCGGGTTGAGCACCGGGGCGACCGGCGGTTGATGAGCCGCGACGCAGCGGATGAAGCCCGAGCGACTGACCGGGTTTTTGCCGCCGCGGCCGACGCCGGTGAATCCGGCGTAGCCGAAGAGGAACGAGTACCTGGTCGCAGGTTGATCGAGACTACTCGAACGGCTCTCGTAGTAGGCGTTCGACGAGTTGGGGAAGGCCGTCTGGTCGAGGGCCGGATCCTGACCGGTGACGAGGAGCGTCGCGAGCTGCGCGATGTCCGGCAGGGTCCAATCGCTGCGACCGCCGAGGGTGAGCGCCTCGCAGGCGGCGAGGGCCGTCTCCCAGTAGACCATGTCGGCGGGCAGGTTGGGGACCACGCAGGCAAAGTCTGTACCGTTCTGGGCCACGCCCGCGGCGTCGACGCTGCAACGGCTCCAGAGCAGCTTGTTGGCCACGTCGGTCACCGTGCCGTCACCGTTGTCGACGTACGTGGGAGGAACACAGACCGCGCCGGTGGTCGTGGCGGTCGCCGGGTCCTTGGTCGCCGCGCACGGCGGGGGCACGACGGCGAAGCCAGACGCCTGTACGACCTCGGCCGGCAAGGCCTCACCGCTCTCGGCCTCGATCTCGGTGCGCAGCTTGACCCGGTAGGTGCGGCCTGGGGTGAGCAGGCCCCCCTTGGGGACGAAGCGGACCACGCGAGCGTCCTCGGTGTCCCGACTCACCACACCGCCGGCGCAGGTGGTGAAACCATCGAAGCTGACCAGCAACGTGGCCAGCGACTCGCATGGGCCCCACGCGGCCTGCATCCGCACGCTGCCGAGCAGGACCGGCTTGGTGAAGGTGAGGGTCACCGGCTGGTCGACGGGCACGTCCACGGCCCCGTCGTCGGGCGCGAGCTCGAGCAGGCCGAAGGCGAGCTGCTCGTCGGTGGCCGCATCGCCGCCGGAATCACCGACCGGCTCGTCCGTCGGGACGAGATCGCCCGGGATCGGATCGCCCGGGCTCGGGTCGCCCGGGGCGCCGGGGTCGGCGACAGGCCGTGGCGTCGTCGCCTCGGACGAGCAGGCGACCGCGAGGCCGAGACAGAATGTGAGCCAGCGGGGTCGAGTGCGCGGTGCGGACATGGCTCTCCTCCCAGGCGGCCGATGTAACGTCCCAGACAGCGCGTGTCTACTGTGAATTGCGGCCGCACGCACCGCGCTCCACCACCGCAACATTTCACTTGACAAGGTGTCTTTGCTACACTAATTTGGTGTCATGCAGACACTTAAGGCCACGGCGAAGGCGGGCTTCGACGTTCAGGGCCGAGGAGGTCGATCATGAGTGAGATCAACAGGTATCTCTGGCTCCGGCACCTGCGCAGCGAGACGAGCTGCCACATCCTCCGACACCGGCGCGGCAAGCTGGTCGCCAGCGGCCGGGGTCTCTCGTTCTGGTTCTTGCCTTTCAACACCAGCATCGCCGAGATCCCGGTCGGTGACCGCGTCCTGCCCTTCCTCTTCCACGGCCGGTCGAAGGACTTCCAGGACATCACCGTGCAGGGGACGGTGAACTACCGGGTGGTCGCACCGGAGACGCTCGGCGAGCGGCTCGACTTCAGCATCGATCTCGCGCGCGGCCAGCTGCTCAGAGATCCCCTCGATCAGCTGGCCAACCTCTTCACCGGCTATGCCCAGCAGATTGCTGTGCAGAACCTGGCCCGCGCCGACGTGCGTGAGCTGCTCGCGCACGGGCCGGGGGAGATCCAACACCACCTCGAGCTCGGCCTGCGCGACGCCGCGGTGCTCGCCGAGATGGGGCTGGCCATCGTGTCGGTCCAGGTCAGCGCGCTGAAGCCCACCGCCGAGTTCGAGAAGGCGCTGCAGACCCCAGCGCGCGAGCTGGTCCAGCAGGACGCCGATCGGGCCACCTTCGAACGGCGGGCGCTGGCGGTCGAGAAGGAGCGGGCCATCGCCGAGAACGAGCTGCAGAACCAGATCGAGCTCGCCCGACGCGAGAAGACGCTCATCGAGCAGCGCGGCGCCAACGAGCGTGAGCGGGCCAGAGAGGCGGCCGAGGCGCAGCGCATCGAGGTCCACGCCCAGGCCGAGGCGACGCGCACCGACGCCGAGGCGCAGGCCGAGCGCATCCGGCTGGTCGAGGGCGCGCGGGTCACCGCCGACAAGGAACGGATGGAGATGTACCGCGGGGTGCCGCCGTCGATCGTCTTCGGCCTCGCCGCGCAGGAGCTGGCCGGCAAGCTGAACACCATCGAGCACCTGAACATCAGCCCGGACATGCTCGGCACGGGCCTGGTGCAGCTGCTCGAGGCTGGCGCCGCGCGGCTGAAGGGCGGGTGAGGCGTGAGCGCGCTCGCACCGCGCGTGGTGATCATCACCCGCGAGACCGAGTACGAGCGGCTGCTCGGCCGGCACGGGACCCGGGCCCAGGCGGAGTTCTTCCTGCGCAGCCGCGAGCAGAGCATCGCCGCGGCGCTGCGCCGGCACGAACGGCTCAACGCCGCCTTGACCACGGTGGTCGGCGCCATCCCGGCGGCCTGGCGCCGATGCCGGGTGGCGCGCGCCGATCTCGACCGCTTCCTCTTCGAGCCGGAGGACACGATCCTGGTCGTCGGGCAGGACGGGCTGGTGGCCAACAGCGCCAAGTACCTCGCCGGCCAACCGGTGATCGGCATCAACCCGGACCCGGAGGAGTATGACGGCGTGCTGGTCCGCTTCCCGCCCGAGGCCGCAGCGGACCTGGTGCCCGCGGCGGTCGAGCGCCGGGCGCGCACCGAGGGGCGGACCATGGTCGAGGCCCGCTTCGCCGACGGCCAGCGCCTGCTGGCCCTCAATGAGATCTTCCTCGGCGCCCGCACGCACCAGTCGGCCCGCTACCGCATCACCTACCGGGACCACACCGAGCGCCACTCCTCCTCCGGGGTGATCGTCGCCTCCGGCACCGGATCGACCGGCTGGGCGCGATCGATCAACCGCGAGCGACGCGCTGAGCTCTCCCTGCCCCGGCCGACCGACGCGGCGCTGGCCTTCTTCGTGCGCGAGGCCTTCCCCAGCGTCGCCACCGGGGTCAGCGTGACCGAGGGGGTGTTGTCCGGGCAGGAGAGCCTGACGGTCACCTCGGAGATGAACGAGGATGGCGTCCTCTTCGGCGACGGCATCGAGTCCGACCGGTTGGCGTTCGAATGGGGGGTGACCGCCACCGTGACGGTGGCCGACCACCGGCTGGCGCTGGTGGCCCCGTGAGGCGGCAGACGGCGCATCAACGCGTTGTCGTCAGCGGAGGTCTGAGGCACGAGCGCGAGCGGCGCGGCGAACACCCGACCTGGTCAGCTGGCGGTGGCGCGACCGCGCCGCTTGATGACCAGCGCGCCGACCACTCCGAACAGCACGGCGCCGGTCAACGCGCCGGCGGTCTGCCATTGGAGCAGCTGGCGGGTGACCGCTGCCGCCAACACCGGGCAGTTGCACAGCGCCTGCCCCTCGGCCCCGGGGGTCACGTACCAGGCGATGAACCCAGGCGCGATCACGCTGGCGACGATCGCGCCGACGATCGCGCCGGCGAGGAGGACCAGACTCAGCTGCTTCAACTTGGCGACCATGCGCACCTCCCGGAGTTGGCGGTGACCGGACAGCTCAGCTCGGCGGTCGCGGCCCGGCCCCGCCTCGGCGGCGGCGGCGACGCCGGTGACGGCGCGTCGGCGGCCCCCCGGAGCCGGTCGGTTGGGCCTGACGTTGCACCGTCGGCGGGGGCGGCGAGGCCGGTCGTGGCTGCCGCGCCGGTCGGACCGGCG
>JBFYZW010000266.1:0-3707 GCA_041309305.1 Deltaproteobacteria bacterium | reverse complement strand
CGGGGTCGTCGGCGCCGCCGCCGGTGGCGCCGGCGTGACCGCGGGCAGCTGCGCCGGCCAGGCCGTGCGCTTCGAGCGCACCGCCGGCACGCTGACCGCGAGCGGCGCCTCGACGCGCACCTGGCAGGCCAGCCGCCAGCCGCCGGCGATGAGCACGTTGCCCAGCGCCTTGTGCTCGATCGCGTTGGCCGGCGGCAACGACTCGCGGCCGGTGGTGATCTGCACCCGGCACAGGTGACAACGCCCCTCCCCGCCGCAGGCAGTGGCGATCGGCTGGCCGGCGTCGAGGATGGCGTGCAGCAGCGAGCGGCCGGCGGGGGTCGTGACCTCCCGCGCGTCGAGCCGCAGGGAGATCGCCTCACTCACCGGGGCGCTTGACCTGCCGCTGACCCCAACGGGCGCCGACCACCAGGCCGAAGCCGAGGGTGACGACGAAGAACAACCCGGCCATCGGCCAGAAGACGACGTCGAAGCTGCGCAGCTCCGGCTGGCGGGTGATCGCCCAGAAGAGCGTGACCACCGCAACGAACAGGAGCGACCAGTAGAGCAGGCGCTTCTGCGCCGCGGTCAGGCGCAGCCAGACACGCTTGGGCGAAACGAGGGTCAGGGCTTGGGCGATCGAGGTCATCGGCGTTCTCCCGCGACCCCTGATCTACTCGACGTAGCCCAGTGCGCGCAATGACTCCCGATCCTGATCGATCGCCGGCCGGGCGGCCAGGCGCAGCCCGGCGGCGAGGTAGTCGCGCAGCGCCGCCTCGAGCGTCGGGCCGGGGTCTTGCTCGACCGGCAGCGGCGTCAGCTCGCGCGGATCGCGGCTGAGGTCGAAGACGCGCTGGCGCCCGGCGCTGAACGGATAAGTCGGGAACTGGCGGGTGGTCTTGCGTTCGACGATCAACGCCCCGCGCTCGCTGCGCGCCGCGACCGCCTGGGCGAGCATGTGCTCGCTGTAGACCACCGGCCGCCCGGCCGCGCCGTCGCGCGCCAGCGGCACCAGGCTCTCGCCGCGCATCGGCTCCCAGCGCGGCCGGCCGAGCAGCTCGAGGACCGTCGGCGCGATATCGACGCTGGAGACCAACTGGCCGAGCCTGAGCGGCGTCGCCCCGGGCAGCGCGACGATCAACGGCACGTGCAACGTCTCGCGGTGCAGCCCGCCGTGGTTGAAGTAGAGCTGGTGCTCGCCCAGGTTCTCACCGTGGTCGGCGGTCACGATGATCGCGGTCCGTGCGCTCCGCCCGCGCGCGCGCAGGCCGTCGAGCAGCAGCCCGAGCCCGGCGTCGGCGGCCTCGACCTCGGCGACGTAGCGCTCGACGAGCAGCTCGACGTGCGGCACGGTGGCGAAGACCTGCTTGAACCAGGGGTTGTTGCGCTGGAAGCCCGGCGCCGCCTTCGCGGCCACCGCCATCGGCGTGCGCGTGGCGGTCGGCGGCGGCCTGGGCGGGTGACTCGCCGGCGGGTCGTAGGGCGCGTGCGGGTCGGTGTAGTGCAGCCAGAGGAAGAAGCGCTCGCCCTGGCCG
Source organism: Deltaproteobacteria bacterium (assembly GCA_041309305.1). Lineage (GTDB taxonomy): Bacteria > Myxococcota > XYA12-FULL-58-9 > XYA12-FULL-58-9 > XYA12-FULL-58-9 > JBFYZW01. The sequence goes on along the minus strand of JBFYZW010000266.1, from coordinate 2,193 downwards.
AGCTCGTCGAGCAGCGCCAGCGCCTCGCGGCTCAGCTCGTCAGCGCGTCGCTCCTTGCGCCGCGCCTCGACGACGCGCTGGAAACCCCGGCCGAGGTTGGCGACCCCGGGGTTCAGGTGCGGAAAGTTGATCACCGCCCCGGTGCGGAAGCCGTGCGGCTCGAGCGCCGAGGCCAGGGTCTCGACCCCGTCGGCGATGCCGCTCTCGTTGTCCTGAACCCCGTGATCGCGCGGGTAGAGCGAGGTCAAGATCGAGGCGTGCGACGCATTGGTGATCATCGAGGTCGAAAAGCACTGCTCGAACAGCCACCCGCGACCGGCGAGCGCGTCGAGCACCGGCGTGCGCGCCCGACCGCCGTAGGCGCCGAGCACGTCGGCGCGCAGCGTGTCGATGGTCACCAGCACGACGCTGTCGATCGGCGGCACGACCACCGTCGGCGTCGGCGCCGCCACACCTGTGCCGCCCGGCTCGGGCGCCGGCGGCGGCGCCTCGGCACAGGCGGAGAAGACGAGGAAAAGGCTGAGCTTGTGGCGTGCTCTCATGACCCGTTCAGGGTACCACCCGGCCGCGAGCGAGCGAAAAAAGCGGCCCGCTTTCTTGACCCGATCGGCCATGCCGGGCATCCAAGGAGGATGCGCACACTCATCGTCGCGTGCCTCGGCCTCACGCTCCTCGCCGGCCCCCGGCCGGCCGCGGCCAAAGAGCTCATCCTGCTCGTCCTCATCGACGCGATGCGCGCCGATCACGTCGGCGCCTACGGCTACCCGCGCGGCACGACCCCGACGATCGACAGTCTCGCGGCGCGGGGGACGCGCTACGCGACCGCCTACACCAACGCGCCGTGGACGCGCTCGTCGACCGCCTGCTTCTTGACCGGCCTGAACGCCTCGCGTCACCGTACCGAGACCGACAAGAGCAGGTTGCCGGCCGACGTGGTCACCCTGGCCGAGCGGCTGAAGAAGGCCGGCTGGACGACCACCGGCTTCTCGGCCAACGGCAACGGTGGCTCGCTCGCCGGCTTCGACCGCGGCTTCGACACCTTCAAAGACACGACCAACACCTACAGCAAGAAGGTGCGCGGCAAGACCTACAACGGCCTGCCGACCGCCGAGTTCCTCACCGGCGAGGTGCTCGCCCACCTGAAGGCGTCGACCGCGGAGAAGGAGTTCGTCTTCATCTTCTACGTCGACCCGCACGATCCCTACTACGCGCCGCCCGAGCTGGAGAAGAAGTTCCTCGGCGACTTCAAGGGGACCATCCGGCGCAAGGCGAGCTGGGAGAAGGACAACGACTACCCGGAGGACGAGCGCTTCTCGATGATGGCCATCTACGACGCTGGCATCTTCTACGCCGACCAGCAGCTCGGCGTGCTGCTCGACGGCATCCGCGCGCTCGGCGCCGGCGAGGCGCTGCACCTGCTGGTCACCTCCGACCACGGCGAGGGGTTCGGTGAGCACGGCTTCTACCTCCACGCCCACCACTTCTGGGAGGAGGTCATTCACATCCCGCTGGTCGCGTTCGGCCCGCGCTTCGCCACCGCGGTCGACACACGGCTGACCCAGGCGATCGACGTCAGCGCGACGATCGCCGAGCTCGCCGGGGCGGACCGCGCCGGGATGATGGGGCGCTCGCTCCTCCAACCAGCGGCGGCCGACGCGCGGGTGATCAGCGAGTACAACGAGTACGGCATCCACCGCCAGGCGATCCTCGACGGCCGGTACAAGGTCATCTGGCAGCGGCCGGCGGACGAGGCGTGGTTTCTGAGCAGCTACCCGGCCAAGTGGTCGGTCGCCGAGAAGAAGGCCTTCTTCCCCTCGGTCTCCTTCGACCGCGAGGTCGTGCACGCCTTCGACCGGGTCGCCGATCCGGGTGAGAAGCAGAACCTCGCCGACGCGCTGCCGCCACCGGCCGCGGCGCTGCTCGCCGAGCTCAAGGCGTTCGTCGCCGCCGCTCCGCCCCAACCGCGGCCGTGAGCCTCAACGGCGCTGGCGCGCCAGCTCCTCGTCGAGCTGGGCCAGCATCGCGCGCAGCTGCTCACGCCGGGCCGCGAGCAGGCGCTGCTGTGGGTGCGCGGCGCCCATGTAGCGCAGCGTGCCCTCGAGCTCGGCGAGCTGGGCGAGCAGGGCCTCGCGCTGGCGCGTGAGCGGCTGCCCGGCCGGCTCGTCGGCCGGGATGCTCGCGCCGGCCGCGACG
>JBFYZW010000265.1:0-8291 GCA_041309305.1 Deltaproteobacteria bacterium | reverse complement strand
GGGAGCTCGGCCGCGGTGGCGTCGCGGCCCGCCGCGCCGCGGGGCGCGAGGGTCACGGGCAGCGGTGTGCGGCGGAGCCGACCAAGCGGGTGGTGGATCACCGGGATGCCGGCGAGCAGCTTGACCTGTTCGCGCAGGCGGGCCTGCTCCTCCGGCGTGCCCGGCCAGGCGGTCGGCTTGGCCATCACCTCCAGCGCGCCGCGGCGCAGCGCCTCGAGGGCCAACGCGCCAGACGCGCCGCCCGGATCGCCGGTGACCACCAGGATCGGCGTCGGCCGACTGGCCATGATCGCCTCGATCGCGGTCAGGCCATCCATCACCGGCATCTGCACGTCCATCGTGATCAGATCCGGTTGCAGCGCTGCGGCCTGGGCGACCGCCTCCTCACCGTTGGCCGCCACACCGATGACCACCAGCTCCGGGTCGGCGCTCAGGCTGAGCGCCAACGCCGAGGCGAACATCGGCGAATCATCGACGATCAAGACCCGGATCATCCGCTCGCCCCTCCGGTGTGCTCACCTGGCCAGGTAGTCGTGCACGACCCGCAGCAGCGTCGCCTCCTGGAACTCGGTCTTGACCAGGTAGGCGTCGGCGCCCAGCGCCGCGGCCCGTTGCTTGTCCTGGTCGCTGCCCCGGGTCGACAGGACGATCACCGGGACGTCGCGCAAGGTGGGGTCGGCGCGCAGCGCGCTGAGCAGCGCGAAGCCGTCGCAGATCGGCATTTCGAGATCGGTGACCACCAACGCCGGTGGTCGTTCTCGCGCCTGCTGCAGCGCCTCCTGACCGTTGACCGCCTCGCGCACCTCGTAGCCCTGCTGACGCAGCGTGCCGGCGACCAGATCGCGGGAGACCTCGGAGTCGTCGACGACCAGCACCGACGCCGGGGCGGCGTCGGGCGCCCGCGCCGGCGCCGGGGAGAGGGGGGCCGTCTGGGCCGCGCCCTCGAGCAGCGCGTTCGGGTTGAGCAAGAGCAGGATCCGGCCGTCCGCCAGAGCGGCGCTGGCGCTGACCAGCCGCGCGCCGGCGAGGAACGGATCGAGGTTGCGCTGGACCACCTGGCGCTCGCCGACGAAGTCGGTGACCACCAGGCCGACGCGGCTCTCCTGGCTCTGGATGACCACCACCCGCTGGTCGCCGCCGTCGGGCGTCGCGCAGGCCTGGCCGTGCAGCGCCAGGCCGAGGTCGACCAGGGGGACGCTGTCTCCCTCCAGGCGTGCCGCGCGGCCGCGACCGGCGGGCAGAAGGTCGCTCGGTGCGATCCGGGCGGCGACCACCACCGCCTCGGAGGGCAGGGCGTAGGCGGTCTCGCCGACCCGGACCACCATCACCCGCTTGAGCGCGAACGAGATCGGCACGGTCAGGCGGAAGCTCGTCCCGGCGCCGGCCTTGCTGCTCAGCTGGACCCCGCCGCCAAGGCCCTCGATCCGCTTGCGCACCACGTCGAGCCCGACCCCGCGGCCGGAGACGTCGGTGGCGGCGGCGCGGGTGGAGAACCCGGGGTGAAAGAGCAGCGCCTCGAGGTCGGCAGCGGTGGCGCCGGCCGCGGCGGCGTCGGTGAGCAGGCCGCGCCGGACCGCAGCCTCGCGGATCGCGTCACGGTCCAGGCCCCGCCCGTCGTCGGCGACGACGATGTCGACCTCGGCGCCGCGGGGCGCGGCGCGCAGGAGCAGCCGGCCGGTCTCGGGCTTGCCGGCGCGCCGGCGCTCGTCGGGCGCCTCGATGCCGTGGTCGATGGCGTTGCGCACCAGGTGGAGGAGCGGCTCGCTGATCGTCTCGAGGATGACCTTGTCGACCTCGACGTCGCCGCCGATGATCTCCACCTCCACCTGCTTGTGCTGCTCGCGTGCCAGATCGCGCACCGCGCGCGGGTAGCGCTCGAGCAGTGACGCGAGGGGCAAGAGGCGCAGCCCGCGCACCTGGCTGGCCAACTCGTCGAGGCGGATGTGGCTCTCGAACAGCTCGTCGCGGGCCAGGCCGAGCGCGCCGCGGTGCGCGACGACCGCGGCCAGGCGGCGTGAGGCCTCGTCGAGCTGGGCGGCAATGACGTTGGTCGCCGGGGAGGGATCGAGGTCGGGGGCCGGCGCCGCGCTGGAGAGGCGGCCGCGCAGGTCGCGCAACGCCTCGACCGACTGGCGCACGGCCGCGTTGACCTGGCGCAGCAGCGCCTCGTGGCGGACCTGGAGGAGCAACAGATCGCCGACCGCGGTGGTGAGCTGCTCGAGCTTGCGCAACTCGACGCGCAGCGAGGTCTCGGCGCCGACGCGCATCAGGTTACGCAGCGCCTCGCCGCGTTCGACGATCGCCTGTGGGGCGATCGGCGTCGCCTCGACCGGCGCGCTGCGCAACGCCCCGTCGACCGCCTGGACGAACGCGGCGAGGTCGACCGCCGGCCGGCCACCGCCGGCCTCTTTCTGCAGCAGCGCGCCGATCACGTCGAAGCCGGTGAGGACCAGATCGCGCTGCTCGGGCGTCACGTTGAAGCCGGCGCGCCGGAGCTGGATCATCAGGTCCTCGGTGCGGTGCGCGGCCAGATTGACGTCGGCGAAGCCCATCAGCTTGGCTTCGCCCTTCAAGGTGTGGATCTCGCGCATCGCGTCGTCGGCGAGCGCGGTCTGGCTCGGGTCGCGCTCGAGCGCCAGGAGCGCGCGGTTGAGCTTGTCGAGCCGATCGAGGGCGAGCGAGCGGAACTTCTCGACCAGCGCGCGGCGCGCCGCGGCCGTGTCAGACACGCTTGGCCTCCACAGCGCTGGTCGGGTTTGCCCGGAAGAGCTTGACCAGCTGCTCGAACTGGTCGGAGAGCTGCAACAGCCCGCCGATCGCCTCGACCGCCTGCTTGCTGCCGCCGGCGGTCTGCTGGGCGATCTTGGCCACGTCGTCCATCGCGCCGAAGACCTGCTCGGTGCCGCTCTGCTGCTGCTGGATGATCAGGGCGATCTGCTGCGCCGAGCGGGTGGTGTCGGCGGCGACCTTCTTAGCCTCCTCGGTGGCGAAGACCGAGGCGCCGGTGGCCTCGCGGATGTCGTTGGTCAGCGTCTTGATGTCGCCGACCGCGCCCATGACGTTCTCGGCCAGGCGCTGCATCTGCGTCGCGACGAGCGAAAAGCCCCGCCCGGCCTCACCGGCCTTGGTGCCCTCGAGCGCGGCGTTGAGGGCCAACAGCTCGCTCTTGGTCGCGATGTCTTTGATCACCTCGAGGATCTCGGTGATGCGGCTGGTGCGGGTCGACAGGTTGCCGATCCGCTCGGCGATGGTCTGGTTGGTGCGTTGGGTCGCCTCGGCGTTCTTGAGCACCGCCTGGGCCGCGGTGGTGATCTGGCGGCCGGACTCGAGCAGCCCCTGGAGCGTCCGGCGCGTCTCCTCGACCGCGCTCGACTGCTCGGTTGCGCCGTGCTCCTGCTGCCTGGACGAGGCGAAGATCTCCTTCGCGGCGGCCTGGATCTCGACGGCGGTGCCGGCGACCTTGCTGGCGATGTCCTCCATTGCGGCGATGCGGCCGGCGACGAAGGCGCCGATCGAGAAGGAGACCACCAGGCCGAGGGCGAGGACGATCAGGCCAAGCGCGACGGTGATCAGTCGGTTGCGCCGGATCTGGGCCTCGATCCGCTCGGTGACGAAGCCGAGGGCAAGGAGGCCCTTGGCCCCGGCGGTGGACAGCACCGGGCAGGTGACCGCGTAGACGCCGTCGTAGACGCCGGGGCCAGCCTGCTGCTCCACCGCTCTGGTGCGCGCCGCCGCGGCCTTCTCGGGGTTGATGCCCCCGAGCGTCGTGCCGTCCGACTGGAACAGGGCGATGTAGGCCAGCTCCGGATCTTTCGCGGTGGCCTGGAACGCCTGGTTGGCGCCCTCCCGGTCGTCGAAGTCGAGCGCCGGGCTGACCGCGTGGCTGGCGATGCCGCAGATCGACATCGCCTTGTCGTGCAGGCCCTGCAGGGCGCGCTCCTCGTAGCGGGCGGGGAAGTAGACGACCTGGAAGGCGGTCACCGCGAGGATGAGCAACGCGAAGGTGCCGACGACGCGCAGGCGGATCGAGGTGCGACGGGTGTCATGCATGGGCTGGCTCCACGTTCGAGCGAAACACGGTTGGCGCCCGGTCGCGCAGGCGATCCGGGTCGAGGAGGAAGAGGTAGCGGCCATCGAGCAACGCCAGGCCGAGGAAGAGGTCGCCCACGCCGGCGAGCATCGCCGGCAGGGGATCGACCGCGTGCCAGGGCACCGATCGCAGCTCGACCCGACGGCCGAGCCGGACGCGCAGACGCTCGCCGTCGAGATCGAGCTCGGCGACCCGGGCCTCGGGGGCGACCAGGGCCGCGTCGACGCCGAGCAGCGCGGCCAAATCGACGATCCCCGGCCCGTTGTCCGCGCCAGGCGCCCCCGGGTCGGCTGCGCGCAGCGAGACGACCAGGCCGGCCTCGAGGGCCACGGTCACCGGGCCGATCGTCGTCGCGAGCAGGAGCAGCGGCGGGCGCGGCGCGCGCTCGCCGGGGCCGGTGGCGGGCTCAGCGGACACGGGCCCCCTCGAGGAGCGCGGCGACGTCGACGAGCAGGCAGAGCCGCTCGCCGACATCGGCCTCGTGGACGACGACCGGCTTGAGCTGCGGGTCGGTGACTGAGTGGGGCGGGCGCAGCTCGGCTTGGCCGAGCTCGACGATGCCGCAGACCTGGGCGCACAACAGCCCGGCGCGCATCTCGCCGGCGGTGACGACGATCGCGCGCTTGGAGTCGTCGGCGTCGCGATCGGGCGCGGGCGTGAGCCCGAGGTAGCGGGCGAGATCGACCAGCGGGACGGCTCGCCCCTGCACGTTGATCAACCCGAGGACGTGGGGGGGCGTGCGCGGGACGGCGGTGACCTCGTTGGCGACGCAGATCGTCTCGACCGCGGCGCAGGGCACACCGAGCCAGACCTCGCCGACCCGGATACGCACGACGCTCGTGCTGCGCTCGCCCGGGCCGGTCGGACGCACACCGGCCTCGCCCCGTGCGGTCGCCGCCGCGCTCACCGCGTCGGCGGTCAGCTGTCGCTCGCTGCGGGCCGGCTCGCTCACGGTCGCTCCCTCGCGGCGCCGATGACCACCGTCGCGCCAGGCCTCGATCTACCCGCCCGGGGGCGGGGAGGCAACCGCGCGTCGCCCGTTGACCGTCCGGCGGCGCGGCGCGATAGTCGGCCCCGTCGCACGGGAGGGACGGAGTCGACGATGGGCATCCGCCTGCCTGGGTCGGGTCAGTCGCGTCGCGTGCGTCAGACCGCGTCGCTGGTGGTGGCGATCGCCGCGGTGCTGGCGGCGACGCCAGCGCGCGCCGCCAACGAGGAGATCGCGGTGGCGATGCTGCTGCGTGTGCTCGCCTACGACGCCGGGCTCAGGGCGCGGGTCGGCGACTCGGTGACGGTCGCGGTGCCGGGTGGCCCCGGGTGCGCGGCCGGGGACGGTGAGCTCGCGGCGCTGCGGCGGGCGCTGGGCAAGGTGTCGACCCTGACGCTGCAGGAGCTGCCGATCAAGGTGGTGGAGATCAGCTTCACCGACGGCCCGTCGCTGGCGGCGGCGCTGAAGGCGACCCAGGCCGACATGATCATCCTCGGCGCCTGTCTGGCCGGCGTGGTGGGGGTGATCACGCCGCTGACTCGTGCCGCGAAGGTGACCAGCGCGGCGACCAGCGCGCCGCTGGTCGAGGCAGGGGTGGCGATCGGCATCGTGCCGGTGCCGGGCAAGGAGAAGCCGCGGTTGATGGTGAACCTGCCGGCGGCCAAGGCCGAGGGGATGACCCTGCGCGCCGACGCGTTGCGCGTCGCGCTGGTGGTCGAGTGACGGTGCGACGACCCTCGCCGGCCGGCCGGTGAGGCACAGCGAAGGAGGGGATGGTGGTGCGAGCAGCTCTGGTGTTCGGTCTCGGTGTCATGGTCTGTGCGGCGGCTCAGGCGCAGCCGCCCGGTATCGCCGAGCCAGCCGCGACGGCGGAGGAGGCTTCGGCGCCCGGGGCGGAACTCGTCGCGGAGCCGGCCCCGGCGGCGGAGCCGGAGCCGGCGATGGCGGACCGTCCTGCTGCGGCGGAGCCCAGCGCCCCGCCGGCGGTCGAGGCGCCGGTGGCGACCGACGACCCGCTGACCGGCATGCGCGACATCACCGAGCTGTCGCTCGACGACTTTTTGGCCACCGAGCTGGACGTCGCGGCCAAGAAGAAGCAGTCGCTGCGCGAGGCGCCGGCGGTGCTGACGGTCGTGACGCGCGAGGAGATCGCCGCGATGGGAGCCCGCGACCTGCTCGACGTCCTGGTCCTGGTCCCCGGCTTCGTCCCGGCCCAGGACGCGCAGAACGCCATCGGCGCCGGGTTCCGGGGCCTGTGGTCCGGTGACGGCCGGCACCTGTTGCTCGTCGACGGCCAGGAGATGAACGAGCCGTTCTACACCAACGTGCGGCTCAACAACCGCTTCCCGGTCGATCAGATCGAGCGCATCGAGATCATCCGTGGGCCGGGATCGGTGATCTACGGCGGCTACGCCGAGCTGGCGGTGATCAACATCGTCACCCGCGGCGCCGAGCACCAGCGCGGCGCCGCCTTCACCGGCACCTACGGCGTCTACGACGCCGACCGGGGCCGGCGCACGACCCTGAGCGCCTCCTACGCCCAGCGCTTCGCCGATCTCGACGACCTGGGCGCCAGCCTGGCGATCTTCGCCGGGCGCGCCAACGGCAGCGGCCACCCGTACACCGACCTGTACGGCGAGACCTACCGGATGACCCGGGCGGCCGGCACGCAGGAGCCGCTGTTCGCCAACCTCGGGCTCTGTTGGCGTGACCTCAAGCTGCGCTTCATCTACGACGGCTACCAGGCGATCGCGCGCGATCACCTCGACCTGTCGACCGGCCCCTATCGGATCGAGGACATCGGCTACTACGCCGAGGCGCGCTACGACCTGCGCCTGAGCGAGACGATGACCCTGACCCCGAGGTTGAGCTTCAAGCGTCAGCAACCGTGGCGGGTCACGCAGTACAGCGCGCCGAGCTACTACCTGAAGACCGCCGAGCGCACGGTCGGCAACCTGACCTTCTCCTGGGAACTCTTGCCCCAGCTGACCCTGCTCGCCGGCGTCGAGGGTTACCTCGAGCAGGCGCGGCTCGACAAGCCCGACCGCTGCGACACCACGTTCCAGTGCAGCTTCCTCGACGGCGCCGAGGTCGACTACCACAACGTCGCCGGCTTCGTGCAGGCCCTGCTCAAGACCGCGAGCTTCGGCTCGCTGACGCTGGGCGCTCGCCTCGAGGACCACAGCGCGGTCGGCAGCTCGTTCGTGCCGCGGGCCGCCTACACGTTGGTCGCCGGGCCGTTCCACGCCAAGCTGATGGCGGCGCAGGCCTTCCGCGCCCCGGGGATCGAGAACATCAACGCGGTGCCGACCGACGCCGCGACCGGTGATCCCCTGGTGACCAGGCCTGAGACGACCACCGCGCTGGAGGTCGAGCTCGGCTACAAGCTGGGGGAGTGGGGGTGGATCGCGCTGAACGCCTTCGACATCACGATCAAGGACCCGATCTCCTACTACTACACGCAGAGCAGCGAGGGGTACCTGAACTTCGACGAGACCGGCACGCAGGGGATCGAGGTCGAGGCGCGGCTCAAGCGGCCGGGCTACTGGGCGACGCTCGGCTACTCCTACTACCACGCCGGGAGCTTCTCGGCCGACAACCTCGTGCCGCAGTACGCGGTGCCCGTCGCCGACAACGTCGACCCGGCACTAGCGCTCACCGACCCGGACGGCTACCGCCAGGACGTGCTGCTCGGCTGGCCGCAGCACAAGCTGACGCTGGTCGGCGCCGCGGAGGTGCACCCGGACTTCTGGCTGTCGGCGACGGTGTTTCTGCTGTCGACCCGCTACGGCTACCTCAGCGGCGTGCTCGATGACGCGACCGGCGAGCTGCTCTACGAGCGGATCGGCGCCGAGGACCCGGTCGCGGTCGGCAGCCTGTTTCTGACCAAGCGGAACTTCGCGACCCATGGTCTCAGTCTGGTGGTCGGCGTGCACAACCTGACCGACGGGCTCGGCGGGATGCGCTACCGCTACGTCGAGGGCTACGCCGGCAGCCACCCGCCCTCGCCGGCGCCGTCGCGGGAGTACTTCGTCCGACTGGCATGGGATCAGGGGGCGCCGTAGCCGGTGACGGTGTTTGCCTGCCGGCGCCGCTCTCGTGTATAGCCTCGCCCATGCAGGTCGACAGCCAACTCGATCAACTGGTGGACGAGATCGCCCGGCGGGTGCAGGCGCGCCTGAGCGCCGCGCCGCCGGCCGCGCCGGCGCCGAG
>JBFYZW010000264.1:0-41383 GCA_041309305.1 Deltaproteobacteria bacterium | reverse complement strand
CTGGCCGGCGCGGGTGCGTTGCTCGGGGTCGAGGTGCGCGAGCAGGGCGGGGCGGTGAGCCTGGCCGCCACCCGCGCCTTCGTCGTCGGCGGCGCGCCGGGTCACCTGGCCGTCGATCCGACCGGCCGCTCGCTGTTCGCCACCGACAGCGCGGGCACAGATCTCACCCGCGTCGACCTCGCGAGCGGCACCACCGAGCGTCGCGCTCTCGGCGGCGCGGGCGGTGCCTTGGCGGTCTCCCAAGACGGCACGCTGGTCGTCGTCGCGCGGCCGGCCTTTCGCGACCTGGTCGTCTTCGGCGACGCCGACGGCGCGGGGCTGGTCCCGCTCGACGCGAACCCGTTCCTCACCCCGGCACCCAAGTGCGTGCGCCGCTGCGACGACCCAGATCCGACGACCTGCTCCGACGCGCACCCGGCCGATCGGGCGCTGTGCGCCGACGACGATGGCCTGGCCGCCGCTGGCGCCTATGGCGCGCTGTACGTCGGCGACGTCCCGGCGCGGATCGTCACCCTCGGCGCCGCGGCGCAGCACCCGCCGCTGGTCGAGGTCTGCGGCGACGCGAGCGACGAAGCGCTGCAATCGACCCGCGACTGGGCCGAGCTGGCGGCGGTGACGCTGCTCAACGGCGAGGTGGTCTTCGTCGGGCTGCGCCAGACGGCGACCTCCGCGGCGCAGCCGACGCTGGTGCGGCGGACCTGGTGCGTGACGCCGACCCTCGTCTCGCGCAAGGACGCGGACCTCGACGATGACGTCGACCCGGTCGACGCGCCGCTCGCCGACCTGCTGCAGCCGTGCCCGGCGCTGCCCGAGGGGCGCAACCGCCTGGCCTGCGTCACCAGCGACGGTGGCGCGGCCGGGGTGGTGATCACGCCGGGCAACACCGGCACGACGACCTGGCGTATCGCCTGGGAGGGGATCCTCGCCGGTCTCGATCGAACCGCGGGCAGCGGCACGCCCGGCGCCGGGCAGATCCTCGAGGACGGGTCGTTCACCGACCGGGGCATCGATCTCGGCGCGGCCGATATCCGTCCCTGTCGCACCGCCGTCGACGGCGAGCGTTGCAGCGCGGCGACGCCGCCGGCGTCGATCGTCCACTGGGGAGATCTGCTCGAGATCGTCAGCGCGCCGCTGCCGCTGTGTCAGGTGACGCCGTGCGCCGGCGCGACCAGCCGCGACGGGCGCCTGTTCACCCGGCGGATCGTCGGGGTCGAGCCGGTGGCCGATGGGCAGAGCCGCCTGGTCCTCGATCGACCGTACAGCGCCGAGGAGCGGGGTTGCTTCCGTGACGGCGGAGTGATCGAGTACCGCATCCGCGCCGGCGACCAGTTCACCGCCCAGGTCGGCTCGGCGCTCGAGCGCCTCTCGCCCGGGCAACGCCTCGGGCCGGGGGGGGACGCCGGCCGCAATCGTGCCGAGCTGTTCGCGCTCCGCTCCTTCCCGACCCGGCCGGAGCTCGACGACTGCGCGCGCTACGCGCCGCGCGGTGGGCCGCTCTTGCTCGACGCGGCGAACCCGGAGCTGGGGACCGTGCTCGACCCGGTCCTCGACCGGCGCGCGGTCTACTACCTCGGCATCGACGATCCTTACCAGGTGTTTCGTTCGGCCAAGGGATTCGACGATCGCGGGGCGCCGGCCGGCTCGGCCGGGACGCTGCCGGGAGCGATGATCGTCAGCGAGGTCGGTGCGCCCGAACCGGTGATCTTCATCAGCTACACGGGCAGCAACACCGTGTTGGGCATGGTGCCGTTCAGCATCCTGAGCCCCTGGAACGACCCCAGGCGGTACACCATCTACCGTTGAGAATCAGTTGACTAGCGCCGTCGGCCGGTGTTTAAGGCGCCGGTTCGCGTGCGGCGCAACGCATCGCAGAGGAAAGGCATCGACGCATGGCAGTGGTGATCCGATTGGCGCGACGGGGCGGCAAGGGTGAGCCGTTCTATCACATCGTGGCCGCCGACTCGCGCAAGCGACGGGACGGGCGCTACCTCGAGCAGCTGGGCTTTTATCAGCCCCGCGGCAAGAAGCAGCTGGCGCTCAACGAGGACAAGGCGAAGAAGTGGCTGTCGCGCGGCGCGACGCCCTCGCCGACGGTGAAGAAGCTGCTCCTCCGGGCGGGCATCAAGTAGTCGGTGGGCGGTGCTGCGATGGACAAGCTGGTCGAATACATCGCCAAGGCCCTGGTCGAGTTCCCCGAGCAGGTCGAGGTCCGCGTGACCTCCGAGAGCGACGGCGAGCAGTTCCTCGAGCTGCGCGTCGCCGCCGATGACCGCGGTCGGGTGATCGGCAAGAACGGCCGAACCGCGCACGCCATCCGGACGTTGCTCAACGCCGCCGCAGCAGCGAGCGGGCGGAGCGTGCAGCTGGAGATCGTCGACTGAGTCAGTCGGCGCCGGCTCGTTGGATCGTCATCGGCAAGGTCAGCCGCGCGCACGGCGTGCGCGGTGAGCTGCGCGTCGTCTCGCGTGGGGACACCCCGTTCCCGGCGGGGGTCACCCGCGTCAGGCTCGGCGGCGGAGCGGCGCGCGTCTACGAGCTGTGTCGCGTCCGCCCGGCGCACGGCGCTTGGCTGGTGACGCTCGCGGGGGTCGGTGACCGGGACGCGGCCGCGGCCCTCGCCGGCGCGGAGCTGGCGGTCGAGGTCGGCGAGCTGCCGCCGCCCGGTGACGGCGAGCTGTATGTCTTCGAGCTCGAGGGTGCGACCGTGGTCGACGAGCAGGGGCGGACCCTGGGCGTGGTGGCCAGCCTGCTCGAGCGGCCTGCTCAGGACCTGCTGCGCGTCGAGGGGCCTGACGGAGAGCTGCTCCTGCCCTACGTCGCCGAGATCGTGCTCGGTTTCGATCGCCCGAGCCGCACGTTGCTGGTGCGACCGCCGGCCGGGTTGTGGCACAGTGGAGCCGATGACCGGCGCCAACCCTAAACCAACGGTCACGACTCCCGATCGGCCCGGCGACTTCGCCCGAGGGCAGACTGCGAACGGGGTGTGCGCGAATCGCGCCCCCTCGTTTGGCCGCCCGTACGCGATCGAGATCATCACGCTCGTGCCGGGGCTCTGGCCGGGGTTGTGCGACGAGGGCGCCGGCCTGGTCGGCCGCGCGTTCGTCGACGGCGCAGCCGAGCTGCGCCTGCGCGATCTACGCGCCTACGGGCACGGCCCGCACCAGAAGGTCGACGACGCGCCGTTCGGCGGCGGCGCCGGCATGGTGTTGATGGTCGAGCCGCTGCACCGGGCGATCACCGATGCCCGGGCGCGCACCGCCGGGCCGGTGATCATGCTCTCGCCGCGCGGGGAGCGGCTCAGCCAGTCGCTCGCGCTGCAGCTGGCCGCCGGGCCGGGCGTCGTGCTGGTCTGCGGCCGCTACGAGGGCGTCGATGAGCGAGTCCGCGCCTACGTCGATCGCGAGCTCTCGGTCGGCGACGTGGTCCTCTCCGGGGGCGACCCGGCGGCGTGGTGCCTGGTCGACGCGGTGGTCCGCCTTCTCCCGGGCGTGCTCGGCAACGCGGCCTCGCTGGGCGAGGAGTCGTTCAGCGCCGGGCTGCTCGAGTACCCCCAGTACACCCGGCCGGCGGAGTACGACGGCGCCGTCGTGCCGGAGGTGCTGCGCTCTGGGGATCACGCGGCGGTGGCGCGCTGGCGCCGCGCGCAGGCGCTGGCGGTGACGCGGGAGCGGCGTCCGGATCTGCTGCGCGGGCGCGAGGGGGACGATGACGGCGACGCCGGGCCGGGTGTGCGCTGACCCACGAACCCCGGCTCAGACCGGCGGATCCCAGCTCACCTCTTCGACACACCCCATCCAGATCTCGACCTCCTGGACCTGTCCGGACTGGAGCAGCGTGCAGGCGGCGCCGTAGGCGGTCACCTGGTTGCGCTCCGCGTCGTAGTCCCAGCCGTTCTGGTGCTCTGGATCCTTGACCACCAGCTGCTCGTCGAACTGGACCCACAGCGCGCCCGGGTCCTCGGGGCGCGGGTTGAGCGTGAAGGTGCAGCCGAACACCGCGGCGCTGATGTCGCTGAGCACGAGGTTGAGCTGGGAGAGGCTGTTGGCCTGGTAGTACTTGACCGCACCCGCCCGCGGCCGGCCGCCGGCGACCGCCATGTCGTTGAGCACCTGCGGGTTCGCGGCGTTGAGATCCTGGCCGATGCCGACCACGAAGGCGTCGACCGCCTGGCGATGCAGCGCCGCGGCGGCGTCGACGGCGGCGCGCGCGTCGCTGTCGGTCTCCTCGCTGCCGCCGCCGTCGGGGCAGGTTGGCTTGCCGTCGGTGAGCAGGACGACGAAGCTCTGCCGCGACTCGTCCTGCAGCGGCGCGTAGTCGGCGGCGAGCGCCAGCGCCGGCCCGGTGGGCGTCCCACCGTCGGCGGTCAACGCGTCGATGCGGCTCTTGATCGTCGGCACCGAGCTCTCGGCGCAGCCGACCGAGATCGAGCCGCCGCCGCAGCTCCCGTTGTCGGGGTAGGTGAGCAGCCCGAAGTTGATGCTGCCGTCCCCCTGGTCGAGCAACAGCCCGAGCGCGGCGCGGGTGTCGTCGATCTTGCTCTGCGTGCTGGTCTCGGCGATCGGGTGGCGCATGCTGCCGGAGCGGTCGACGACCAACAGCAGGTTCGGCGCCGTCGACTCGGGTTGGAGCTGCATCTGGCCGCACATCGGCACGTCGGGCAACGCCGCGCCGCGCTCCAGCACCTCGACCGGCGGGTTGTCGGTCAGCTGGTCGCTCTCCACCGCGCCAGCGCCGCAGCCGGAGAGGCACGCGCCCGAGAGGAGCAAGCCGAGGATCCGCGTGGGGTGAGATCGGTGCATGACCCGACTCCATGCACGACCCGGACCAGCCGTCCGAAGGCGCAAGTGGCTGATTAGACGTAGACCTCGGTGGGGATGGCGTAGCCATGTTGCTCCCGTTGGGGGGCGGTCTGGAGCCGTTTGGCGCCGCGCCGGGCGGGGACGGCCGTGCGCCGGTCGACCGGCGGCGCCCGCGCTTGCTATCGGCGGTTTCTTTGTGGTAACAAGCCGCTCCGCCCGAATTGGGCACTTCTGGCGTGGGAGTGTGTCATGGCAGCGGCAATCGAAAAGTTGGAGAAGGCACAACGGCGACGGGAGATCGAGTTCCGTGCCGGCGACCAGGTGCGGGTGCACGTGCGCATCGTCGAAGGCGACAAGGAGCGCATCCAGGTCTTCGAGGGCGTCGTGCTCGGCATCAAGGGGCGCGGCGCGCGCACCAGCTTCACCGTGCGCAAGGTTTCCTACGGCGTCGGTGTCGAGCGCATCTTCCCGGTCCATTCGCCGAGCGTCGAGAAGATCGAGGTGATCACCTCCGGCAAGGTGCGGCGCGGCAAGCTCTACTACCTGCGCGAGCGCGCCGGCAAGGCGGCGCGCCTGCGCGAGCGTGACCGCGTTCTGGTCGAGCCGACCGCCGACGGTGGGGGCGCTCCGGCGGTGGAGTCGACCTCCGCGCCCGAGGCTACCTGATTCGCACGTCGTGCTGCGCCCACGGGCGCGTCCGAGGTCGCCGTGATCCTGCTCGACCTCGCGCTGCAGGGGTTCCGTGAGCTGAGCGGCAGCGTCCGCGTCCGGCTCCAGTCTGGCTACACCGTCATCGCCACGCCGGCGACGCCCCCCGAGACGATGATCGAAGGGCTCGCCGAGGTGCTCTACTTCGCTGGTCCGGAGGCGCGCCTGGCGCGGCTCGCGGCGCCTGGTGGGCCGGTGTGCAGCGCCGGGGCGACGATGATGGCCGCCGACGGGGGCACGTTCCGCGTGATGGTCGACTTCGGCAAGGGCGCGGCGCAGCTGCTCGAGTTCAACCGCGAGAGCAAGACCTTCGCCGCGCTGATGTCCGATCCACTCGAGATCAGCCGCTTCGTCCAGGCGCGCATCGGGCTGCCGCCGCGGCCGCTCTTCGAGGCGGTCTACCTGCTGCGCAGCGCGGATCTCCCGTCGCAGGCCGCCGCGCGCGCGGCGGCGGCGGCGGCGACGCGGCCGGATCCGGACGTGGTGCGGGCTCGCCTCGCCGAGCTCGAGCAGGCGATCGCCGAGCACGAGGAGATCGAGCAGCTCGAGTACACGTTGGACGGCCTGCAGAAGCAGAAGTTCGCGGTCGAGGATCGGCTGCAGGCGCTGGTCGTCGACACCACCGAGCTCGAGGAGGCCAGGGTCCAGGCGCACCGCTTCGCCTACCTCGATGTCTTGCCCGAGGAGTTCGCGGCTCGGTACGAGGAGGTGGTCAAGCTTCAGGCGCGGCGGAAGGCCGAGCTCGAGCGCTGGCAGGCCGAGCGGGAGTCGATCGAAGGGCACGGGCGCGAGGTCGAGGTCGAGCCGTTGCTCGGCAGCTGGCGATTGTGGCTCGGCCTCCTCGGTGGCGTCGGCGCGGTGGTCGTGGCCGCGGTGCTCGGCGGCCTGTTCCGCTGGCTGGCGCTGCTCGACATCCCGGCCTTCGGCTGGGTGGCGATCCTGCTGTTCCGCAACCTGTCCCAGCGCGAGGCCCGCGGCGAGCGCCAGTGGCGGCTGCGCCTCTCCGATCAGCGGCGCGAGAAGCTGCTCGCTCGGGATCAGGCCGAGATCGGCGCGGTCGAGGCGCTGCTCAAGCAGGTCGAGCTGGACAAGCCAGAGGAGGTGCGCGCCGCGCTCCGAGCCCGGCAGGAGGCGAAGGCGCGGCTCACCCGGCTCGAGGCGGCCCACGCCGCCGCCGAGCGCAACCCGGAGCGCGCCGAGCTGCAGCAGCAACGCCAGGCGCTCGAGCAGCAGATCCAGGCGTTGGAGGAGAAGCTCACCCGGTTGAGCTTGAGCGGCGCCGATCTGAACGCGATGCGCGCCGAGGCGACGCACCTGCGCGCCCAGCTCGCCGAGCTGGCGCAGCAGGCGGCCGAGGAGGGGAGCGGCTGCCCGATGGGGGGGCGCTGGCTCCACGCGGCGCGCGAGCTGTTGCTCAGCGACCAGGCGGCGGTGGCGCGGTCGCTCAGCGAGCGGGCGGCGCTCCTGGTGCGCGTGCTCAGCGACAATCGGCTGCAGGCGGTGACCCTGGCGGCGGACGGCGCGATCACCATCCAGCCGACCGATGGCGCGCCGACGCCTTGGGCCGAGATGCCGGCCGCGGCGCAAGACCTCGCCTACCTGGCGCTGCGCGGCGCGCTGTTTTTGTCCACTGATCAGCGCAGCCGATCGCCGATGGTCTGTGCCGATCTGGCCCCGGTGATCGGCAACGGGCTGGTGGTCGTCCAGGCGCTGTTGACCACCCTGGCCCACGGCGGCCAGGTCGTGCACGTGGTCAAGCGCGCCGAGGGGGCACCCGGGGCGAAGCACGTCGCGGTCGCCGAGGCCAAATGACCCGCGCACCGGTCAGACCCACCACGCGCGCCCGCGGCGCGGCGAGCGAGGAGCTGGCGGCGCGTTACCTCGAGCGGGAGGGGTACCAGATCATCGCGCGGAACTTCAGCACCGCCGGCGGCGAGCTGGATCTGGTGGCCCGCGACGGCGATGTCCTCTGCTTCGTCGAGGTGCGCTCGCGACAGGACGACGCGCACGGCGATCCACTCGAGACCATCGATCGGCGCAAGCGGCGCCGGATCATCCACGCGGCCCGTGCCTACCTCGAGGCGCTGGCGCAGCCGTGGCCCGAGATGCGCTTCGACGCGGTCGGGATTGTGCTCAGCGATCCGCCGCGCGTCACGCTGGTGCGCGACGCGTTCGAGGTCGGGGAGTGACGCGATGTCGGGCAAGCTCTGGGTTCTGGCCACGCCGATCGGCAACCTGCAAGACGTGACCACCCGCGCCGTCGAGGTGCTGCGCGGCGCCGATCTGATCTACGCCGAGGACACGCGCCACACGCGCAAGCTCCTCGCCCACCTCGACGTGCACAAGCCGCTGTGTAGCGCCCACGAGCACAACGAGGCGTCACGGGCGGACCAGGTGGTCGCCGAGGTCGGCGCTGGCAAGCAGGTGGTGCTGGTCAGCGACGCCGGCACGCCGGCGGTCAGCGATCCGGGCGCCGAGGTGGTTCGCGCGGTCGCGGCCGCCGGCCTGGCGGTCGCCCCGGTGCCAGGCCCCTCGGCGCTGACCGCGGCGCTCTCGGTCAGCGGCTTCGGGGAGGCGTCGACCCATGTGTTGTTCCTCGGTTTCTTGCCCACCCAGGGGAAGGAGCGCGCCGCCGCGCTCGAGCGGGTCGCGCGCCACCGCGGGGTGGTGGTGCTCTACGAGGCGCCGCACCGGATCGTCGAGCTGCTCGAGGAGCTGGCCGCTGGTGATCCGGAGCGGGGCGCGTGCCTGTGTCGGGAGCTGACCAAGCTGCACGAGGAGATCGTCCACGCCCCCCTCGCCGGCTTGCGCGCCGCGCTCGAGGAGGTGGACGTTCGCGGCGAGATCACGTTGGTGCTTGGCCCGTCGGCGCTGGAGCCCGACTCGCCGACCGACGAGGCGGTCGACCGGGCCCTGGCCCGCTGCCTGGCCGCGGGCCTGAGCGCCCGGGACGCGAGCACCGCGGTGGCGGCGACTCTGGAGCTGTCGCGGCGGGAGGTCTATCGCCGCTGCCAGCGGCTGCCGCGTGATGGCGGCGAGCAGGATTGACAGCCCGCCGCATGGCACCTACAAGCGCGAAAGCACACACGAACGGAGCAGACATGGACTGGCAGACGCTCGAGCTGGTGAAGGTCACGATCGACGGCGGGATCGCCGAGGTCACGTTGACCCGGCCCAAGGCGCTCAACGCGATCAACCGGCAGCTGCTCGCCGAGCTGCGCCTCGCGCTCGGGGAGCTCCGGCAGGTCGAGGGGCTCGCCTGCGTGATTCTCACCGGCGCCGGGGAGAAGGCGTTCGTCGCCGGCGCCGACATCGGCGAGATGGCGGGGATGACGCCCCGCCAGGCGAGCGAGTTCGCGCGCCAGGGGCACCACGTGCTCCGGAGCATCGAGGCGCTGCCCGTCCCGGTGATCGCCGCGGTCAACGGCTTCGCGCTCGGCGGCGGCTGCGAGCTGGCGCTGGCCTGCGACCTGGTCTACGCCAGCGACACGGCCAAGTTCGGCCAGCCGGAGGTCAAGCTCGGCCTGATCCCGGGCTTCGGCGGCTGCGTGCGCCTGCCGCGCAAGGCCGGCCTCGGCGTGGCCGGCGAGTGGATCTACACCGGCGAGATCTACACCGCCCAGGCGGCCAAGGAGGCCGGCGTCGTGGTGCAGATCTTCCCCGCGGCGGAGCTGTTGCCCAAGGTGCGCGCAATCGCCCAGACGATCGCCAAGCGCGCGCCGCTGGCGGTGCGGGCGGCGAAGCGCGCCCTGCTCGAGGGGTTGGCCACCACCCCGGAGACCGCCGGGACGATCGAACAGCTCAGCTTCGCTGGGTTGTTCGCGACCAAGGACACGCGCGAGGGCTGCACCGCCTTCGTCGAGAAGCGCGAGCCCAACTTCACCGGAGCCTGAGCGATGCACCTCGACCTGACCGACGAACAGACGATGCTACGCGACACCTGCCGGGATTTCGCCCGGCGGGAGCTGTTGCCCCACGCGGCCGAGATCGACGAGCGGGGTGAGTTCCCCAGCGCGCAGGTGCGTGGCATGGCCGAGCTCGGCCTGCTCGGCATCACCGTGCCCGCCGAGTACGGTGGCGCCGGGATGGACAACGTCGCCTACGCGCTGGCAATGGAGGAGATCTCCGCCGGCTGCGGCAGCTGCGGCGTGATCATGAGCGTCAACAACTCGCTGGTCTGCGATCCGTTGATGAAGTTCGGCAGCGAGGCGCAAAAGAAGGCCTGGTTGCCGGAGTTGGCCGTCGGGGCCAAGCTCGGCTGCTTCGCGCTCTCCGAGCCTGGGACCGGCTCGGACGCGGCGGCGCAGACCACCGTCGCGGTCAAGGACGGTAGCGGCTGGGTGCTCAACGGCGCGAAGAACTTCATCACCAGCGGCGCGCAGGCGAACGTCGCCATCGTCTTCGCGATGGGCGATAGGAGCAAGGGCGTCAAGGGGATCAACGCCTTCCTGGTACCCGCCGACAGCCGGGGCTACCAGGTGGCGAAGAACGAGAAGAAGCTGGGCATCAAGGGCTCGTCCACCTCGCAGATCACGCTCGACGAGGTGCGCCTGCCGGCCGAGGCGTTGCTTGGCAAGGAGGGGGAGGGCTTCAAGGTCGCGATGAGCACCCTCGACGGCGGTCGGATCGGCATCGCCGCCCAGGCGCTGGGCATCGCGCGGCAGGCGATGGAGGAGGCGCGGACCTACGCGCTCGAGCGCAAGGCGTTCGGCGGGCTGATCGCCGACCTGCAGGCGATCCAGTTCATGTTCGCCGACATGGCCACTGAGATCGACGCCGCCCGCCTGCTCATCTGGCGGGCGGCCTCGCTCAAGGACAAGGGGGCGCGCTTCACCACCGAGTCGGCGATGTGCAAGCTCTACGCCAGCGAGATGTCCAACCGGGTGACCAACAAGGCGCTGCAGGTGTTCGGCGGCTACGGCTACTGCAAGGACTACCCGGCCGAGCGTCACCTGCGCGACGCGCGCATCACCGAGATCTACGAGGGCACCTCCGAGGTGCAGCGGCTGGTCATCGCCCGCGCGGTGCTGACCAGCGGAGGTTGACGGTGGAGCTCGAGCTCGACGCGGCGTTGCGTGAGTGGCGCGACACGGTGCGGCGCTTCGCCGACCAGCGCCTGCGGCCGACCCGACGCGAGCGCGAGGCGGCGCACGCGACGCCGCTCGCGGTGATCCGCGAACTGGCGGCCCTGGGCCTGCTGGGGGTCAACGTCCCCACCGCGCTCGGCGGCTCGGCGCGCGGCCCGCTGGCCTACGTCCTCGCCGTGCGCGAGGTGGCCGAGGCCGACGCGGCGGTGGCGGTGACCATGGCGGTCAGCAACATGGTCGCCGAGGTGATCACCCGCTTCGGCAGCGAGGCGCAGAAGACCGCCTTCGTGCCCAGGATCACCGGCGGCGAGATGATCGGCGGCGCCTTCGCGTTGAGCGAGGCCGGCGCCGGGTCGGATCCGGGCGGGATGACCACGCGCGCCGAGCGGCGCGGCGAGCGGTGGTTGGTCAACGGCGAGAAGCTGTGGATCACCACCGGCGACGGCAGCGACGCGATCGTTCTCTGGGCGCGCACCGGCGGGCCGGGCCCGAAGGGGATCAGCTGCTTCTTGCTCGACGGGCGGCGGCCGGGTTTCGCGGCCGGCAAGCCCGAGGAGAAGATGGGGCTGTGGGCCTCGCACACCGTCTCGTTGACCTTCAGCGACGTCGAGCTCGCCGGGGACGCGTTGCTCGGCGAGCTGGGCGGCGGCTTCAAGATCGCGATGATGGCCCTCGACGGGGGCCGCATCGGCGTCGCCGCGCAGGCGCTCGGTATCGCCTACGGCGCGCTCGCCCGGGTGCGCGAGCTGCTCACCCGGCCGACCGCGCACCAGGCGTTGGCCCACGAGCAGGGGGTGCAGTTCCAGCTCGCCGACGTCGCCACCGAGCTCGAGGCCGCCTGGCTGTTGGTGCTGCGTGCGGCGTGGCTCAAGGGGCAAAACCGGCCGTTCAGCCGCGAGGCGGCGATGGCCAAGGTGATGGCCACCGAGTCGGCCAACCGCGCGGTGCGTGTCTGTGTCGAGATCGCCGGCGGGCTCGGCTATCTCGAGGACGAGGTCACCGCCCGGGCGCTGCGCGACTGCCGGGTGACCCAGATCTACGAGGGGACGAGCGAGATCCAACGGTTGGTGATCAGCCGCGACGTTCTCCGGGGAGCTCACGCATGACCTGCGCGCCGCGAACCATCCAGGCCGGCGTCGTCGACCCGGGTGAGGCCGGCAAGCTGGTCTCGCCCGAGCGGACGATGTCCGGGTTGCCGTTGCAGCCGATCTACGAGCCCCCGGGGGGGGCACCAGAGACGATCGGCCGGCCGGGGCAGTTCCCGTTCACCCGTGGCGTCTACGACACGATGTACCGCGGCCGGCTGTGGACGATGCGCATGTTCGCCGGCTTCGGCACGCCGGAGCAGACCAACGCCCGGTTCAAGCTGCTGCTCGAGCGCGGCCAGACGGGCCTGTCGACCGCGTTCGACATGCCGACGCTGATGGGGCGCGACCCGGACGACCCGCTCGCCGAGGGCGAGGTCGGCCGCGAGGGGGTGTCGGTCGCCTCGCTCGACGACATGCTGCGCCTGTTCGACGGCATCCCGCTCGATCGGGTGTCGACGTCGATGACCATCAACGCCTCGGCGTCGGTGGTGCTCGCCTTCTACGTCCTGGCGGCCGAGCAGCAGGGGGTCGGCCCGGAGAAGCTGCGCGGCACGATCCAGAACGACATGCTCAAGGAGTTCATCGCCCAGAAGGAGTGGATCACCGGGGTCAAGCCGTCGATGCGCATCATCCGCGACATGCTCGCCTACGGCGCCCGGGAGATGCCGCTCTTCCACCAGGTGTCGATCAGCGGCTACCACATCCGCGAGGCCGGGGCGACCGCGGTGCAGGAGCTCGCCTTCACGCTCGCCGACGGCATCGGCTACGTCGAGTGCGGCCTGGCCGCCGGCCTCGACGTCGACGCCTTCGCGCCGCGCCTGTCGTTCTTCTTTGACGTGCACAACGACTTCTTCGAGGAGATTGCCAAGCTGCGCGCCGCGCGCCGCTTGTGGGCGACGATCATGCGCGACCGCTTCAAGGCGAAGAACCCGCGCAGCTATCTGATGCGCACCCACTGCCAGACCGCCGGCGTCTCGCTGACCGCGCAGCAGCCACTGAACAACGTGGCCCGGGTCGCGATCCAGGCGCTGGCCGGGGTGCTCGGCGGCACCCAGTCGTTGCACACCAACTCGCTCGACGAGACCTACGCCCTGCCCACCGAGGAGGCGGCGACGGTGGCGCTGCGCACCCAGCAGATCATCGCCGACGAGACCGGCGTGGCGAAGGTCATCGATCCGCTCGGCGGCTCCTACTTCGTCGAGGCGCTGACCGACGAGATGGAGGCCGCGGCCAGGGCGATCATCGAGCGCATCGACGCGCTCGGCGGCATCGTCGCCGCGGTCGAGAAGGGCTTCCCCCAGCGCGAGATCGCCAACTCGGCCTACGAGTTCCAGCGCCGGGTCGAGCGTGG
This sequence comes from Deltaproteobacteria bacterium, assembly GCA_041309305.1. Classification (GTDB taxonomy): domain Bacteria; phylum Myxococcota; class XYA12-FULL-58-9; order XYA12-FULL-58-9; family XYA12-FULL-58-9; genus JBFYZW01. Next base: position 28,350 of record JBFYZW010000264.1, on the reverse strand, counting down.
CGAAGAGATCATCGTCGGCATCAACCGCTACCCGATCGACTCCGGCTCGAACATCCCGACCCTGAAGATCGACCTGGCGGTCGAGCGCGAGCAGAAGGCGCGCGTCCGGGCGCTGCGCGACCGGCGCGATCGCGCGCAGGCGCAGGCGGCGCTCGCGCGGGTGCGCGAGGCCTGCCAGAACGACGAGAACCTGATGCCGCACCTGCTCGCCGCCGGCCGGGCCGGTTGTACGCTCGGCGAGCTGTGCGACGTCTACCGCGAGGTCTTCGGCGTCTACCGTGATCCGGGAGGCTTCTGAATCATGAGCGAAGGCAAGATCCGCATCCTGGTCGCCAAGCCCGGCCTCGACGGCCACGACCGCGGCGCGAAGGTCGTCGCGCGGGGGCTGCGCGACGCCGGCTTCGAGGTCATCTACACCGGCCTGCACCAAACGCCCGAGCAGATCGCGCGCGCCGCGCTCGACGAGGACGTCGATGCGGTCGGGATGTCGATCATGTCCGGCGCGCACATGACGCTGATGCCGCGGGTCGCCGAGTTGTTGCGCGGGCAGGGACAGACCGATGTGGTGGTCTTCGGCGGCGGCGTGATCCCCGACGAGGACCTGGCACCGCTCGCCTCGGCCGGCGTGGTCAAGATCTTCCGCCCCGGCGCCTCGCTGGGCGAGATCGTCGGCTGGGTGCGTGAGAACGTCCGGCCCAAGGTCGGCTGAGCCTACCAGCCGAGCGCCAACCAGGCGGTCGCGCCACGGCCCGGGCCGTTGACGCTCGAGCCGTGATACCGGTAGGCGGCGTCGAAGAGGTTCTCGAGCACCACCGTCGCGACCAGGGCGCTGTCCAGGCGGTAGCCGAGCCGCAGGTCCAGGACGGCGAAGCCGGGCGTGCCGCCTGGCGGGATGCGCGCGTCGGAGCGGTCGGAGACCGCCAACCGATCCTGCGCCAGCCCCCAGCGCAGCGCGGCGGCGGCGCTCAGGCCCGCTGGGCCGCCCCAGAGGAGCTCCACCGTGCCGTGGGTCGGCGGGACGCGGGAGAGCGGCACGCGCCGGCGGTAGGGGACGGTCGGATCGCTCGGCCGCTCGGCCAGGTTGGGCCCTTCGCCCCAGGTCGTCGTGCCGGTGGCGCGCAGCGCCAGCTCGAGCGGCAGCGTGAGCGAGAGCATCCCCTCGAGGCCGCGCACCAGGGCCGCGCCCTCGGCGTTGACCAGCTGGAAGCGTGTCCAGGCGGTGGCGCACTGCGGCGTGTCAGGCGGACAGTCGGTGATCTCGCGCGGGCTCTTGCCCACGGCGCCATCGAGTCGGGTGACGAAGGCCCACAGCTCGAGCCGGACGATCCCGTGCGTCCGAGCGCCAACCTCGAGCGTCAGCGCCTGCTCGGGCTCGAGCAGAGGGTTCTCGAACTGGAAGCCGGGGCCGGTCTGTTGGCGCGAGGTCAGGTCGTCGAGGTTGGGCGCGCGAAACGAGCGGTCGACGTTGGTGAGCAGCTCGAGGGCGTCGAGGGCACGCCAGCTGAGCCCGAGGGTGCCGCTCCACGGCCACCACCCGGCGTCGATGGCGCGCGAGCCGGAGGCCGGATCGCTCGGCGCGGCGGCGCTGGCCCGCCCGCCCCGGCCGCCGGCGCGCAGTGTGAGCCGCGGTCCGAGCTCGGCGCCGAGCTCGAGAAACAGGCCTCCGGTCGTGTAGCGGCTGCCGTCGAGGTATTGGCCGCGGCTGCGCCGCTCGACGAAGTCCAGGTCAGTGAACAGGATCCAGGCGGCCGAGGCGAGGCGATCGAGGTAGAGATCGCCGCCCCAGCTCAAGCGCAGGCGGACGGCGTCGGCGGGCCGGAAGGCGCGCGACTCGGCGGCGAAGGCCAGGCCGAAGGTGTCGACGTCGTCGCGGCCGAGGTGGGCGGTGAAGGCGCTCGGCCGGCGCAGGCGCCGCCGTTCGTGCTGGCGCTGCCAGGAGAGGGTCGCGCGCGCGGTCTTGGCCCAGGCGCCGAGGTGGGTCGCCTCCCAGGCGAGGTAGGCGAGGGTGCGGAACTGCTCCTCGTAGGTCAGGCACTCGTCGCGCGGCGCGAACGGCGCCGGGCACTGGTCGGTGCGCGGGGCGTCGAGCTGCCGGTAGAGGAAGCTCGCCGCGCGGAGCCGGTGGTGTGCGCTCAGGCGCCAGGCGAGCTGCGCGTCGGCGGTCAGCTCATCGAAGCCGGTGCCACGCTGCGTGCGGCCGTCGGTCGCGAAGCGCGGCACCAGCGCGGGCTCGCCGTCGAGCCCGCGGAGCAGGCCGCCGCTCTCGAGCCGCCCGACGCGTCGGAGGCCGGCGCCGCCGAAGAAGGCCAGATCGTCGCCGAGCGTCGCCTGGCCCTCGAGGCGACCGCCGTACTCTCGGTCGGCGGTGGTCAACCGCGACAGCAGCCGCGGCGCGAAGGAGAACGCCCGCCCGTCGCCGTCGGTCAACGGGGCGGGGGTCACCGGGTGGGCGAGGATCACCCCGCCGAGCGCGTCCGAGCCCCAGCGGGTCGAGCCACCGCCACGCTGCACCTCGATGCGCTCGAGGGTCTGGGAGTCGAGGGTGAAGAAGTACTGGTTCGGCCCCTGCCGGAAGGTGCTGTTGTTCAGGCGGATGCCGTCGAACAGGATCAACGTCTGCTGGCCGGTGAGGCCGCGGATGAACGCCGACCCCTGACCGTGGGCGGTCTGCTGCACGAAGACGCCCGCCTCGTCGCGCAGCGCGTCGGGCGCCGATCGCGCGGCGCGGCGATCCAGCTCCTCGCGGCTGACGGTGGAGGTGGCCCGGTTGTCCTCGAGCGCCGGCGTCGGGTCGGCCGGTTCGCCGACCACCACCGCTTCGTAGACCGGCGCCGCCTCCTCGTCGGCCGCGTCGTCCTCCGCGGCGCCGCCAGCCGGGTCCGCCGACGGTTGGGCCGCGGCCGCGTCGTCCCCGCCGGCCAGTGCCACTGCGGCGAGGAGGGTGAGCAGGTGGGCCAGCGTGGTCTCCGCCAATCAAGGACAGGGGTAGGTCGCGTCAATCGCCGCCACCGCGGCGGCGACGTCGATCTGGTCGGCCGGGAGCGCCACCTGGGCGAGCAACAGGTCGGCGGCGGTCACGTCGCGCGCGCGCGTCTCGCGGTCGAGCAGCGGCACGAGCAGGGCGAGCTTCGCCAGCGCCGCGGTCTGGTAGTCGCCGGTGGCGCACTCGAGCTCGAGGACGCGTTGGCGCGCGAGGAGCGCGACGCCGCGCACCAGGGCGCGGTCGAGCTGCGCGATGGCCTGATCGCGGAGCGTCAGGTCCGTCGAGGTGCCGGCCTCGTTGTCGAGGTTCTTCCAGCAGCGCACCGCCAGGATCCCGTCGAACGCCCGGTCGTGCGTCTCGGGCGCCAGGCGATCGACATAGCGGGCCAGGCCGATCGGCAGCGTGCGCGAGGTACCGCCGGTGTAGTAGGCCCAGGCGCTGTCGCAGTCCTTCGGCGTCGTCGTGCAGGTGGTGGCCTCCTTGATCGGCGAGACGTAGAGGAACCAGAGGAGCGCCGCCTCGATGCGCGCCGCGTTGCCGAGCGGGTCGTTGCCTAGCGCGCCGTCGGCGAAGGCGGCGACGATGAGCGGCTGCAGCCTGGCCGGGCCGACGCAGTAGTCGGGGTAGGCGGCGGCGACCGCCGGCTCCTCGCACCCGCCGGTCGGCGGGGGAGGGAAGTGCGGGTCGTAGCGGCGCGCGAGGCGCGAGCTCAGGCCCTGCTCCTCCTCGTAGGCGACGCGCGCGTCGATGAAGTCCGCCGGCGCCGGGACCTTGCCGTTCTGCCACAGCAGGTCGGCGATCACCTCGAAGGCCGCGACCCGGGCGATGGTCGAAACGCTCGGCTCGATCGGGTGGTAGGTGTTGTCGTCGGAGATGCACGGCGCCCAGGTGTCGGTCGCCGAGCCGCCGTCACGCGGCAGGTAGTCGGTCGCGAGCGGCGCGCAGGTGGAGACGTCCTCGCTGTACGTGACCGGCGGTGCGCAGGGCGCGCCGCGTGCCTCCCCGTCGCCGCCCGGCGGATCGGACGGCTTGGGGTCGTCGGCGGCGCAGCCGGCGACGACCAGAGTCCAGGCGAGCCAGCGGAGCGCGCGGTTGTGCATCGGGTACCCCCGGGCGTGTGCATCAGCCGGGCGTCAGGATAACCTTGCCGACGTTCTGACGCGAGGCCATCCGGTGGTGTGCCTCCGCGGCGGCGGCGAACGGGTAGCTGCGGTCCACGTGCGGGCGGATCTGACCGGCGGCCAGCATCGCCAGCAGCGCGTCGAACGCCTGGCCGACCAGCTCCGGCTCGTGCCACAGCCTGCCGAGGTGGAAGCCGGCGACCGCGCGGTTCTGGTTCATCAGGGTCAAGGGGTTGACGAGCGGGATGCCGAGCGCCTGTCCGGCGACGTGCAGGAGATCGCGGCTCGACCCCTTGTTCAGGTTGGCGAAGCCGAAGGCGATGAGCATGCCGCAGGCGCGCAGAAGGCCCATCCCCTTCTTCCAGTCGCGGCCGCCGAGCGGGTCGAGGATGAGGTCGACGCCCCCGCCGCCGGTCAGCTCGCGCACGCGCGCCGCGTAGTCCTGGTTGCGGTAGTCGATCGGGTGGTCGAGGCCGTTCTCGCGCAAGACCGGGTGCTTGCTCGCCGACGCGGTGCCGAAGGTCTCGAGCTCCAACAGGCGCGCCAGCTGCAGCGCGGCGAGGCCGACGCCGCCGGCGGCCATGTGGATGAGCACGCGGCTCTTTGGCGGCAGCCGCGGCGCGACCCGGTAGAGCATCAGGTAGGCGGTCAGGTAGTTGACCGGCAACGCCGCCGCCTCGGCGAAGCCGACTCCCTCGGGCAGGCGCCGCACCGCGCGCGCCGGGGCGCAGATGGTGTCGGCGTGTCCGCCGAAGTTGCTGAGCAGCACGACCCGGTCCCCGGTGTCGAAGCCGGTGACGCCGTCGTCGACCGCATCGACGACGCCGGCCGCCTCGTAGCCGACGACGCACGGCGGCTTCGGCGCGCCGGGGTACATCCCCTGGCGCGCCATCAGCTCGGCGAAGTTGAGGCCGCAGGCCTGGGCGCGAACGCGCACCTCGCCGGCCTTGGGGGTCGGGTCGGGCGTCTCGCGCACCTCGAGCACCTCGGGGCCGCCGTGACGAGTGATCCAGACTGCGCGCATGAGGCACCTCCTGGCTTGGCGGGGAATCTAGAGCCGGGCCGGCCGCGGCGCCAGCCGCAGCTTCGCCCGGGCGGTGATCGACGCGCTGCGCGCTTGCCGCGCCGGCGCCGCGCAGGCACATTGAGCCGAGCATGAAGCTGCCGATCTACATGGACCATCTGGCGACGACGCCGGTCGACCCGCGCGTGCTGCAGCGGATGCTGCCGTTTTTCAGCGAGGAGTTCGGCAACGCGGCGAGCCGGGCGCACGTCTTCGGGTGGAAGGCCGAGGCGGCGGTCGAGGCGGCTCGCCAGCAGGTGGCGGCGCTGATCGGCGGCACGGCGCGGGAGATCGTCCTGCTCAGCGGTGCGACCGAGGCCAACAACCTGGCCCTGTTCGGCGTCGCCGAGGCCTACGCCGGCAAGGGGGACGAGATCATCTCCCAGCCGACCGAGCACAAGGCGGTGCTCGACGCCCTGAAGCTGCTCGAGAAGCGGGGCAACACGATCGTCTGGCTGCCGGTCGACGGGCAGGGGCGGGTCGATCCGGACGACCTCGCGCGCGCCATCGGGCCGCGCACCGTCCTGGTCAGCGTCATGCTGGCCAACAACGAGATCGGCACGCTGCAGCCGGTCGCCGAGCTCGGCCGCGTCTGCCGCGCCCACGAGGTGCTCTTCCACTGCGACGCGGTGCAGGGGGCGGGCAAGGTGCCGTTCACCGTCGACCAGGCCGAGGTCGACCTGGTCTCGCTCTCGGCGCACAAGCTCTACGGCCCGAAGGGGGTGGGCGCGCTCTACGTGCGGCGCAAGGGGCCGCGAGTCCGGCTGGCGCCGCAGATCGTCGGCGGCGGGCACGAGAACGGCATGCGCTCGGGGACGCTGAACGTCCCGGGCATCGTCGGCTTCGGCGAGGCGGCGCGGATCCTGATCGAGGAGGGCAGGGCCGAGGCGGCACGGCTCAGGGCGCTGCGCGACCGCCTGCAGGCGGTGATCACCACCGCGCTCGCCGGGGTGACGGTCAACGGCCACCCCGAGCACCGGCTGCCCGGCGCGCTCAGCCTCTCGTTCGCCGGCGTCGAGGGGGAGGCGATCATGATGGCGGTCGAGGAGGTCGCCCTCTCCGGCGGCTCCGCCTGCACCAGCGCGACCCTGGAGCCGTCCTACGTCTTGCGCGCCCTCGGTCGTCCCGACGAGCTCGCCCGGGGCACGGTGCGCTTCGGCCTCGGCCGCACAACGACCGAGGAAGAGGTGGACTTCACCGCCGAGCGGATCATCGCCGCCGTCGAGCGGCTGCGGGCGCTGCGGCGGGGTTGAGCGTTGAGCGCGACGAAAGGGGGCCGCGCAGGGTCGCCGCCGGTCGATCGCCACCCACCGCCCGTGTTATTGAACTGTTTCATGAACAGACCCATCATCGCGTGCGGCCTTGTCTTCCTGTTCTCGATCCGTCCGGCGTTGGCCGAGGAGGAGGCGGCGTCTGGGGCCCCGCCTGCGCCGGTGGCGCCGGCCGGGGGCCTACGGCTTACGCACCTCGGTCTCGGGGCACTGGCCGCGGGCCTTTTGGCCGGGGTCGTCGGCCTCGGGTTTCACTCGGCGGCCGGGGACAAGCTGGACGCGGCACGCGAGCGAGGTACGACCCAGGCTGAGACCGCGGCGCTGCTCAGGGACGGCAACGACCAGCTGACCCGCGGAAACCAGCTGGTGCTCGTGGGCCTCATCCTCGGCGGCGTCGGCGGCGGGCTCTGCCTCGTCGACCTGATCCTGCCGGCGCTGAAGGGGGAGGGTGCGCCGCAGGTGACAGTACTCCCGACCGCGGGCGGGGCGACGGCGGCGCTTCAGGTTCGGTTCTGAACGGGGGTGCGCGATTCGCGCACACCCGGGCATGGCGATCTGGGGTCGTGACCGTCCGTTCAGCTGGCCGCCTCGGGATCGCCGACATATCTTGATCCCATGGTCGAGGTAGCCCGAATCGATGTGCAGTCCAAGCAGGTGGTCGAGCTGAAGCCGATGGCCGCGGCGCTGGCGCGCGAGAAGCTCGAGCGGGCGGTCGCGGCGATCTCCACCGTGCTCAAGGGGCACGGCGAGGCCGTCCGGCTCCTCTTCGCGGCGATCCTCGCCCGCGGGCACGTGCTCATCGAGGACGTGCCCGGGGTCGGGAAGACCACGCTGGCGCGGGCGGTCGCGAAGGTCCTCGGCTGCTCCTTCTCGCGCATCCAGTTCACCGCCGACATGCTGCCGGCTGACGTGATGGGCGTGCACGTCCTCGACCCGCGCCGGGGTGAGCTGGTCTTCAAGCGAGGTCCACTGTTCGCCCACATTGTGCTGGCCGACGAGATCAACCGCGCCTCGCCCAAGACTCAGTCGGCGATGCTCGAGGCCATGAGCGACGGCCAGGTCACCGTCGATGAGTCGACCTTTCATCTCCCCGAAGTCTTTGCTGTTTTGGCAACACAGAACCCGGTCGAGCATCATGGCGCCTACCCACTGCCGGAGAGCCAGCTCGACCGCTTCATGGTCCGGCTCGCGCTCGGCTACCCATCCGCAGCCGAGGAGCGGGCGCTCGTCCTCGCGCCGCGGGCGCCGCTCCAGAACCTCGATCGGCTCGACCCGGTGCTGGATCCCGAGGAGGTGCTGGCGATCCAGGGGCTCGCCGATCGGGTGACCTTGACCGAGACCCTGGCCGACTACGTCCTCGCGTTGGTCCAGGCGACGCGGCAACATCCGGAGGTCGTCTTGGGCTGTTCGCCCCGGGGGGCAGCGCAGCTGGCCTCGCTGGCGAGGGCCTGGGCGTTCGTTCAGGGGCGCGACCACGTCCTGCCGGACGACGTCAAGCGGCTGGCAGGGCCGGTTTTGATGCACCGCATCGTTGCGTCGGGCGGGCTGTCGTCCTCCGGCGTTCGGATGGAGGCGAAGGCCGTGGTCGACGAGATCCTGGCCGCGACGAACGTCCCCCGCTAGGCCATACCATTTGAAGAATGAAGCGGAACGACGAAAACCGGCTGGTGCGTTGGTGGCGGTCGTTCTGGCTTCGGGCGCCCAGGCAGTTGACCTTCACCCGCGATGGCAAGGTGATGGTGGCCATCGCCCTCGCGGTGGGCGCCGCAGCAATCAACACCGGCAACAACCTCCTGCTCCTCGGATGGGGGCTCGTGATCTCGTCGATCGTCCTGTCCGGCGTGCTCTCGGAGGCGACCCTCAAGCCTCTGGAGGTGGACGTTTCGGTCCCTCGCGCCGCCCGGGCTGGTGAGCTCGCGCTCGTTCCGGTGGGGCTCTCGAACGCGGGGCGCTTCCCGAGCTTCGGCGTCGAGACCCTCGCTGAGGTCGAGTCGCCTGGCGGGGTCGAGCAGGCCTTCGCGCAGTTCCAGCTGCGCATCGCGTCGCGAGCCCGGGCGGACGCAGCGGCGAGGTATTGGCCCTCCCGGCGGGGCCGCCACCGGATCGGGGTGGTCATCGCCAGAACTCTCTATCCTTTCGGCTTCTTCCGGAAGAGTCGGCGCTTCGCCGCCGGGGCCGAGGGCGGCTGGACCTTCTGGGTGGCGCCAAGGCGCGTCGAAACGGAGCGCCTGGCGCGGGACCTTCTCGCCCAGGTCGGGGAGGATCCGGCGGCGAGGCAGGGGATTGGCGAGGACTACTTCTCGCTCCGGCCGTTTCGGACCGGGGACGACCCCCGGCGGGTTCATTGGCGCCGGTCGGCCAGGACAGGGCGGTGGGTTGTCGTCGAGACCGAGGCGAGGCAGGGGATGGAGTTGATGCTCGAGCTGCATCAGCGCCGGGTCGACGGGGCGGACGACCCGGAGCTCGAGCACGCGGTGGCGGTGCTCGGCAGCCTCGCCGAGGACCTCCTCGCCGCGGGTTTGAAGGTCGGGCTCCGGGCCCCAGGTCTGCTCGTGCCGCCCGCGGTTGGACCGCGGCAACGCCAGGCCGTAATGCTCGGCCTGGCCCGGCTCGACCTCCGCGCCGAGCTTCCTCCGCCGTTGCCGCGCAAGGTCGTGCGGGTGCTGCTCGGGTCGGGACCGGCACCGGCAGGGATCGACCACGTCCTGTCGACGCGGGATGTCCAGCAGAAACAGGCCGTTTCCTCGGGTTCGCCGGTGTCGCCATGACGCTCGGGCAGGCCCACCGGTTTGGCGGCGCGCTGCCGGCGACGCTGGCCATCATGGCCGTCCTCTGGCCCGGCGAGCTCCCGGTGGTCGGCTGGCTCGCGGCGCCTGTCCCGATCGCCGCCGCCTTCGTCCAGAGGTCCCGGTCCCGGGTGGCACCCCCGTGGGTCGGAGCGGTGGTCGGCCTTTCGGGCTTCGGGCTCGGCGCCTCCTTGATGATCCAGAACGGGTTGGAGAGCCTCGTCGCGGCCGGAACGCTGACCCTGGTCACGGTTCTCTGCGGACGGATCGTGACCCGGGAGAACCCGGACCACGACCGGCAGGCGATCCTGCTCGCCTTGCTGCTCGTCTTCGCCGCCACCGTGATCCACACCGAGCTGAGCTTCGCGCCGCTGTTCGTTGCCTTCTCGATCAGCGCGGTCTGGGCCCTGACCGCCCGCCAGCTCGTGGTCGGCGCGCACGACGAGGCGGCGAGAGGGGGGACGCGCCTGCCGGTCAGTCTCAACCGGCGCGACCTCGCGACGCCCGCGTTCATGGCGGTGACGGCGACCGTGGCCGTTTTGTTATTGGCTTCTACAATAGTTCTTTTCGTCGTCTTTCCTCGAATCGGTCTTGGAAACCTCGGCTTCGTGAAGCGCTCCAGGGGAGACCTCCCGCAATCGGTTTCCTTGATCGGGTCTCCCCGCGGCGCGCTCGGTGGGGGCGAGGTGGTTGCGCGGGTCCGTGGCCTGACCGAGGCCGACTTCGACGGCGGCCTCTACCTCCGCGGGCCGGTCTACGCCCAGGTCAACCGGGACGGCTTCGCGCGGGGGGAGGTCGAGCTGACGACCCCCTTAGAGACCGAGTTCGCAGTAGGCGCGTCCCGGAGCTACGAGGTGTTCCTTCAGCCGGTGGTCGGCAGGTCGCTGTTCTCGCTCGGCAAGGTCGAGGAGGTCGGGATCCTGGCCGGCGGGACCTCGAACCCGGGCCGGCGGGTGAGGTCGTTCCACCTGCCGAGCGTCCCCGAGCTGCGGGCCGCGGAGCCGCTGACCGGCCCGGTTCGGTACCAGGTCAAGGGGTCCGTGCTCCGGGCCGGCCAGGTCAGCGGGGGTGGCGTCCCGACGGAGTTGAGCGCGGACGAAACCAAAAAGCTAAGTCATTACATGCAAATACCGGAAGAACTGGACAGCCGTATCGAGCCCTTGACCAGGCAGGTGACCGGCCCGGCCAGCTCGGAGGCCGAGAAGGCCGCGGCGTTGCGGAGCTTCCTCCGCGACGGCTTCGCCTACACGTTGGAGCAGCCCAACGGGAGGAAGGCCGACCCGCTGGCGGGGTTCCTGCTCGAAGACAGGCGCGGACATTGCGAGTATTTCGCCACCGCCTTCGCGGTGATGCTGAGGTTGAGCGGCGTGCCCGCGCGCGTCGTCGGCGGGTTCCAGGGCGGGTGGCTGGATGAGGACGGCGACATTGTCGTTTTCACCACTGACAACGCTCACGCCTGGGTGGAGTGGTTCGATCCGTCCACCGGGTGGGTCGTCGACGACGCGACGCCGCCGGCGCCACCGTCGCGGTTGTCGGGCCTGGCGGTGCTGATGGAGCGGCTGCGCCGAGGTTGGGACGACTGGGTCGTCGAATACAACCTGGTCTCGCAGCTCGAGCTGGCCGAGCGGATCGGCAGGGCGGTCACCGGGCGGAGCTCGGGCCGGGACCTGCGGGGCCTCGTCCGCCGCGCTGCCGTCGCGGTGGGGGTGCTGGTGGCCGTCGGGTTGGCCGCGTTGTGGATCCGTCGGCTCCTCGCCAGCTCCCGTCGCCGTGAGGACCGCCTCGCTGGCGCCATCGTGCGGGCGGTCGAGCGGCTGGGCGGGGAGCCTGTGTCCGGAAGCAAGACCCTCCGCGAGGCGGTGACCCCGCTGGCGGCCGCCGGCCGGGCCCAGATCCTCGCCCGCGCCCTGGAGGTCTATGAGCAGGGGAGGTTCGCCGACCGGCCCAGCTCAGCGCCGGTCGTGGACCGGCTGGTGCGCGACCTGGAGCGGGTGGCTTGAGCCGCCAATCAGGCCGGCCAGGGGCCACACCAGCAAAGTTGACATAATGTATCTTATCAGTCATTCGTGAATGGGCCGGGCAGGGGCGGCTTGGCGCCGCGGTCTCGCCCGCGGGTTCACGCACGGGATCGTGCGGGGTCACGTTCCCGGTCGATGGTGCTCGCCGGGGTCAGGTTCCCGGTCGATGGTGCTCGGTCGGGGGGTCAGGTTCCTGGTCGATGGTGCTTTGGTGCTTACTTCAGCGAGCCTGGCGGTCGGCGTGGCGGCGGGCTTCGACGTACTCGCGGATGCTCTCGCGGTCGGTCTCGGCGATGCGGACGAAGCGGATGGCGACGCCGTCGCTGGCCTGGTGGGCCTCCTCCCGGACGACCTCGCCGACCGCCCAGATCACCTCGTCGCGGTTCGGGAGCTTGAGCTCGAGGCCGATCGGGCCGGCCTCGAGGTTGGGCTCGAGGAGCTTGTACAGGAAGACGCCGCTGACCGAGATGTCTCGGACGCGGCACAGGTGCGGTTCGTCGCCGATGATCTTGTTGATGTAGAGATCGAGATCCGCCCGGTCGTGGCGTCGCACCTGCTCAGCGAGGGTCTGCTGGTTCATCGAGGTCCTCCGCCGGGCCGTGAAGTGGAACGCCTCGCGCGCACGAAACGTCCGGGCCCGATGAGGCGACGATACGACGGACGGATCGCCGGGTCAAAAAACCGGCGATGGCCGCTGCGCTCAGGGAGCGAGCTCAGCGAAGATCTTGCGCGGATCGACGTGCTTGTAACGGCGGCAGCGGTTGGTGAGGTAGGCCACCCGGTGGACCAGGTCGACCCGCCCTTCCGGCCTGTTCTGCTTGCGGAAGGCCTTGGCGACGGCGCGGATCTGCTTGTGCGCCTCGCGCGGGTGGAAGGTGAAGGCGTCGGAGAAGAGCGTCCGCTCGTCGAACGGCACCAGGCGAGCCTCGAGGATGTCGCCGGGCTCGAGACCGGCCGGTCGGCGTCGCTCGAAGACCTCGTGCTTGGCGCCGTCGAGGAGGTCGACGACGTGCAGCGTCGAGTCCTTGGCCTTCTTGAACTCGAACAGCGACAGCCGGGTGCGCAACAGGTCCCGGAGACGGTTGACCTCCGGCGTGGTCAGCCCGGGGGTGAGCGCGTCGATGTGCATCCGGGCCGGGGTCTTGTTCGACAGCCCGACCGGTCGGTCCAGGACATACCACTCGAGGAACGCCGCAATCCTGGCCTCGTAGTTCTCGTCGGTCTCGAACAGGTCCCCTGTCCGGCTGACGTACTCCTGGCGGGCCCGAGGCAGCTCTTCGCCGAGCCCCCCCTCGGAGGCGAACCGGACCATCTCTTCGTAGATATGCTGAAACATCAAGAGGTTGACTACCCTGCCCCAAGCCAGATCGGGCTTCGGGATCGGGCGTAAACGAGCCGTCCGGCCAGGATGGTGGCCTCGACCCTCCCGGTCAGGCCCCTGCCCCAGAACGGCGTGTTGCGGCTCTTCGATTGGTTCGTCTCGTCGTTCAAGCTCCAGCCCGCCTCCGGATCGACGAGGACCAGGTCGGCGACGCTCCCGACCGCGAGCGAGGCCTGCCGGCCGAGGACAGCGGCCGGCCCCGAGGTCAGGCGGGTGATCACGGTCTCGAGCGGCAGGTGGCCCTGGCGCCACAGGTCGAGGGCGAGCGGCAGCGCGGTCTGCAGGCCGATGAGTCCGGGCGCCGCCTCGGCGAACGGGACGTCCTTCTCGATGCTGCTGTGCGGCGCGTGATCGGTGGCGATGGCGTCGGCGGTGCCGTCCGCGAGCGCGGCGATGAGCGCCCGCCGGTCGGACTCGTCGCGCAGCGGCGGCATCACCTTCGCGGCGGTGTCGTACTCGGCCACCGCTTCGGCGGTGAGCGTGAAGTGGTGCGGTGTGACCTCGGCGGTGACCCGCACGCCGCGGGCCTTCGCGGCGCGGATCAGCTCCACCGCCCGCGCGGTGGACAGGTGCTGCACGTGCAGTCGCCCGCCGGTGTACTCGGCGAGCGCGATGTCGCGGGCCACCGCGACCTCCTCGCTGACCGACGGGATCCCGGTGAGGCCGAGGCGGGTCGACACCGCGCCCTCGTGCATCTGGCCGGCGAGCGACAGCCGGGGGTCCTCGGCGTGGCTCAAGATCGGCAGATCGAAGTCGCGGGCGTACTCGAAGGCGCGGCGCAACAGCTGCGCGTCGGCCACCGGCGCGCCGTCGTCGGAGAGGGCCACCGCCCCGGCGCGGCGCAGCTCGCCGAACGGCGCCAGGGCCTTGCCCTCCCGCCCGGCGGTGACCGTGCCGACCGGCAGCACGCGGCACAGGCCGAGGCTCGCGCTCCGCTCGAGCGCCCGGGCGACCAGCTCACCGTTGTCGATGGGCGGCTTGGTGTTGGCCATCGCCACCACGGTGCAAAAGCCCCCGGCGGCGGCGGCGCGGGCGCCGGAGGCGAGGTCCTCTTTGTACTCCTCGCCCGGCTCGCGCAGGTGGACGTGCAGGTCGCACAAGCCCGGCAGCACCCACCGGCCGCGCGCCTCGAGCACCTCGGCGTCCTGGGGCGCGAGGCTGCCGGCGGCGGCGAGCTCGGCCACCCGGCCGTCGACGACCAACAGGTCGGCGATCCGGTCGATGCCGGCGCCAGGATCGAGCACGCGGCCGTTCTGGATGATGAGCTTCATGCCGGCTCGCCTCCGAGCGTCAGGTAGAGCAGCGCCATGCGCACCGCGACGCCGTTCTCGACCTGGTCGAGGATCACCGAGCGGCCGCCGTCGACGACATCGGGGCTGAGCTCGACGCCGCGGTTGACCGGGCCCGGGTGCATCAAGATCGCCTCCGGGTGGGCGCGCCCGAGCAGCCGCGCGTTGACGCCGTACTCGATCGCGTACTCGCGCAGGCTGGGCAGAAAGCCGGTGGCCATCCGTTCGCGCTGCAGGCGCAACACCATCACCACCTGCGCGCCGTCGATCGCCGCGGCGACGCTGTCGGCCACCTGACAGCGGTAGCTGGCGCCGAGCGCCGGTGGCAGCAGGGTGCGCGGGCCCGCGACCCGCACCTCGGCGCCCATCGTCGACAGGCCGATCAGGTTCGAGCGCGCGACGCGCGAGTGGAGGATGTCGCCGATGATCGCCACCTTCAGCCCCTCGAGCCGGCCGAAGCGCTGGCGCATGGTCAACAGATCGAGCAGCGCCTGGGACGGGTGCTCGTGCTGGCCGTCGCCGGCGTTGAGCACCCGGGCCGAGACGCGCGCGGCGACGAAGCCGGCCGCGCCGCTATGCGGGTGGCGGATGACCACCGCGTCCGGGCGCATCGCGTCGAGGGTCTGCACCGTGTCGTGCAGCGACTCCCCCTTGCTGACCGACGAGCCGGAGGCGGAGATGTTGGTCGTGTCGGCCGACAGGCGCTTGGCCGCCAGCTCGAACGACAGGCGCGTGCGCGTACTCGCCTCGAAGAAGGCGGTGATCACCGTGCGGCCGCGCAGCGACGGCACCTTCTTGATCGTCCGGCGGGAGATCTGCAGGAAGCCCTGCGCCGAGGCGAGGATCTGCTCGATCGCCGCGGCGTCGAGGTCGGCCATGCTCAGGATGTGCCGGCCGGCGATCATCGCCCTGCCCTCCCCGTCTCGTCGGCCCCGGTGACCCGGACGACGTCCTCCGGTCCGGGCTGGGCGCCGAGGTGCACGTCGACGTGCTCGTCGGGTGTGGTCTTCAGCACCAGGCCGACCGCGTCGGCGCCGATCGGCAGCTCGCGCAGGCCGCGGTCGACCAGCACCGCCAGGCGCACCGCGCGCGGCCGGCCGTAGTCGAGGATGGCGTCGAGCGCGGCGCGCACGGTGCGGCCGGTGTAGAGCACGTCGTCGACCAGCACCACGGTGTGGGCCCGGAGGTCGAACGGGATCTCGGTCTCGCCGACCACCGGCCAGTCGTGCGGGCCGAAGCCGTCGTCGCGGTAGAGCGTGATGTCGACCGTGCCGGCGGCCGGCGTGCGTCCGGTGGCGGCGCCGAGCGCCGTCGCCAGCCGCCGGGCCAGCTCCTTGCCCCCGCGCCGGATCCCGACCACCGCCCACGGCGCGTCGTCCGGTCGTCGCGCCAAAGCCGCGCTCATCTCGGCGATCGCGCGCCTGATCCCCGCCTCGTCGAGCGCCACCCTGATCATGCTCAGAACCCCCGCTCGCGCGACGCCTCGGCCTTGACCACCGTGGTCCAGCTGTAGCGCTTGCTCACCCCGGGCGGGGCCACCGGCAACGCCAGGCGGACGCTGATCTCGGCCCGGTCCTCCTGCCGCTGGTAGGCGATGTGGCTGCGGGTCAACGGGATCTTGTCACGCTGACGGACGAGCTCGATGAAGCGCTGGATCTGGATCTCGGGATCTTCGCCCGGGTTCAGCGTCCGGATCACCAGCCGCCGCGCGTCTTGCTTGATCGTGAAGTAGGTCTTGGCCACCGGCCAGTAGGTCACCCCGGCGTAGACCAGCGCGGCGCCGAGCGCCAGCCAGGCCAGCTTCGAGAACCGCCCGTAGCCGGGCTCTGTGGGTGGCGGGCGCATCGGGACCCCGCTTGAGGTATCCGGGAACGCCAGCCCTGTCAAATAGCGAACCATCGGCGCTGGCCTACGGCGTTTCAGCGCACGTCGACCCGATGGGTCGGGCTCTCGGCGCCGGTCTGCTCGTCGCGGGCACGGATCCGGTGCAGCCCCGCCTCGAGCGGCCAGTAGACCAGGTGCGGGGCCTCGGCCCGGCCGACCGGCCGATCATCGACCAGGAATGTGATCGGGCCGGCTGCGCCGCGGACCACCGCCTGCAGCGGCAGCGCCTGCAGCGCCCGGGGGACCTCCGGGTCGAGGCGCAGCGATTCGGTCGGCCCCGGGCTGAGCAGCGCGAGCTCGACCCGCGCCGCCGGCGGCGCCGGGCAGCGCGGCGTCGTGCGCTCGGCGATCCCCGCCTCGGCCTGCACGGCCCAGCGGTCGAAGGGGCTCGGGTAGACCGTAACCCGGCGGCGCTCGGCGTGGCGCAACCGGCAACCGGGCGGCACCAGGAGCCCGTTCTCGGGGTCGATCTCCACGGTGCGATGGTAGCTGCAGCGTGCCGTCGGCCCGGTGCCGGCGAGGAACCACTCGTCGCGCCCGCCGTCGCAGTCGGGGCCGAGCCGCTCCCCGGAGACGTGGCAGACGCGGACCTGGACGAGCCCCTCGGGCGGGCTCGGCCGGCGCGAGCGGCGGCCGCTGGCCCGGTTCATCACCTTGCGCCAGATCACCCCTGCCCCCTCGACGCCGCTCATTCGGTGCATCGGGCCGCCGCGCGGGTCACCGACCCAGACCGCGACGGTCACGGTCTCGGAGTAGCCGACGGTCCAGTTGTCGCGGAAGCCCTTGCTCGTGCCGGTCTTGACCGCGGTCCAATAGGGCGTGGCCAGGACGCTGCGCTCGCCGAACTGCGGCTTGCGCGCGTGCTCATCGGCGAGGATGTCGCCGACGACGAAGGCGATCCGCGGGTCGAGGATGCGGGTCGCGTCGCCGACCACGACGTCGCGCCGGACGCCGTCGGCCTCGTGGGCGGCGACCAGCCGCCAGGGCCGGAACAGGCCGCCGCGCGCCAGCGCCGCGTAGGCGTTGGCCAGGTCCACCGGCCGGACGCCGCCGCTGCCGAGGGTCAGGCCGAGCCCGAAGTAGTCGGGCCGGCGGTCGAGGGTCTTGAGGCCCGCGGCGTCGAGCAGCGCGAAGGCCTCGCCGAGGCCGGTGCGGAAGAGCACGTCGACCGCGGCGACGTTGAGCGACTGGGCCAGGGCCTCGCGGTAGCGCACCGGGCCGTGGAACCGGCCGTCGTAGTTGTCGGGCAGGTAGACGCCCCAGGTGTCGGGGAACGGCCGCGGGATGTCGGCCGCGAGGGTCGCGGCCGTCTCGCCGCGCGTGAGCGCCGCGGCGTAGATGAAGGGCTTGAGCGCCGAGCCCGGCTGACGCACCGCCACCGCGGCGTTGTACTGGCCCCAGCGCGGGTTCTCGGCGAACGCGGCGCCGACCATCGCCAACAGGTCGCTGCTCTGGTTGTCGAGCACCACCACCGCCGCCGAGCGGCCGCCGCGGGCGTAGGTCCGCACGATCTCGTCGGCGACGATCTGCTCGACGTCGCGCTGCAGCGCCGCGTCGAGGGTCAGCCGCACCGTCCCGCCCTGCCCCGCGTCGCCCAGCTGCTCGCGCGCCAACCCGACCGCGTGCCGGGCGTCGGCCGGGGGCAGGCGCAGCTGGGCCTCGATCGGCTCGGCGAGCGCCCGCTCGGCCTGACCGGCGGTGATCATCTCCGCGGCCAGCATCCGCTCGAGCACGCGGCGCTGGCGGTCACGGGCCCGCTCGCCCCGGCGGATCGGGTCGTAGTGGCTCGGGCCCTTCGGCAGGCCGGCGAGGAAGGCCGCCTGGGCCAGGCTGAGCCGCGCCGGGTCGACCCCGAAGTAGCGCTCGGCGGCGGCGGTGATCCCGACCGCGCGGTTGCCGAACGGGGCGCGGCCGAGGAAGGCGGTGAGCAGCTCCTGCTTGTCGTATTGGAGCTCGAGCCGCAACGCCAGGTGCGCCTCGCGGAGCTTCTGGCCGAGGGTGCGCGGCGGCGGCGGCAGGCCGGCCAGCCCCGCCTCCTCGGCCGCGAGCAGGCGGGCCAGCTGTTGGGTCAGGGTCGACCCGCCGCTGACCACCCGCAGCTCGACGAGGTTCTGCACCGCGGCGCGGGCCATGGCCAGGGGATCGACGCCGGGGTGGGAGTAGAAGCGCCGGTCCTCGGCGGCCAGGAGCGCGAGGATCACGTGGGGGCTGACCTGACCGAGCGTGACCGGTTCGCTCCAGGTGTCGAGCGCGCCCGGCGCGGCGGCCAGCCGCTCGCCGTGGCGGTCGAGCCAGACCGTCGACTGCAGCTGCCGCCGGTCGAGCACCCGGTCACGGAGCGGCCAGAGCAGGCTCAGGGTGAGCCCGAGGCCGCCGACGGCCGCGGCGATGGCGAGCGTGCGCCGCACCGCGCGCGTCAGGGCTTCGGCGCGACGATGAGGCTCGCGCCTGGCCCGCGGCCGCGGATGTGCGGCTGGTAGAGCCGCTCGACCGCGGTGCCGGGGGCGTAGTAGGTGCCCGGGGTCGTCGCCCTGGTCAGGTACTGGAGCTTGAGCGGCCAGCGCCCGTCACCGGTCTGCCACAACTGGCGGAAGTGCCACTCGACCCGGTCGTCGCGCAGCTCGCTGTAGCGGCTGCGCCACCAGGACCAGTCGCCGCGCGCTGCCTCCATCACCTTGGCCATCTCGGTGTCGGAGGTCTCGAGCGACGTGTCGACCGGCTCGAGCCCGGCGGGCAACGGGTCATCGACCACGACCATCCGGCCGCTCTCCTCGACCCAGATCTTCAGGTTGACCATCACGTAATCGCCGACCTTGACCTTCTCGCCCACCGGCTTGCCGTTGCGGTCGGTGTAGCTGCGCTCGATGCGGAAGCCCTCGGCCTTCGCCGCCAGGCGTGCGGTCGCCGGATAGGCGTAGTGGAGGAAGGCGCCGAAGTAGAGCGGCCCCTTGCCGGTGTTGTGAAGCGCCAGCCCGTAGGGCCCGGCGCCCAGCTCGGCGTCGGCGAGCCGGGTCTGCTCGACCTTGACGCCAACCTTCTTCCCGGAGAGGACCTCCCGGCCGTTGACGCTGGCGGTGACCACCGGCGGCTGGTCGAGCTTCTTGAGCACCGCGGCCGCGTCGGCGAGCGCGAGCAGCGTCTGGGTCACGCCCTGGGTAGTGTAGTAGCTCTCGCCATTGTCCAGGTCGATGAGCCCCCGGACGATGAGCGGGACGCGCGCGTCGGTCGGCTCGACCTCGAGCAGACTCCGGAGCACCAGCGCGGTGGAGCGCAGGTCCGAGTCCCAGGCCCACCAGTAGCGATCCTGGTCGGCGGCGGCGAAGCGCAGTGCGCCGTTTCGCGTCGTGCCGCCGGCGAGCACGTCACCGAGCAGCGCGTCGACCACCGGCGTGCGCTTGCCCTCTCGCCGGTAGACGGCGCGCAACAGGTCGGTCTTGGCGAACAGCGGCAGGCTGGCGCGCGCCTCGTAGAGGCGCGACTCGTGGCTCGGCTTGGCCCGGTCGAGCTCGGCGAGCACGCGCAGCGCGCCGGCCAGGCCGGAGGCGTTCTGGTCCCAGCTC
Organism: Deltaproteobacteria bacterium; assembly: GCA_041309305.1. Taxonomy (GTDB): domain Bacteria; phylum Myxococcota; class XYA12-FULL-58-9; order XYA12-FULL-58-9; family XYA12-FULL-58-9; genus JBFYZW01. The sequence continues at coordinate 8,994 of JBFYZW010000264.1, read as the reverse complement.
GAGCCGGTCGGGTCCATCCGCGCCAGCCGGTTCTCCAGGTAGCGGGCCGCCGGCTCGATCGTGCCGGCCGGCACCGCGAAGCCGAACTTGCGCGCCGTGACCAGCCCGTCGAGCGCGAAGGCGGTCAGGTACGGGTCGGAGCCGCTGCCGCAGCCCGGGTAGTAGTCGAAGCCATCGTCCGAGCAGCGGTACTTGGGCACCAGCTGGACCCACTCGTTGACCCAGCCCTCGATCTTGTCGGTCGGGATCGACTCGAACGCGAGCTCCTTGGCCAACTCGCGCACGGCGATGAGCGGCATCACCTTGCTGGTCCGCTGCTCCAAACAGCCGTAGGGGTAGCCGACCAGCTGGCGGATCTTCTCCTCGAGCGAGGCGACCGGCAGGCCGCTGGCGTTCAGCTCGAGCGCGATCGGCCGCGCCCCGTCCGGCAGGGCCAGGTTGTGCGACAGCTTGCCCGGCTCGAGCACGCCGGCCACCGAGACCGACTCGCGCGGGATGAGCCGGCGGACCGGCAGGTTCAGCTTCACCTTGTCGCGGTGCTTGCCCATCTTGGCCGAGAAGACGATCTCGGAGGTGCCCTCGGCGTCGAGCGCCTCGAGGCCGAAGCGGAAGGGCACCGTCTCCTTGGCGCCGACCTTGGCGGTGGTGCTCTGGGGCCCGTGCAGGCGGAAGAGCTTGGCGTCGAAGGTGTCGAGGCTGACGGTGACCTCACCGGCGGCGCCGGAGAGCTGGTTGACGACCACCCCGGCGCTCATCCGATCGCCGGGCCTGGCGAAGCGCGGCATCGCCTGGCGCATCATCAGGGTCTTGGCCACCTTGAACTCGGTCTCGCCGCTGCCGGCCTGCGCGCCGGTGGTGATCGCCACCGCCATCAGCCGGTAGGTGGTCAGAGTGTCGGGCAGCTCGAACGTGTGGCTCGCCTTGCCGTGGGCGTCGGTCACCAGGCTGCCGACCCAGGTGGCCACCGGGTTGAAGTCCTCGCGCGCCTCCTCGGCGGCGTCGGCCTCCCCGTCGCCGCCGCCGCTGCCGTCCTCCTCCCCCTTGATGACCGGGGTGATGTACTGGCGGCGGCCGAGCACGTGCATCCGGGTGTCGAGCGCGACGACCGCGTAGCCACGCTCGCGGAACAGCGCCCCGATCAGCTCAGGCGTTTTGTAGCCGGTGAGCATCAGCACGCCCTCGTCGACGGCGTAGAGGTTGACCTCGGCCGACAGCGGCGCGCCCTTGGCGTCCCGGGTCAGCACCGCCGCCTGCACCTTCTGGCCGGGCTCGAACGTCGGCGCGTTGGTCGTGACCTCGACCGCCAGCGTGTTGGCGGTCGGCTTGACCTTCAGGTTGACCGATCCGAGCGCGAAGGCCGGCTTGTCCCGCTCCGGATCGGGGCGCAGCTCACCGTCCGGGGCGACGCGGCCGCGCACAAGCGTGGCCGAGACGTAGACGTTCGGCACCCAGGTCGCGGCGACCGGGATCTCGAGCACCGCGTTGCTGCCGATCTCGACCACCTTGCGCCAGAGGATGTCCTCGCGCTCGACGGTGACCAGCGCCAGCGCCTGCTTGAACGGCGAGGTGACGACGATCGTCGCGGTCTCGCCGGCCTCGACCTCCGGCGCCTCGGCGACCACGCCGACCTGGTTCCGGTCGCCGCGGCTGCCGTAGTAGTCCGGGTCGCCGGTGACCCAGAACCAGGTGGAGGCGCGCACCTCGCGCCCCGCCTTGTCCTTGGCCTGCACGCGCAGGCGCAGCGAGCCGCCCTTCTTCGGCGTGTACTGGCAACGGACCAGCCCGGCGCTGTCGGTTTTGCCGGCGCAGACGCTCTGCTCCTCGATCAGCTCGCGCTGGTAGTCCCAGTACATCCGGCCGCCCGGGCCCTGGCGTTTCACCGAGTACCAGTACTCCTGGTAGAGCGAGACGTTGAGCGGCACGCCAGCCATCGGCTCGTCCGTCGGCGACACGGCGATCGCGTCGAAGCTGAACAGCTTGTCCTTCTCCTTCAGGTAGCCGTGCGGCACCAGGCCGACGTGGAAGGCGGCCGGGTGGACGCGCACCGTGCGCCGCGCCGAGACCGCCTGGCCGCTCTTGTCCTCGACGGTGGCCGAGACGACCAGGTCCTCGACCCGGTGGCCGCTCGCCGCCTTGTCGAGCTTGCGCGCGAACTGGAACGAGCCGTTCTGGTCGAGCGTGACGTTGCCCTCGTCGACGAACTCGGAGTAGCTCGAGCGCTCGTCGTACCAGGAGTGGTAGTCGTAGTCGGAGAAGCGCGCGCCCGGGAAGCGCTTGCTCTGGAAGCTGGCCCAGGTGCGGCGCAGGCTCCAGCGCAGCTCCAGGCCGGCGGCCGGCGCGCCGAACAGGTAGTCGGCGTTGACCCGCACCTGGAGCCTGTCGCCGCGCACGTAGGCCGCCTTGTCGGTGTTGACCGTGACCTTCATCTCGGCGCGGCGGAACTCGGCGACCTGGAAGCTGCCGCCGACCCGGTGGTCACCGAGCTTCACCACCAAAGCGTAGCTGCCGATCCGCGCCGCCGCCGGGATCTGGAACTGCCCAGCGACGGTGCCGAAGCGGCTGAGCTCGAGCTCGCTGCTGAACACGTCCTCGTCCTCGTCGTCATCGTAGTAGGCGCCGCCGCGTCGGGCGGTCACCGTGACCGTGCCGGTCGGCGTGGCCAGGCCCCCGGCGATCGGCTTGCGCAGCACGGCGCGGAAGAAGACCGTCTCGCCCGGTCGGTAGACGCCCCGCTCGGTGTAGGCCATGCCGAGCAGCGCATCACCGCCGGCCGCCCCACGGCGGCCGCCGGCCTGGAACTGCGACCAGACGAACGCCTCGTCGTCGTCGGTGCTGGCGGCGACGAACAGGCCGCGGTCATGCAGGTCGGGCTGCTCGCCGGCGCGGGTCAGCTCGGCGCTGCCGAACACCGCGACGCCCTGCGCGTCGGTGGTTGCGGTCGCCAGCGGCTCGCCGAGCTCGGCCCGCTCCTGGTCGACCGCGTAGGCCTGCACCTTGGCGCCCGCGACCGGCGCCCCGTCGGACAGGCGCGCGGCGAGCACGACCAGCTGGGCGGGCGAGTAGCGCGCCGTCAGGCCGATGTCGGTGACGTTCAGCAGGCGCAACACCGGGCCCGAGAGCGCCCGCCCCTGGTCGTCGAGCGGCGTGCTCTTCAGCACCGCCAGGCCCCCGCGGCCGCCCAGGTACGGGGCGAGCGGCACCTCGATCTCCGCCCAGCCGTCGCTGTCCGCCGCCAGCTCCTGGACGGTGGCGTTCGGCAGGCTCAGCTCGCCCGACTCGAGCGCGCCGGGGTAGCGGCGGCCGGAGCCGCTCTCGGCGCAGACCTCCTCGCCGGCCTCCTCGTCCCACTCGCAGTCGACGCCGCCGAAGCCGTAGTGGTAGTCGTCGTTCAGCCACCAGGGCAGGCTCGTCCAGCTCACCTGGCTCGCCAGGCCCTCGCTGGCGATGATCCGCCACGCGTCGGCGAACGGCAGCCGGGCGCCTTCGACCTTCAGCTTCGCCGCCCGGTAGACCTTCTCCTCGTGGCTCGGCGCGGTCTGACGCTCGAGGACGTTGAACATCCGCTGGTGGGCGAAGCGCGGGTTGGCGTCGCCGGTCTTGAGCGTGAAGGTCGCCGTCTCGGCGAGTTTCTGGGCGAAGACGTCGGTGACGCCGGCCTTCACCTTCACGGTGTAGGTCGTGTAGGCGCCGAGCGCCGGGGTCGGCTCGACGCGGATCATCGTCGGCGTCGGCTGGCCGGCGCAGCGCAGGCTCGGGTTGCCCGGCCGCACCGAGATCTGCTCGACGACATCCTCGCAGCGCACCGGCGTCGCGAACTCGAACAGCAGAGTCGCCGGCGGCCGGCACAGCTCGCACTCGGGCCCGCGGGCGACGGTGAGCGGGCCGTAGGTCGAGGCCTTGAGCACCTGCTCGGCGGCCGAGCCGAGCGGCCCGGCCGGGATGGTGGCGATCTGCAGGCCGGCGCCGATGCGCACCCACAGGCGCGTGTGCTTAGGCCACTCGGTCTTGGGCGAGACGATGAACCGGTCGGCGGCGACCTCGTCGGGGAAGCTGAGCCGGGTCTCGAGCGGCGCCGCGGCGCCGCCGGCGAGCGGCTCGCCGTCGACGCGCACCAGGCTCCTCAGGCGCTCGACCTTCTCCGGGAAGCGCAAGGTGACCAGGAGGTGCTCGCCGAGATCCAGGTTGTTGACCCCGCGCTCGCCGCCGACCGGGAACCCCTCCCCCTCCTCGGGCAGCGCGGCGCGCAGCAGCTCGGTGGCCCGGTTGCGCTCGGTGACGAACTCGAAGCGGTGGTCACGCTTGAGCACCGCCTTGCCGTCGGCCGAGCGCAGGCCGCTCGAGATGGTGACCTGGTAGCGCTGCGCCGGCAGCACCGGGGCGAGGAAGGTGTAGCTGAGCGAGGTCGGGGTCGGGAAGCCCACCTCACCGGCCACCGGCGGGTCGATGCTGACGCGCACCTCGGGCCGCTTGCCCGCCACCGCGTCCGGATCGATGAGCGGCCGATCGAAGCGCACCTCGATCCACTGCGGCGCCGCGCTCAGCTCGCCGCTCGGCGAGCTGTGCAACACCGCCAGCGGCTCGCCGAGGTGGCAGGCGCCGGCGCCGAGGCCGGCGGTGACGACGAGGACCGCGAGGCGGATGAGCCGTGAACGCATGGGTGCCCCCTGTGGTGCTGGACCGCCGAGACGGGCGGCGCCGGCATTCTCAGAGCCGTCGGAGGAGGAGTCAAGCGCCCGGGGTCACTCGATCCAGGTTCCGAGCCGCTCCCAGGCCATGTTGTCGCGGCCCCAGGAGAACCAGACGAACAACGAGCGGCCGAGGATGTTGGACAGCGGCACCGGGCCCCAGGCGCGGCTGTCGAACGAGTGGTCGCGGTTGTCGCCCATCATGAAGACGTGGCCCTCGGGGACGACGAACGGGCCGTAGTCGGGGGCGCGCTGCGCCGGATCGGCGTCGCGGATGATCACGTGGCTCTTCTCGCCGATGGTCTCGCGGTAGGCCACCGCCTCGAACGGGAACCAGCGCTTCAGCCGGTTGTCCCGGTCCCAGTAGCTCTGCTCGCCGATCAGCTCCTGCGTCAGCGGCTCGCCGTTGATCTGCACCACCCCGTCGCGCACCGCGACCTCGTCGCCGGGCAGGCCGATCACCCGCTTGATGTAGTCCTCGCGCGGCTCCACTGGGCAGATGAAGACCAGCACCTCGCCGCGCTGGGGCATCGCGAAGTCGACCAGACGGATCGAGGTGAACGGGATGCGGATGCCGTAGCGGAGCTTGTTGACGAAGATCTGGTCGCCGATCGCCAGGGTCGGGATCATCGAGCCGCTCGGGATCTTGAACGCCTCGACCACGAACGAGCGCAGCATCAAGGCGATGAGCACCGCGACGGCGATCGACTCGAGCGACTCGCGCCAGGCCGGCTTGCGGTAGGCGTCGAGGTGCTTGTCGGTCGCGTCGCCGAGCTTCCGGGTCGCCTTGTCGATCGCGCCGGGGTCGGTCTGGCGCAGCGTCAACTCGGTGGTGGTGACAAGATCGTCGAACTGGGCGCGCACCCCGTCGCCGAGCAGGCTGCGGCCGCGGCGCAGCAGCTTGCGCGCCTCCTTGACCTGGGCGCGGCCCTCCTTGCGCGCGTGGCGCAGCCGCGCGCCCTTGGCGCGGGTCTCGGCGTTCAACCAATCGAGCAACGCCTGCATGGCCGGGCTCTTACCTCACAGCAGGATGGCAACCAAGCCAAGATATCAATCGGTGCGCAGGACCGCCAGGAAGGCCTCCTGCGGGATGTCGACCGCGCCGACGCTCTTCATCCGCTTCTTGCCCTCCTTCTGCCGCTCGAGCAGCTTGCGCTTGCGGGTGATGTCGCCGCCGTAGCACTTCGCGGTCACGTTCTTGCGGAAGGCCTTCACCGTGGTGCGGGCGATCACCTTGGTGCCGAGCGCCGCCTGGATGGCGACCTCGAACTGCTGGCGAGGGATGATCTCCTTGAGCTTGCGGCAGAGCGACTGACCGCGCTCGAAGGCCCGCTCGCGGTGGACGATCACCGACAGCGCGTCGACCACGTCGCCGTTGATCAGGATGTCGAGCTTGACCAGGTCGGCGTTCTGGTAGCCGGTGACCTCGTAGTCCCACGAGGCGTAGCCGCGCGACAGGCTCTTGAGCCGGTCGTAGAAGTCGAAGACCACCTCGGAGAGGGGCAGCTCGTAGACCACCAGCGCCCGGTTGTGGCCGGCGTAGCGCAGATCGACCTGCCTGCCGCGTCGCTCCTCGCACAGCGTGATGACGCTGCCCAGGTGCTCGCTCGGCGCGTGGACGTGGGCGCGGATCACCGGCTCGGTGAACGCTTCGATGTGCTGCACCGCCGGCAGCTTCGCCGGGTTGTCGATGCGGATCAGCTCCCCTTTGGTGGTCTTGACCTCGTAGACCACCGTCGGCGCGGTGGTCACCAGCGTGAGATCGTACTCGCGCTCGAGCCGCTCCTGGATGATCTCCATGTGCAGAAGGCCCAAGAAGCCGCAGCGGAAGCCGAAGCCGAGCGCCTGGCTGGTCTCCGGCTCGAAGGTGAACGAGCTGTCGTTCAGGCGCAGCTTCTCGAGCGCCTCCTTGACGTCGCCGTAGTCCTTCGCCTCGGTCGGGAAGATGCCGGCGAAGACCATCGGCTTGGCCTCCTTGAACCCGGGCAGCGGCGCCGGGCACTGGCGCCCCTCCTCGGTGATCGTGTCGCCGACCTGCGTTTCGTGGATGTCCTTGATCCCGGCGATGACGAAGCCGACCTCGCCGGCGCCGAGCTCCTCGAGCGGCGCCGCGTAGGGTGTGTAGGCGCCGACCTCCTGGACTTCGTGGGTCGCGCCGGTGCGCATCAGGCGGATGGTCATCCCCTTCTTGATCCGGCCGCTGAGCACCCGCGCCAAGACGACGACGCCGCGATACGAGTCGAACCAGGAGTCGAACAGCAGCGCCTGCAGCGGCGCCTCGAGGTCGCGCTTCGGCGCCGGCAGCCGCTCGAGCACCTGCTCGAGCGCCTCGCGCACGCCTTCGCCGGTCTTGGCGCTGACCGGCACCGCCGCCGACGCGTCGATGCCGATGACCTCCTCGATCTGCCGCCGGCATTCGGCGACGTCGGCGCTCGGCAGGTCGATCTTGTTGATCACCGGGACGATCTCGAGGTTGTTGTCGAGCGCCAGGTAGACGTTGGCCACCGTCTGCGCCTCGACCCCCTGCGTGGCGTCGACGACCAACATCGCGCCGTCGCAGGCGGCCAGCGATCGGGAGACCTCGTAGGTGAAGTCGACGTGCCCCGGCGTGTCGATCAGGTTGATGCGCCAGCTCTGCCCCTTGCTGTCCCGGTAGCCGAGGCGAACCGCCTGGGCCTTGATGGTGATGCCGCGCTCGCGCTCGAGCTCCATGTTGTCGAGGAACTGCTGCTTGTGTTCGCGGGCGCTGACCGCCTCGCACAGCTCCAGGATCCGATCGGCGAGCGTGCTCTTGCCGTGATCGATGTGGGCGATGATACAGAAGTTGCGGATCGGCGTGTCAGCCATCGCGGCGCCTTGCCGCCGCTCTCGTCGAGCCGGGCGGCCTTGTCCCTCAGGGAGTCGGTTACTGGACCAGGGTCAGCTGGCCGGGCAGCTTGTCGGCGTGGGCCTTGAGCACCAGGTCGACCCCTTCGCGAATATACGCCGCGATCGGCACCTTGGTCCGCGTGTGCAGCAGCTTCAACCGCTCGACCTGGCTCTTGTCGAGGTAGACGGTAGTCGAGATCTTCTTCTCTGCCAAGACCTGCTCCTGATTCCAGGCTGCCATACATAGAGTGCAGGCTATGGCATGTCAAGTCGGCGGACGGCCGTCGATCACACGCCAACCAAGTCTTGACTTGCGCCGGCCAAAGACCGCAAATGCAGGCGGTGGAGAGGATCCCATGACGAGACTATTCGCGCTGGCCGGTGTGCTGCTGCTGGTGGCCGGGTGCGGCGGCAGCAAGGCGCCGCAACCGCCGGTCGCGGCGGTAACGACGGCCGACTCCTCCGACCGCGAGGCGCAGGCCAAGGCCGAGGGGCTCGAGCTCAAGCAGTACGACCTGAACCGCGACGGGCAGCCCGACGTGTTCAAGTTCTACCGCCTCGAGCCGGACCCCAAGAACCCGGGCAACCAGCTCGAGCGACTGGTGCGCAAGGAGCTGGACATCAATCACGACGGCCGTATCGACATCATCGACTTCTACGACGACAAGCAGCGGCTCATCGAGGAGCGGGCTGATCTCGACTTCGACGGGCGGATCGACGCCACCGCCTTCTACAAGGACGGAGCCCTGCACCGGCGCGAGATCGACGTCAACTACGACGGCAAGGCCGACGTGACCAAGTACTACGACGAGGGCAAGCTGGCGCGCATCGAGTCGGATCGCAGCGGCGACGGGACGATCGACACCTGGGAGTACTTCATCAACGGCGAGCTGGATCGGATCGGCACCGACACCGACATGGACGGCATCGCCGACAGCTGGGAGCGCAAGCGCGAGGCGCGGCCGGACGAGGAGCCCGAGGCCTCGGCGGACGCGGCGGCGAAGCCGGCCGAGTAGCCGCTCGCCCTCTGCCCGCTCGCTCTACTCGGTCTTCAGCACCCAGGCGGCGATGTCGGCCTGGGCGAGGAGCACCTTGCCGCGCGTCGCCTGGTCCTGGCTGGCGAAGCGGCCGAGCCGCACGCGGTACCAGGTTCCCTTGCCCGGCAGGTTGGTCTGGACGACGAACGGCCGGTAGCCGCGCCGCTCGAGCGAGGCCGAGAAGGCGTTGGCCTCGGCCATCGATTGATAGGCGCTGACCTGGATGGTGAACTCGCCCGGCTGGGGTGGGCCGGCGTCGAGAGCGGCGCGCACCGGATCGGCGTCGAGCGCGGTGGTCGGCGGATCGTCGGCCGGCGGAGGCCCCGGGTCGGGCGGTGATGGCGAGCGCAGGTCGGTCTCCTCGGGGGCGGGCGGCGCCGGCGGTGGGACCGGCGGCGGCTCCT